>DASSRN010000301.1:0-7129 GCA_035701785.1 Acetobacteraceae bacterium | reverse complement strand
CAAATTCGCTGTTTCCTCCGTTCGACAATCCTAAGGCGCGACTGGCGCTGGCCTACATCGTGAACCAGGCCGACGTGATGGCGGCCGGCTTCGGCGACGAGAAGTTCTGGAAACCGTGCAACGCCTATTACATCTGCGGCGGACCCTACGGCACCGAGGTCGGCACACAGGATTTCAAGCCCGACCTGGTGAAAGCCAAGGCGTTGTTGTCCGAGGCCGGCTATCATGGCGAGAAACTGGTGTTCCCATCGACGCACGAGATCCCCTGGATCGGCCACATGGCGGAGGTGGTGGCCGACGAGATGCAGCAGGCTGGCATGAACGTGGACATCATCTGGGCCGACTGGGGCACCACGGCGGGACGCCAAGCGAACCAGGGACCGCCTTCATCTGGCGGCTGGAATCTGTTCGTCACCGGTGCGTCCGGCCCGACGATGCACCATCCGCTGACCAACCTCGGAACCAACATGAGCTGCGATCGCAAGAACTTCGCCGGTTGGCCATGCGACCAGCATGCGGAAGACCTGCGCCAAGCGTTCCTCGATGCCAGCGACGCGGATCGTCCCGCGGCACTGGACAAGCTGCATCGCTACCTGGCCGAAGTGCAGCCGTATCGTGTGCTGGGGCAATATGACCAGCCAGTCGCTCTGCGCACCAACGTAACCGGGCTGCTCGCGTCACCGGTCATCGTCTACTGGAACATCGACAAGAACTGAGCATGTGCACCTGCGTTGCCAGCAGTGCGCCAATGGCTTTAGCCTGCCAGAACCAAAGGGGAGGTGCCCGCCATGGAACGCAGTAAATTCGAAGCCGAGTTGCAGCGCGACGGCTACAAGATCGTGGTCAACACCATGCAGCCAGACGCGATCAATCCGGAACATGCACACGACTTCGACGCCCGCCTGCTGGTCGTGGCCGGAGAAATGACGGTAGTCGTCGGTGACCAGCGCAGCACCTACCAGGTCGGCGACACCTTCAACATGACCCACGGCTGCCGTCACGCCGAGCACGCCGGCCCGCAAGGCGCCACCTACGTCGCCGGTCGCCGCACTCCCAACTGAACCGAGGATACGTCGATGCCCGAGCCAGGTCGCGCCCTGCCCCAACCAACGCCCGAGACGAAGCACTTCTGGGACGGTACGCGTGCCGGCGAACTGCGGTTGCAGCGTTGCGACGAATGCAGCCACACCTATTTCCCGCCGCGACCGTTCTGCCCGAAATGCGCGTCGCGCAAGGTCAGCGTATTCGCCGCTTCCGGACGCGCGATCCTCGACAGCTATGTGATCCATCACCGCAAGGTGCCCGGCTTCGAGCCGCCATATGCGATCGCCGTGGTGAAGCTCGCGGAGGGCCCGCGCATGATGACCAACATCGTCGAATGCGCGCAGACGCCTGAGGCGCTGCAGCTCGACATGCCGCTCGAGGTCGTGTTCGCCAGGCAGAACGACGACATCACGCTTGCATTCTTCCGTCCGGCGAAAGGCTGACGCAATGCCACACAACACAGTTGCCGTCGTCGGCGCGGCAGAGACCACGAAGCTCGGTGTCATCCCCGACATGTCGCAGATCCAGCTGCACGCCGATGCCGCACTCAACGCGATGGCGGACTGCGGCCTGAAGCCGAAGGACATCGATGGCGTCGCCACCGCCGGCGAGACGCCGGTGCAGATCGCCCACTATCTCGGCATCACCCCGTCCTGGGTCGACGGTACCTCGGTCGGCGGCTGCTCCTTCATGATCCACGTGCGCCACGCTGCCGCGGCGATCGAGGCGGGGCTGGCAAAGACCATCCTGGTGACGCATGGCGAGAGCGGCCGCTCGCGCGTCGGCAATCCGCCGCGTTCGGTGACGCCGTCATCGCTGAACGGGCAATTTGAGCAGCCGTTCGGCCCGATGGGTCCGCCCAGCCTGTTTCCGATACCGGTGCTTCGCTACATGAAGACCTATGGCGTGACGCACGAGCAGCTTGCCATGGTGTCTGTCGTGCAGCGTGAGTGGGCGGGAAAGAACCCGCGCGCGACGTTCCGCGATCCGATCACGGTCGAGGACGTGCTGGGCTCGCGCATGATCGCCTATCCGCTGCGGCTGTTGCAGTGCTGCCTCGTCACCGATGGCGGCGGCGCGCTGATCCTCACCTCCTCCGATCGGGCGAAGGACTTTCCCACAAAGCCGGTCTACATCCTTGGCACAGGCGAAAGCGTCGAAACGCCGATGGTGAGCCAGATGGAGAGCTTCACCAGTTCGCGCGCGTTCAGCGTTGCCGGTCCGACCGCTTTCCGTGAGGCCGGTATCACGCACAAGGACGTCGATCACCTGATGATCTACGACGCGTTCGCCCATCTGCCGCTGTTCGGGCTGGAGGACCTTGGCTTCGTGCCGCGCGGCGAGGCAGGGCGTTTCATCGCCGAGCGCAACACGGCGATCGGCGGCAAGCTGCCGCTCAACACCAATGGCGGCGGGCTGTCGTATATGCATTCTGGCATGTATGGCATGTACGCCTTGCAGGAGAGCGTGCGGCAGATGCGTGGCATTGCACCGGCGCAGATCGAAGGTGCCAGGATCTCCGTCTGCCACGGTGTCGGTGGCATGTTCGCTGCATCCGGCACGATCATCTTCAGCAACCAGAAGCCGTAAGCGATGTCCGAACACCTGTTCTCCGGCCTCAAGGTCATCGACTGCGCCAGTTGGATCGCCGGACCAGCAGCCGCCACCATCATGTCGGATTTCGGCGCTGACGTGATCAAGATCGAACCGCCCGGCACTGGCGATCCTTGGCGTGGACGCAGCGCCAGTGGCGCGAACAATGACTACTACTGGCAGCTCACGTCGCGGAACAAGCGCAGCCTGGCACTGGACCTGAAGCACGACGCCGGCCGCGAGGTGCTATATCGCCTTGCCGCCGACGCCGATGTGTTCATCACCAACTTCCCGCTGCCGGTGCGCGATCGCCTGAAGCTGGCGCCCGCCGACCTGCTGCCATTGAACGAGCGGCTGATCTACGCCTCGTTCACCGCCTATGGCGAGGCTGGCGATGAGGCCGCCAAGACCGGCTTCGATTCCACCGCGTACTGGGCGCGCACCGGACTGATGGACGCCGTGCGTGCGGATGTGGATACAGTGCCGGCCCGGTCGGCGCCGGGCATGGGCGACCACCCCAGCGCCACGGGGCTGTACGCCGCCATTGTCACCGGGCTATATCGCCGCGAGAAGACCGGACTCGGCGGTGTGGTGCGGTCATCGCTGCTGCAGAACGGCCTGTGGGCTAACGGCTGCTTCGTGCAGACGCGGCTGTTCGGCGAACCCGTGCCGCACCGGCCGACGCGTGAGCACGCGCCGAATGCGCTCGCCAATCACTATCGCTGCCGTGATGGGCGATGGTTCATCATGGCGCTGTTCAACGAGGACCGGCAACTGACGCCGTTGCTCAACGCGATCGGCCTCGAGGACCTGACGCACGATCGGCGCTTCGCCACCAAGGAGGCACGCAAGCAGAATGCTGCGGCGCTGGTGGCCGAGCTTGATGTGGTGTTCGCCACGCGCGACATGGCGGACTGGCGCAAGATCCTCGACAGCGTGGGCGTGACGTTCGGCGTGGTGGCGCAGACCGACGACGTGGCGGACGATGAGCAGATGCGGGCGATCGGCGCGCTGGTGCCGTTCGACGATGGCAAGGTGCTGACCGTGTCCAGCCCGTTCCATCTGGATGGCGAGACCAAGGTCGCACCGCGCTACGCACCCAAAGTGGGCCAGCACAGCGAAGGCGTGCTGCGCGATGCCGGCTATTCCACCGACGAGATCGGCCGACTGCGTTCACTCGGCGTGCTGGCATAGACAAGGAGACAGGCGATGCAACCGATTGTCGCAGTGATTGCGCCGGGCATGATGGGCAGTGGCGTAGGCGGACGCCTGGTGGAGAACGGCCTCGAGGTGCGCACTTTGCTGACCGGGCGCAGCGAAGCCACGAAGGCACGTGCCAAGACGGCCGGCATGGTTGGCGCATCCGACGAACAGATCGCCGCATGCGACATCATCCTGTCGATCCTGCCGCCGGGTGATGCGCTGGGTCTTGCAGAACGTCTCGCGCCCGCGCTGCGCGCCGCAGCGAAGAAGCCGGTGTACGCCGACTGCAACGCGCTCGATCCCGCTACCGTGCTGCGCATCGCGCGCGTGGTACAGGAGACCGGCGCGACATTCGTCGATGGCGGCATCATCGGCGGACCGCCGAAGGCAGGCTACAGCCCCCGCATCTACCTGTCCGGCGAAGGCGCCGATCGTGTTGCGGTGTTGACGAAGTTCGGCCTTGAGATGCCGATCCAGCCTGGTCCGATCGGCGCTGCCTCGGCGATGAAGATGTCGTACGCCGGCATCACCAAGGGCTTCACTGCGCTCGGCACCGCTATGCTGCTGGCCGCCACGCGCGCCGGCACGGCCGATGCCCTGAAGGCGGAACTGTCGTCCAGTCAGCCTGCATTGTTCGGTTGGCTGACACGCCAGGTGCCGGGCATGTACTCGAAGGCCTATCGCTGGGTCGCCGAGATGGAGGAGATCGCGCAGTTCGTCGGCGAGGATCCCGCCGGGCGGCACTTCTACGAGGGCGCAGCCAGGCTGTACGAACGCCTCGCCGCCGACTATGACGGCGGGCGCAAGGAAGTCAGTGCACTCGACGCGTTCTGCAAGCCGAAAGGCTGAGATCGCCTAAGCAGTCAGGTCCGGCGGCGGATAGTACGGCTTGTCTCCCAGCGCCTGCACGCGTTGCCAGAACGCCGCGCTGCTCGCCTTGCCCACCTCGTCCAGGTCCGCCGCCTGACGCCACATGATCCATGACTCCGGATGCAGCCGGCTCGCCTGCGTCAGATGCGCATCGCCCTCCCCCGCATTGCCATGCCGGCGCAGCCACACACCTAGCCGGAAGTGTGCGTGCGCCAGCGCGATCTCCGGCGTGATCTGCGGCAGCCGTCCGCGTGCTGCATCGGCGGGAAGCGCATGGCTTTCGGTCCGTACCCAATCGCGCACTGCATCCAGGTACGCCGCACGCGCCGCGTCGCGCGCCGCCTGTAGCGCCGGAGCCAGCGTCCGCGTGGTGAGGTCCATCTGGCGGAAATGATCAGTGGATCCAGCAGTCTCCGGCGGTCGCACGATGTGGCCTGCCTCGTCGATCCACACTGCCTGCGGCACATTCACCATGCCGTATAGGTCGGCGACACGGTGTTCGGTATCGATCAGGCACCAGTACTCCGCCTTCGCCTGCTCAATCCACTGCCGTGCGTGTTCGGCACCGCGGCTCTCTTCCGCGATCGCTACCACCATGAACTTTTCTGGCTTCAGGCTGTCAAACAGTTGCTGCCACACGGGCAAGTCAAAGCGACAGCCTCACCAGGAGGCCCAGGTACACAGGAATACCTTGCTGCCTCGCAAGGCCGACAACGTGTGCGGCATGCCGGATACATCGGGCAGCGTGAAGTCCGGTGCCATCAATCCGGCCATGGCGTTGTTGCGCTGTTCGGCGCCGGCGCCAAGCACCCAGGTCCCGCGTGCCGCATCGCTGAGCACCGGCCGATCCAGCCTGCGCCAGAACGCCGCCACATCGACGCGGCCGTCGCGCACCGGCATCGGCACGCACATCTCGTCCTGGCACATGCCTTCCGGCTTCAGTGTCCAGCCTGTGGCGCGTTCGGCATCGCCAGAAGAAAGCCAAAGCCCGTCGGTCGCGGCCAGCGACATCTCGCCACGCTCGGTCAGCACGATCGCCATCGACGCCTCCCTCACTTGCCCCCGTGCAGGCAAACACGTTGAATGCCGCCCACGCAAGATCGCAGCGGGAAGGAGACAGCGATGCCAAGGCTCGCGGGCAAGATCGCCTGGATCACCGGCGCGGGCAGCGGCATCGGCGAGGCCGCCGCGCTCGCGCTGGCCGACGAAGGCGCCACCACCGTCCTCACCGGCCGTACGGCCGAGAAACTGGATCGCGTCGCCGCACGCATCCGCCAGCAGGGCGGCGAGGCATTCGTACAGCCAGCTGAACTCACCGATGCGAAGCAGGTGCAAGAGGTCGGCGCGTTCATCCGCAGCACGCTGGGACGGCTCGACGTCCTGGTAAACAACGCCGGCGTGAACATCGTTGACCGACACTGGGACAAGCTGACGCCGGAGGGCATCGATACGCTGGTACAGGGCAATCTGTCGCAGGCGCTGTACTGCGTGACCGTCGCGCTGCCGCTGATGCGCGTGCAGAAGGATGGGCTGCTGATACACACCGCCTCGATTGCCGGCCGCATCGTCGGTGGTTTTCCTGGACCGATCTACAGCGCTGCGAAGCACGGCGTGGTGGCGATGAGCCACTCGATCAACATGCAGGAATGCATCAACGGCATCCGCTCCACCGTGTTCCTGCCTGGCGAGGTGGCGACGCCGATCCTCGACAAGCGGCCCAATCCGGTCGGGCCGGAAGAGCGCGCACGCATGGTGCAGCCGGAGGATTGCGGCGACCTGATCCGCTACATCGCCTGCCTGCCGAAGCATGTGGTGATGAGCGAGGTGATGTTGGCGCCGACGCACAACCGTAGCTACATCGCCAGCCTGCAACAGAAACTCTGAGGACGTTCGATGGCTTCCAACCGCAAGAAGGTGATGGTGCCGCACACGATGGGCAAGGAAGGCGTGTCCTTGCTGCGGCAGCGCGACGACATCGAGGTGGTTGAGTTTCCTGCATCCATCTCGCAGGCCGAGTTGTTGCCGATGCTGTCCGACGTCGCTGGCATTGCACTCGGCGGCACGCCGTACCGTCAGGCGGAGCTCGACGCATCGCCGGTCATGGAAGTGGTGGCGCGCATCGGCGTCGGCTTCGATGCGGTCGAGGTGCCAGCGCTGACCGCGCGTCGCGTGCCGCTGATGGTTGCAGGCACCGCGAATTCCACGTCGGTTGCCGAGCACGCATTCCATCTCATGATGGCGCTGGCGAAACGCACGCCGGCGCTGGATGCGCTGGTGCGCAAGGGCACCTGGGCGGATCGCCATGGTGGCCTGCCGATGGAGCTGTCCGGCAAGACGGTGCTGATCGTCGGCTTCGGCCGCATCGGCACGCGTCTGGCGCGGCGCTGCCTGGGGTTCGACATGGTGGTGCTGGTGCGCG
>DASSRN010000300.1:0-4441 GCA_035701785.1 Acetobacteraceae bacterium | reverse complement strand
GGGCAGATGACGGAACACCTCGCAGACCGGCGGTGTGCCAGGCGGCAGCGGTCCTTGCGACGGGTGGCGGTCGAACTCGCCTTTGCAGGTGGCTGAACGCTCGCCGCGGATGTTCAGCGTAGCCAGCGCATTCAGCTGCCCGCCGTCCTCGATGCCGGTTATCATGCCGTATTGCTGCTCGACGTCGGGATCAGACGCGGTTGGCTCCATGCGTCCGAATTCGAGCGGCGGACCACGATATTTATCGAGGTCCGGCAGGATGTCCGACGCTCTTACCGTCCCGGTTGGAAAATGCAGCGGCGCCTGTGCACGCACTGCACCTGATGACTCTCCAATCGCCTCGCCATCTTCAGTGACGAGTAAGCTGGCAACGCCGTTGTAGGCCCTGGCTCGCTCGATGTAGTGCCGTACGACGGCAACGCAGGTGGTCTGGCCGGAACGGATCGCTTCGTGCAACTGCTCGATCGTCGCTTCTTCAAGGACAAAGGGTGTGTCCTTCGCACTCTGCGGTCCAGTCATGTCCTCACCCCCAATGCTGGCCACTTATCGCACGCCAGCGCTGCCGCGCGGGAGACTTGTCCCCACCGCCGTCCGGCATGACACTGCCGCCAAGCAATCAGGGAACCCAGGACATGGCCAGCGAATTCGATCTCGTCATCCGCGGCGGCAATATCATGGATGGTAATGGCGGTGCTCCCTTCCGCGGCGACATCGCGGTCAATAGCGGCAGTATCGCCGAAGTCGGCACAGTCTCCGGCCGCGGCCATGAAGAGATCGACGCCGACGGCCTGTCGGTCACACCCGGCTTCATCGACATCCACACCCATTACGACGGCCAGGCGATGTGGGACTCGCGGCTTGCTCCGTCGTCCTGGCACGGCGTCACCACAGTGGTGATGGGCAATTGCGGCGTGGGCTTCGCGCCGGTGCGGCGCAACACGCAGGATGCCGTCATCGCGCTGATGGAAGGCGTCGAGGACATACCCGGTCCCTGCCTGCACGAGGGCCTCGACTGGAGTTGGGAGAGCTTCGCCGACTACCTCACCGCGCTGGAGCGCCGCAGCCACGACATCGACTTCTGCGCGCTGCTGCCGCACGCGCCGATGCGCGTCTACGTCATGGGCGATCGCGCGTTGACCCTGGAAGATGCGAACCAGGCGGACATCGCGCAGATGCGCGAGATCACCGCCGATGCGGTACGCGCCGGCGCGTTCGGCTTCTCCACCTCGCGCACGATTGCGCACAAGACGCTTGCGGGCGATCCCACACCGACGCTGCGCGCCCAGGAGGCGGAACTTACCGGCATCGCCATGGGGCTGAAGGACGCCGGCAAGGGCTTCATCGAGATGACCTCTGATTGGAATACCCCAGATCCTGCGACGGAATTCGCCATGGTGCGCCGCGTGATGCAGGCGTGCGGTCGCCCACTGGTGTTCTCGCTGAACCAGCGGCATGACCGGACCAGCGCATGGCAGGATCTGCTGCTACTGTCCACGCAGGCCGCCACCGACGGTCTGCCGATCCGCTGTGTCGCGCCACCGCGCCCGATCGGCGCCCTGCTTGGCCTTTCCGGCAGCCAGAACCCGTTCGCCGGCACCAGCACGTATCATTCGATCGCCCATCTGCCGCTGGACCAACGGGTCGCCGCGATGCGTGACCCGGCGGTGCGCGCGAAGATCACCACCGAAGACCCAGCCGAGTTCAACACCTGGTCATTGCTGACCCGCATCGGCTGGGAGCGCATGTTCCGCTTCAGCGATCCGCTGAACTACACGCCGGCCCGCGAGGACTCGGTCGCCGCAATTGCCAGGCGCGACGGCCGCACGCCACAGGAAGTGGCCTACGACATGCTGATCGAAGATGACGGCCGCGGCTTCATCTTCGCCTGCATCGTCAATTACGCCGACTACAACCTGGAGCCGGTGAAGCAGATGTACGCGCAACAGCATGTCATCCCCGGCCTCAGCGACGGCGGCGCGCATGTGGCGTTCATCTCGGACGCGTCGTTCCCCACCTTCCTGTTCAGCTACTGGGGCCGCGACCGCGGCGCCGACCGCATGGACATCCCTGACCTCGTGCGTCGTCAGACGCGTGAGCCCGCACGGTTCGCCGGCCTTGCCGACCGCGGACTGCTCGCGCCAGGCATGAAAGCCGACATCAACGTCATCGACTTCGCCAACCTGGCATTGGAACGTCCGGAGATGGTGATTGATCTGCCTGCCGGCGGGCGCCGCCTGTTGCAGAAGGCACGCGGCTACGTGGCGACGGTGAAGGCCGGGCAGGTCACCTATCGCAACGGCAAGCCGACCGGTGCACTGCCTGGTGGGCTGGTGCGCAGCCAGGCCTGATAACGGCGGCGCTCACGTGGCAACCGGATCACCGTGAGCGCGCAGCCCGGCGCAGAGCGGCAGGGCGAGAAGACAGAGCGCCGCCATCAGCAGAAAGGCCTCGCCACCAAGCCTCGCGTAGAGCAGGCCCGACGCGAATGTCAGCAACGCGATCGCCAGGCCGACGCTGAGTGTTCCGTAGAGCGCCTGCGCCGTCGCCGCCAGGCGGATCGGCGCCACGGCCACGATCAGCCGGATTGCCGCCAGGTGAAACAGCGCAAAGGTCAGCCCGTGCAACGGCTGGATGCACGCCAGCAACCCGACGGATGTGGTGAACGCAGCGATGGTCCAGCGGAGGACACCGGCGCCCGCAGCGAGCACCATCGAACCGCCGGGGCCGATCCGCTGCAGCAGCCACGGCCCGATCAACAGGAACACCACCACCTCGGCGAACACCGATTCAGACCACAGGGCGCTGACGGTGAAGAAGTCGATTCCCGCACTGCGCCAGCGGATCACCGAGAAGGAGTCGTGCAGCGCGTGGCTGCCCCCGAGCAGCGCGGCGGCGAGCAGGATCCGGCGATATACCGGAAGTCGCAGCAGCAGAATGCCGTCGCGCAGCATCGTCGCACGAAGGCCGCCTGCGGGCGATCTGGCTATCGGGAGGCCCGGCAACCGCAGCGCGACGGCGCCGCCCACGAACAGCAGTGCACCGCTGCTCCATATCGCTGCGGGTAGTCCGGCCGCGCTGGACTGCCAGCCACTTACCAATGCGCCCAGCGCAAACGCTGCGGAGCCGGCAGCGCGCAGCCATCCGTAGTCGAAGCCCCGTCGGGTGCCCGATCTGCTCGCCTGCGCCGCCGTCGCGGCGAGCGCATCCGAAATCGGCGCGATCGGCCCCAGCATGGCCGCATGCACCAACGCGACGGAAAGCAGGCCTGCAAGACTGGACACAAGCACAAAGCTGACGCTCGCCAGAGCAGCGAACAGGCCGCAGCCGCACAGGATCAGCCTGTGCCGTCGCAGCCGATCGGCGACATGTGCAACAACCGGACCGGCGAGCACGCGAACGACCATGCCGGCCGCCAGCACAAGCCCGATGTCCTGCGCCTGCAATCCACGCTCGCCCAACAGCGCCGGGACAAACGGCGATTGCATGCCGAATGCGCCATAGAGCAGGGCGTATGTGGTGAGGAACAGCCAGAGCGCCGAAGCAGGTGCGGCGACCTGCCGATCGATGTTGTAGTGAACCGGCGGAGCGACCATTCCCGCGGGAAGGTAGCCGGGTGGATCAAGAATGGCACCCCATCGCGGGTCAAACTCTTCTGAGGGAACGATGGATCGATTTACCGGCCGACGATTGCATCACCGGCGACGCACACCAATCCTGCCACTGCTCTTCTGTGAATGCTTTCATTCGGAACACACCCCATCTGCGCTAACCCGCGACAGACTGTTCGGGGAGGTGGCCAATGGACCCGTTCCTGGCTTCCAGCGAGCGTTTCGGCAAACGCCGGCGACAGCGTCAGCCGCCAGCGCTCGTGGGCATCATCATGGCGGTCGTTTTGGTTGCGATCGGGGCTGCGGCTGCGGTCCTGGCCGACCGGCCGCCGCCGCAACAAGGAAAGCCGTCAGCTGGCCAGGTGCGGCATCTTCTGATGTAGCGGTCAGCCGGCCGCCAGCACTGGCCGCCTGCCAATTCTTGGACGCACCGGCCCACCGAAGATGATCTGCACCAAGCCGGCGGTAATGCCGATGAGCACTCCGATCCTCCAGGCGAGGTCGTAGGAACCGAATACGTCGAAGATCAGGCCGCCGCCCCAGGCGCCCAACACCGATCCCATCTGATGGATAACGAAGGACAGTCCCAGGATCGTGGTCATGAAACGCGTGCCAAATAGCTCCGCCACATAGCCCGAGACAAGTGGAATGACGCCCAGCCACAGCATGCCCATCGCAGCGGCGAATATAATGGTGCTTGTCGGCGTCGGCGGGATCATGAAGTAGACCGCGAGAACCAGCGATCGTCCGAGATAGGTCAGGCCCAGCAGGATGTTCTTCTTGTATCGCCCACCAAGCCAGCCGGCGATCCAGCAGCCTGCGATGTTGATCCC
>DASSRN010000299.1:0-12926 GCA_035701785.1 Acetobacteraceae bacterium | reverse complement strand
TGAACGAGCTGCTGGTCGAGCAGGCCGACCTCCAGACCAAGATCGACGCCGAGGATGGCTGGGACCTCGACCGCCGGGTGGACATCGCGCTGGATGCGCTGCGCTGCCCACCGGCGGATGCATCTGTCGGCACGCTGTCGGGCGGCGAGCGGCGCCGCGTAGCGCTGTGCCGGCTGCTGCTGGAGAAGCCCGACCTGCTGCTGCTCGACGAACCGACCAACCACCTGGACGCCGAGAGCGTCGCCTGGCTGGAGCGCACGCTGCGCGACTATGCCGGGACGGTGATGATCGTCACCCACGACCGCTACTTCCTGGACAACGTCACCGGCTGGATCCTGGAGATCGAGCGCGGCCGCGGCTATCCGTTCGAGGGCAATTACTCGTCCTGGCTGGAGCAGAAGCGCAAGCGCCTCGCCCAGGAGGAGAAGGAGGAAAGCGCCCGCCAGCGAGCGTTGGCTATGGAGCAGGAATGGATCGCCGCGTCGCCGCGCGCGCGCCAGGCGAAGAACCGCGCACGCATCCAGCGCTACGAGGAACTGCTGGCGAAGTCGCAGGAGCAGGCGGCCGGCGTGGCCGAGATCGTCATCCCGCCCGGCCCGCGCCTGGGCAACGTGGTGATCCAGGCAGAGAAGCTGCGCAAGGGCTACGGCAACAACCTGCTGATCGACGACCTGAGCTTCAGCCTGCCGCCCGGCGGCATCGTCGGCGTGATTGGCCCGAATGGCGCCGGCAAGACCACGCTGTTCCGCATGATCATCGACCAGGAACAGCCGGATGGCGGCTCGCTGCGGATCGGCGAGACGGTGAAGCTGGGCTACGTCGATCAGTCGCGCGACAGCCTGAACGCGAACAACTCGGTATGGCAGGAGATCAGTGGCGGCGAGGACATGATCTACCTGGGCAAGCGCGGCGTGCCGTCGCGGGCTTATGTCGGGGCGTTCAACTTCAAGGGGCCGGACCAGCAGAAGAAGGTCGGCATTCTGTCAGGCGGCGAGCGCAACCGGGTGCATTTGGCGAAGATGCTGAGGGCCGAGCACAACGTCATTCTGCTGGACGAGCCGACCAACGACCTGGATGTCGATACGCTGCGCGCGCTCGAGGATGCGCTGACCGAGTTCGCCGGCTGTGCGGTGATCATCAGCCACGACCGCTGGTTCCTCGATCGCCTGGCGACGCACATCCTGGCGTTCGAGGGCGACAGCCGGGTGGAGTGGTTCGAGGGCAACTTCGAAGCCTACGAGGAGGACAAGCGGCGTCGCCTTGGCGACGCGTCGGTCGAGCCGCACCGGATCAAGTACCGGCCGCTGGCGCGGTAAGCACGGCCGAGAGTGCCGGTGCAGGTGGGAGTGTCGCTATCGCTATTCCCTGGTGAGATCAAATCGGTACTTGCAGTTGGGATCGTCAAGATTGGCGGTCAGCTTTCGTCCTTCGATTCTGCCCGTGAGCCTGGTCAGGTGCAGGTAGACGAACAGGCTTGCCTCGAACCTTCCGTCCTGCTCGATGTGGCCCTTCAGATAACCATTCCCCCACTGCACCGTGACCGTGTTGTCGCTGACCTGCCACGTGGCATCCGGCCTTGCGTCGCACTGGGGCGCATTGAATCCTGGCGTCTTGGTTCCGCGGTAGAGGCCGTCGAACGAACCGGCTCGGTTCGCGGCTGATCCGAGCGCCGGGGTGACCGGCACGTTTGCCGCCTGCGTGCTGGCGGGATTTCCAGCGGCTGGCTGCGCCTCCTTGTCCACTTCACGTTCGGGCGCGCGGGACGGCGCGGCTTGCTCCGAAGTCAGAGCTGCAATTCTCTGGCGGGCGGGAGCAGCGACGGCAGCGCCGCTGCGTGCAGCGGCCTCGTAGGTCCGCCGAGAGGCCTCGTAGTCCTTCTTGTCCCGATACAGATCGCCGAGTGTGAGCATCTCGTCGCCTGACGGGGCTAGCCTCAGCCCAGCCTCATATAGCCGGATCGCATCGTCGGTGCGTCCCGCTCGTCGCGCTTCTGCTGCGAGCGTGAGCAGGCCCTTCGCCCGCGTGGCGGCTGGCGGCGGGTTGCGACGCGCCGAAGCAAGGAGGGCGTTGGTCAGATCGCCTGTCGGCGATTGCCCGGTCGCTATCTGAAACGCCCGCAACATCTCCTGGGTGCGCGGCCCGATCCTGCCATCGGCACCACCTGTGTTCAGTCCCATCGCTGTGAGAAGACGCTGCGCCTCGGCGATCTGCGGTGGGCCGATCTGGTCGGGTCGCGCCTCCTGCGCCAGAAGCTGCGCGTCCCTGGCTGCCTTCTGCTCGGCCAGTCGCTGGGCGTCGTCGGCTGCCTTCTGCTGTGCCAAGCGCTGCGTGTCGTCGGCTGCCTTCTGCTGCGCCAAGCGCTGCGCATCCTGGGCTGCCTGCTGCTCCGCCAGTCGCTGGGCGTCCTCGGCCTTCTGCTGCGCCAGCCGCTGGGCGTCGTCCGCCGCCTTCTGCTGTGCCAGGCGCTGGGCGTCCTCAGCCGCCTTCTGATCCTGACCGGTCCCTGAGGTGCCTACGAGACTCTGGGTCTGTCGTCCGGAGCTGTCAGCGGCTTCCGAGGCGCTGCGCCCAGCAGTGTTCAGCGGCGCCTCGTTCCAGAGCGCATAGAGCCCTGCCGCAGCAGCCAGCACTGCCACGCACCCAGCAATGGCGGCGGTGCGCACCCGTGCGGGAGGCTGGGATCTGAGCGAACCGTTCAATCCGGCCAACAGTTCCGCGACGCTTGCGGTTCGCGCCGCCCGTTCGAAGCGAAGGCCGCGTTGCAGCGCTCGCCATTGCGCCTGGGAAAGATTGCCGGGCGCCTTCGGCTCCAGGTTTGTCGCACGCGCGACCGAAGCCGGCGTGCGCCCGAATGGGTGTCGTGCGGTCAGCGTCTCGTAGATGATGCACGAGAGGGCGAATACGTCATCTCGCGGATCGGCATCGAAGCCGTCGATCATCTCCGGGCTTGCATAGGCAGGCGTCAGCGCGCCCAGCGCATTCAGATCGAAGGTCGTGCGATCGGATGTCAGCTGGTTGGCGATCGGGATCGCCCTGGAGATGCCGAAGTCGATGACCTTAACGCGCCCACTCGGCAGGACGATGATGTTGGAAGGCTTCAGGTCGGAATGGACGATCCCCTCGCCATGCGCGAATTGAAGGGCGGAGACGACCTGGGCCAGTATGGGGGTGAAGTCAGCCAGCGATGAACCTGACAGTCCATGCTGGCGTATATACTCATCGAGCGCTGTGCCTTCCAGCAGTTCCATTGTCAGGAACAGCGTCGGCCCGTCCCGGTCAAAGTCGTACACCCTGACGATGTTCGGGTGAGAGAGATTCTGCGCTTTCCGTGCTTCCCGCTGCAAAATCTTCAGGGAATCGTCTCTTGCCAGGACTTCTCTGTTGAGGGTCTTCACCGCCACGTAGGGCTGCCGGTCCTGTGCTTCCTCTCTGCGCAGGTCGCGGGCTTTGAAGACAGTGCCCATGCCACCCGCGCCGATCACCGCTTCGATGATGAACCTCTTCGCAAGGATATCGCCGGGCTGCAGCCGTTGCGGCTCGGTCGGCGCTGCTGCATCACCAGGTGAACTCCAGGCGATCGGTTGCAGCCTTTGATCGAGTCTGTTTCGTGTGCTGGGATCGGTTATCCTGCCAGACTTCGTCCTCCAGTCATTCAGCAGGACGGTGCGGTCTCGCTCTGATCCGGCAACGATGATGTGTTCGACCTGCGCCAGGAGGTCGTCCTCGGCCAGCCGACCCGTCAGAAACGCATCGATGGGTGATACAGCGTCCATATCCGGTTGAGCGAACCACCCCCATACGGTCATCGATGGTCAACGGTGTCAAACGCCTGGACGCGGGTCAGCCCGCAGGCTGCAGCCGCACCTGTTCTGATCATCGGCAGCGGCCACACGCAGCAAGCTTCGGCCGGCGCCGCCGAACTGCCTCGAGTGTGAGGGAACCGGTGACGGGCTCCGGGGTTTGCACACCTTGGATGTGCGAAGGACAAGGACGCAATGCGAATTCTGCTGCCGGTTGTGGCTGCGATCACCCTATGCGTTGGCGCCTGCCACCAGGAAGGACCAGCCGAGCGGGCCGGCCGGAGCCTGGACAATGCCGGTCAGCGGATCGGCGACACTCTCAATCCACCGCAGGGCCCCGCGCAAAGCGCCGGGCGGAAGATCGATCGCGCATTGGGCGAGTGACGCTCTCGCACCGCCCGCGCAAAGTTTCGCATTGCCGGTGCGGGTAAGCTATAGCGGCGGCAGTGCGAGGGAGGCACTGCCGCATGGACATCGAAACTGCCCCCGAACGGACCACCAGCACCACCGCCGACCGGCAGGCGCGCGTCGATCTCGCCGCGGTGTACCGGCTGCTCGCCCATCATGGCTGGGGCGATGTGATCTTCAACCACGCCGCGATGCGCTGTCCCTCCAACCCGCGCCATTTCCTGATCAAGCGCCACGAGCTGCTCTACACCGAGGTCACCGCCTCGAACCTCGTCGAGGTCAGCATGGACGACGACCTCGATGAACGCTCCGGCGTCAACCGTCCCGGCTTCACGCTCCATAGCGGCGTGCTGCGCGGCCGGCCCGATGTGAACTGCTCGGTGCACGTCCATCCCGACGAGGGCGTGGCGATCTCCGGCCTGAAGCACGGCCTGCGCCCGGTGTCGCAGAGCGCGATGCGCTTCTATGGCCGTGTCGGCTACCACGATTACGAAGGCCTCACCGACAGCTTCGACGAACGCGAGCGCATCGTCGCCGCCCTCGGCCGCAACCGCGCGCTGGTGATGCGCCACCACGGCGTCACCACGGTCGGTGGCACTGCGCGCGAGGCGTTCAGCCTGATGAAGGAGCTGGTGCGCGCCGCGCGCATCCAGCTGATGATGGAAGCCAGCAGCCAGGAGATGCTGGAGATCGCCCCCGAGATCTGCGAGCACGTCGCCGCGCAGTATGAACAGCATGACAGGGGGCGGGCATCGGCTGAGCGGCCCGCGTATCTTCGCCTGCTGGACGGCATCGACCCCAGCTACCACGACTGACCGCGCTGCCGCGGCCGGCGCTGCCGGCGCGCCATGAACCCGCTCTGGGTCCTGCGCACGGCGCGCCTCGTGCTCACCCCGGTGGGCGGCGCCGATCTCGTTGATCTTGTCGCCATCAAGGGTGACCCACGCGTGTTCGCCATCATGCTGGGCGGGGTGCGCTCGCGACAGCAGACGGCCGAAGAGCTGGCGGATGACATCGCTGCCTGGGGCGCCAACGGGTTCGGCACCTGGACGATCCGCGAAGCTGGCCGGTTCCTCGGCATCACGGGCCTGGAACGTCGGCCCGACGGCCGCGGCGTCGCGCTGCGCTTCGCGATCTGGCCGGAGGTGCAGGGCAGGGGACTGGCCCGCGAGGCCGCCTCCGCGGCGCTGCGCTTCGGCCACCAACAGGCCGGGCTGGCCCGCATCGTCGCCGTGGCCCGCGCCAGCAACTTCGCCTCGCGCACGGTCCTGGGCGGCATCGGCATGACCGAGTGCGACAGCTTCATCCAACAGGGCTGGCGCATGGTCATGTATCAGAGCATGGCGCAATCCGCTGGCTGATCAGCCGGCCCGCTGGCGATCCATCACCACGATCGTGCTTGCCAGCAGTTGTATCGCGGCGGCGATCAGGAAAGGCAGCGTATAGCCGCCCGAGAACTCGCGCAGCAGCCCAAGTGTGGCAGGCGCGAACGCGAACACCGCCTGGTTGATCGCGGTCACCAGTGCCACGACGCGAGGCACCTCTGTCGCAGCGAAGTCGCGCTGCGCGATCAGGGGCGGCAGCAGCAAAAGACTGCCAATGCCAAGCCCGAACAGGACGCACCCGGCCACCAGGACAGTCGCAGTGGACCCCGCCGCGATCAGCGACACGCCGCAGGCCTGCATGGCGAAATTGCCGGCGGCAACCAAGCGTCTGTCGGCTCGGCCCAGCAGAATGCCCAGGAGGACGCGTCCCAGCATGGCACAACCGGTCGTGAGGCTGATCGCCATCGCGGCGTGCTGTGCGCCAAATAACGGCGCGAGGCGCGCCACTATATGCGCGGTCACCCCGACCTGCGCGAACATGCCCAGCGCGAAGGCGACCGACAGCGTGGCAAAGGACCGGCGCCGCATGAACTGAGCGAGGCTCGCTTCTGATGGTCGCCCGGGCCGACGGCGCTGTGGCTCCAGGCGCGGTCCGTCCCCATCTGCGGCCAAGCGCAGGCTTTCCGGCGTGGGGCGCAGATAGCGCAGGGTCAGCGGCGTCAGCACCGTGAAGGTCACCGCCCCGACAACAGCAATCGCCCCGGCCAAGCCGATCGCGGCGATGACCGTGACCCAGAGCGGCGAGAACAGCACGCCGCCGATGCTGGCACCGTTCAGTGCATGCCCGAGCGCCAGGGCGCGGCGCCGGTCGAACCAGGGCGACACCATCGCGATGATCGCCGCGCCACTGGTCGCCGCCCAGCCGATCCCGCTCAACAGCGTGGCGGCGAACAGCTGCCACGGGGCGCCGGCCAGCGACCAGCCCAGCATGCCGAGAAGCAGCGCCGCGATACCTGCCAGCGTTGTGGGGGCGACGCCGAAGCGATGGTGTGCATCGGGCAACCACTGAACCAGCAGCGCACTGATCAGGAAGTGCGCTGTGATCGCCGCCGAGACGATGGAGATCGACCAGCCACGCTGTGCATGCAGCACGTTGAGGAAGACCGCCGGTCCGAAATAGCCGAAACCAAAGGTGCATGCGGCGATGGCGCACGCGGTCACGACCACCTTCCAGCCGAAGAATACCTGCGCCGTTGCAGGCGTGCCGCGTCCGACGGGCAGGTCGAATGGATTTGTGTTCCGCATCACCGGCTGCGTAGCCTGAAGGCATGGGTCGGCGCTCGCCAAATCGGACCCTTGAGCAGGTAGCGACCCGTACGGAGCCTGATGGAATGCGACCGTAGCCGCTCGGACACCCGGCGCGATCTGGTGACCGCCGCAGTTGCCAGCCCTACACCATCCGCGCAAGGTCGGACGGGACGAATCCGCAGGGGGGAGGTGCAGCGGTGCCGTGCAAGCACTGGAAAACGTCGTGTCTGGCAGCAGCGATCGCGCTGCTGCTGTGCTGGACCCTGGCGGCGGTCGCGGACAGCGACCATCCACTGCGTCCGCCCGACACCTCCAGCCCGCGCGCGACGCTGCAGGGTTTCATCGCGACGACCGATGAGGTGTATCGTCGGATGGCGACGGTGCTGGATTCTTATGGCAGGTCCGACCGGCTGTTTCCCTCGCCCGAGGAGCGTCGCGAGCACGCCGATGCCTTCAAGAGCGCGGTGAGACTTAGCCAATACTTTGACGAGTCCGCCATCGCACCAGTCTTGCGCGACACCCTCGTGGCCGAGCGCATCGTGCAGCTCAAGGAAATACTTGACCGCATTGATATTCCGGCAATTACCGACATCCCCGACCGTGCAGCGGTGGCACACGCAGGACTGAAGCGCTGGCGCCTGCCCGACACTGCAATCGAGTTGGTGATGATCGAGAACGGACCGAGGGCCGGCGATTTCGTCGTGTCGGCCGACACGGTCGATCGCCTGGCGGAGTTCTATCACCAGGTGAAGAACCTGCCGTATCGGCCTGGTCCTGCGGCAGAGTTGGCCAGCGTCTATCGCGAGTTCAGCCCCGACACGACATATACGATCTACGATGCCGTTGTGAGCTCTCCCGTTGGGTTGAGCTATATCGTCCCGCCAAGGTGGCTGCTGCAGTTGCCTGCCTGGTCACGGGCGCGTTTTGCAGACGCCGCGACCTGGCAATGGTTCGGCCTGAGCATTGGGCTGCTGATTGGTGGACTGATCATCTACGGCGCGCATCGCGTGGCGCGCCGCCCGGATGGTGACGATGCTCCAACACCCGGGTGGGCCATCGTGATCGTGCCGCTGGCGGTCGTTCTGGTGGCCGGTCTGTGGGTGCCCCTGATATCCGATGTGCTGCGGATCAGCGGGTGGGCGCGCATCGTGATCCTGTACAGCCGGACCGTTGCGCTGTACCTAGGGCTGGCGTGGCTGATGATCGCCTCCTCCGTGGTCATTGGTGAAGCGATCGTGGCATCGGATCGCCTGACGATCCGCAGCCTCGACAATCAGCTCATCCGATTGGGGGCACGTCTGGTCGGCCTGATCGGCGCCATTGCGCTGCTTATCCATGGCGGCGACGAGTTGGGTCTTCCGGCCTATTCCGTACTCGCCGGACTGGGCGTCGGCGGTGTCGCGGTCGCACTGGCCGCACAGAGCACCATCGCCAACCTGATCGGTTCGCTGCTCATATCAATCGAAAAGCCGTTCCGCATCGGTCATGCCGTCCGGATCGGCAGTATCGAGGGAACCGTCGAGGATGTGGGCTTCCGGAGCACTCGGATCCGTGCTGCTGACAATACTCTGGTGACCATCCCCAGCAGCAACGTCGTGAACAGCACGGTGGAGAACCTGACGCTGCGCCCCAAGCGCCGCCAGCGATTCTTCGTGCAGGTGACCTACGATACCCCGCGCGAGAAGCTCGAAGCCGTGGTCGCCGGCATCCGTCAACTGATCGTCGATCACACGACCGCCGAAGCAGGCACCTGCCAGGTGCGCTTCAACAGCTTCGCCGAAAGCAGCCTGGACATCCTGGTAATCTTCAATCTCCAGGTGGAGGACTACACGTCCGAACTGCGCGAGCGCGAGTCGGTGCTGCTGAAGATCATGGACCTGCTGAACGACGCCGGCGTCGAGTTCGCCTTCCCGACCCGCACCATTCAGATCGACAATGCAGCGCAGCTGGCCCAGGCGCCGCCGGTGCGCGAGCGCTACATGCGCGAGTTCGCCGGCCGGTCCTGACCCGTTGCCGACCGCCGCGGCGTCGCGCAAGGTCCGCCGCACTCGCCAGCCTGAAAGGACCCGCCCATGAACGGCGCCGAAAGCCTCGTCCACACCTTGCTGAAAAGCGGCGTCGACACCTGCTTCTCCAATCCCGGAACCTCCGAGATGCACTTCGTTGCCGCCCTCGACCGCGTCCCCGGCATGCACTGCGTGCTAGGCCTGTTCGAGGGCGTGGTGACCGGTGCCGCTGACGGCTACGCCCGCATGTCCGGCAAGCCGGCAGCGACGCTGCTGCATTGCGGTCCGGGCCTCGCCAACGGGCTCGCCAACCTGCACAACGCCCGCCGCGCGCAGACGCCGATCGTCAACATCGTCGGCGATCAGGCGACCTACCACCGTCCGAACGACGCGCCGCTGACCGCCGACACCGAGGGCTGGGCGCGCGGCGCCTCTGCCTGGGTACGCACCGCCGCCTCGTCCGGCACTGTGGGCGCCGATGCCGCGGTCGCGGTGCAGGCCGCACGCACCCATCCCGGGCAGATCGCCACGCTGATCCTGCCATCCGACACGTCCTGGGACGAAGGCGGCGTGATCGCCGAAGCGCTGCCGGTGCCGCCGAAGCCACAATCTGATCCGGCGCAGGTGCGCAATGCCGCCAACATCCTGCGCCGCGGTCTGCCGACGCTGATCGTGCTGGGCGGCGAGGCCGTGCGCGAAGGCGCGCTGGAAGACGCGCATCGTATCGCCAGCGCGACCGGGGCGAAGCTGATCGCACAGGGCGCCAATGCACGCATCTCGCGCGGCCGCGGTCGCGTACCGGTGGACCGCATTCCCTACGTGGTGGATGTCGCAGTGAAGGCGCTGGCCGGCACGAAGCATGTGATCCTGTGCGGACTGCGCAAGCCGGTGACGTTCTTCGCCTATCCGAACAAGCCGACCACTCCGATCCCGCCGGATGCCGACATCCACGTGCTGGCGCGCGCCGACCAGGACGCCGCCGAAGCGCTGGCGCGGCTGGCGGATGAACTCGGCGCGCCGCGCGCCGCCATCCCCGATCCCGGCCCGCGGCCAGAGCCGGCGCACGGCAAGCTCACGCCCGAGTCAGTCGCCGCGACATTATCGGCGTTGCTGCCCGAGCAGGCGGTGGTGACCGATGAGGCGGTGACGTTCGGCCGAGGCTTCTTTCCGTTCACCTACGCCGCCGAACCGCATGACTGGCTGAACTCGACCGGCGGTGCGATCGGTTGCGGTCCGCCGCTCGCCACCGGCGCCGCGGTGGGCGCGCCTGGCCGCCGTGTGGTGGCGCTCCAGGCCGACGGATCGGCGATGTACACGCTGCAGGCGCTGTGGACCCAGGCGCGCGAGCGGCTCGACGTCACCACCGTGCTGCTGTCCAACCGCAAATATCAGATCCTGCTGGGCGAACTCGCGAATGTCGGCGCAAACCCGGGCCGCACCGCGTTGGACATGCTCGATCTCGGCAATCCCGATATCGACTGGACCAACCTGGCAAACGGCATGGGCGTCGAGGCGGCGAGTGCGGCGAGTTGCGAACGCTTCGCCGACCTGTTCGCCCAGGCCAATGCGCGCCGCGGGCCGTTCCTGATCGAACTGCTGATCTGATACTAGCAGCTCCCATCCAATGACGGGTTCAGCTGGTTTTCAGCTGGTCCCGTCATGGACCATCAGGGACGTGAGCAGGCGCTCGCTCAACGTCTTGATGTGATCCTCGGTCAGCGAGCGAGAGACACTCGTACAACTCACTCTGGATAGGTTTCGACGCCACCTTGGGTCGCCTTTTTGAAAAGGATGAATACCAAAGGGTTCCCAGGTTCCGACATTGCGTCGCTGCGCTGTCCTGTTATCTCTCCGGCCACCCCGCTTTTATACTCCGCGACCACTTCGCCGAAGCTGTTCCGCTGGACGGCCACCTTCTGTCCGGCCTCGACCTTGTCGTTGAGCTTGACCAGATGCTCCACGAGGCCGCCCGCCGTGGCTAGAATCGGGAATGCGCTGTTGCCGACGAAGACACCCACATCTTTCCCGGTACGTCCTACTGCCCCAGCAACGATACCATGGTGCTTCAGGACGTTCATCGTGCCTTCCACGAACAAGGAAATCATTTCCAGATCGAGGACGCGTGCAGCGCCGATTTCCGGCGTGAAGGCCGGGATGCCTGCATCTATGAACGCGTTGTGCAAGACGCCCGGATACACATGATTGTCGAAGATCTGGCCGACAGGATACAGTTCGAGCATCGCTTTGACTTCCGGCAGATCCATGCCGCCGATATTGAACGCAGTCACCTCAAATCCAGTCGTTCCGGTATGGAAGTCAATTGCGAAGTCGGCGTTCGGCCGCAGCAGACGGTTGAACAGCAGCCCGGCATGTCGGCTCGCGGCCGTTGCGCCGTTCTCGTTGCCGGGCCACTCCCGGTTCATATCGATCAGATCAATTCCCCTGCCCTGGTTGGGCCACCTGCGCTGCATACTTTCCATGGCTGGGCTGGACACGTCCGTGACTGCCATCACAGTGCCCGACATCTCGGCCGGATCCAGCTGGTTCATCACGGTCTGGACCGTATGCACGGAGCTCATTTCGTCGCCATGGACACCGCTTACGAAGACCGCACGCTTGCCCGGCCTTGCACCTCTGGCGACCGTCACGGACACGTACCAATGCTGCCCGGTGGGCGTCTCGACACCTTGGAAATACATGAGGTGCTTCTGTCCCGGCGCGAGGTCGTTCACGTCGAGCTTGCTGACGACTTTTTTCCCGTCGACTACATCGCCGGTGTAGAGCGTCTCGCGCAGCGCGTCTGATGCCGCATTGCCACCAGCCGCAGCCGTGGCCTGTGCTGTCGCAGGACCCGTACTGCTGGCGAGAACGCCAGACGCGCCGACCGTCGCGATGGAGGCTCTCATGAAGTCGCGGCGATCGAAACCTGTCATATCGAGGCCTCTCATATCGTCTGCCGACGCGATGGTCCGTGGTCGTTGCAAAGCGACGCGTCGCACACCTTGGTGCAAACCAACTGCAATCGCGCGCCACCTCGTACGGGTATGCCGCGGAGCGTCGCGAGGCGAATGACTGTACAACGACAATGGCGGGTGAGCCATCGCGCGTTCTCAGGCCGCATCAGGAAGTGACATGGAGCGGCCGGCTGAGTGAACGCTGAATGTCCGTTTCCGATACGCCGAAGCATGGCATTGGCGGCGCGGTTGGGTCGACACCGGTCATCCGATAGGGCCGTGGTATAAGCCTGGGTTGACACGACACAGCCGTGCCATAGCGTCGCGACTGGGGGGAAACAGCAAATGAGTGAAAACCAGGTTGCCGGAGGCGGACTGCTGCACCGGCGGCTACTTTTCGGCGCCGGCGCAGCACTGATCGCGTCGCGCGATGCGCGCGCCACAGCAAATCCGCATGACGGCTCACCACCCAGCATGCTGAAGCCCGGCGCGACGATGCGCGGCTATGGGCAGCCTTCGCCGTATGAGTCCGCGGTGCAGCGTGGCATCGGCCGCGCGATGCCGGAGATCGCGCCAGGCACCGGCGTGTCCAACACGCCTCTGCAAAGCCTGGACGGCTTCATCACGCCGAACGGGCTCCACTTCGAGCGTCATCACAACGGCGTACCAGACATCGACCCGAAGACGCATAAGCTGCTGATCCACGGGCTGGTGCAGCGTCCGCTGACCTTCACCGTTGAAGACCTGCTGCGCTATCCAATGACCTCGCGCCTGGTATTCATCGAGTGCGGCGGGAACAGTTCGCAGAACTCTGCCAAGGAGCCGGCGCAAGTCCCGTTCCATATGGTCAACGGTCGTATCTCCTGCGCCGAGTGGACCGGCGTGCCGCTCAACCTGTTGCTGGACGAGGCCGGCGTGGATATGCGCGGCAAGTGGATCCTGGCGGAAAGTGCCGATGCCGCGGGCATGAGCCGCTCCATTCCGCTCGACAAGGCGATGGGCGACACCATCGTTGCGCTGTACCAGAACGGCGAGCGCGTACGGCCGGAGAATGGCTATCCCCTGCGTCTCGTAGTGCCCGGCTGGATCGGCAACATCAACGTCAAGTGGCTGCGCCGCATCAAG
>DASSRN010000298.1:0-6459 GCA_035701785.1 Acetobacteraceae bacterium | reverse complement strand
CGTTACAGCCGCCAAGTTCGGGCGCTGGGGCTGTGGGGCTGCCAGGCGACATGACATCGCCATCGCGTTTCCTGCGCGCCTTCCTGTTCTCCTACAGTGCGCCGAAGGAGCCGACCAGCGCACAAGCGGTCAACCTCGCGTTCCATATCCTGAACAACTTCGACATAGTACCCGGGACGATCCGCACGTCTGCCACGGCGGCGGCCGGCGGCGGGGTCAACGGCACTGAGATCACCGAGTGGAGCGTGGTCGCCGACCTGAAGATGCTGCGCTACTACGTGCGCACCTACGAGGACTTGCAGGCACGCGAGGTGGATCTCGACCGGGCCGGCCTCGATGGGGCAGCGATCCGCACGATCCCGGTAACGCAGACCGAGGCTGTGCAGAAGCTGACGCCTTGAAGGGACGCGCGACAGACCTGGGCGGCCTTGCCATCATGCAGGGATCGCCCGATAGACTCGCGGCAGCAGCGGAGGACTTCCAATGACCGAACCGCAGACCTTCACCTTCACCGACGATGGCGCGATCCCTAACTCAAAGCTGCCGCTCCTGGTCTATCGCCAGGCCGTGCCTGCCGACCCCGCGGCGATCGAGCGGCTGTTCACCGCCAATCGCTGGCCGGCGGCATGGCGCGACGCGGTGCATCCGTTTCACCACTTCCACAGCGACGCGCACGAGGTACTCGGCGTGGCGAGCGGGTCGGCCAAGGTGCGCTTCGGCGGCCCTGCGGGGCAGGTGCTGGAGGTCAGCGCCGGCGATGTGGTCGTGATACCGGCCGGCGTCGGTCACTGCAACGAGGGCAAGAGCGCCGACCTGCTGATCGTCGGCGCCTATCCCGACAACACCGCACGTCGCGACCTGCGGCGCGGCAACCCGGCGGAGCACGACGAGGTTGTGCACAACATCGCGCAGGTGAAGTTGCCGCCGGCCGATCCGGTGACCGGAACAGACGGGCCGTTGGTGCGCATCTGGGGCAAGTAGCCCGGCTGAGGAGGCGCTGATGGCGTCGAACTGTCGCATCATGCTGCTCAACGACGACTACACCCCGATGGAGTTTGTCGTGGCGGTGCTGCAGGAGATGTTCAGCCTGACACAGGAGCAGGCCACGGCGGTCATGTTGAACACCCACCGCCAGGGCCGGTTCACGGTTGCTACGATGGAGAAATCCGCGGCTGAGGAAACGGTGCGGATCATCCATGAGCGTGCGCGTCAGGCTGGTCACCCATTCAAGTGTATACTCGAGCCGGAAGTGGCGGGTTCAGCGTGATGCAGTTGCCGCTGCAAGGCGGCTGCATCTGCGGCGCGATCCGCTACGCGGTCGCACAGGCTCCGTATCTGGTATACGCCTGCCATTGCACCGACTGTCAGCGCATCACCAGCAGCGCCTTTTCGATCGGCGTCGTCATTGCCGACGGCGGGTTCAGCCAGCAGGGCAAGCAGGCGCGGTCGGTGCCGGGCGGCGTTGCGGAGAGCGGGCGGGTGAAGAGCCGCTGGGTCTGTCCAGACTGCGGCACCTGGCTGTTTGGCAGCCCGCGACCCGGCACCGATTATCCGGGCATGACCCGCGTCATCCGCGGCGGCACGCTCGACGACACGTCATGGCTCAGCCCGACGGCGCACTACTGGACGCGCAGTCGGCAGCCCTGGGTCGTGCTGCCGGAGAGTTCAGCGGTGTTCGAGACCCAGCCGAACCGGTAGTTCAGCGCGGCCGCAGGTCGTTGTTGGTGCGATGGTCGCCCGCCACCCAGCGCGCCAGTTCGGCATGCGCATCGGCGCGGCGGATCGCGTCGATCTGTTCGACGCCGGGTGGATCGACGGTGAACTCGACGATCAGCCCGTCGGGCGAGGTCGCATAGACCGACTTGCAGTAGCCGTGATCGTTCTCGCGGAATTTCTCGCCGGCGCGGTGCAGGCGCGCGACGATCTCGTCGTAGGTGTCATCCGACACCTTGAACGCCACATGGTCGAAGCTGCCGACCACCGGCGGCTTCTCGGCGATCACCAGCTTGTAGACATCTGGATCGGCGAACGAGAAGAACGCCAGCGCGCCGCCGTCGCCCATGCCGAAGAACGTGTGGCACATCGCGACCTCGCGGTTGAGCCACGTGTTGTGGTGCTTCTCACACCAGGTGGCGACCAGCGGGATCCCCAGCAGGTCCTCGAAGAACTGGCGGTTCTTCTCCTGGTCGCGCACGACATAGGCGTGGTGATGCAGGCGCTGAGGCGCTTCGGCGAGCAGCGCGGGCTTTTCCCGGACGGCTTCGGTCACGGACATGATCGCACTCCGGCTAAAGGTGCGGCGAGCTTGCGCTTGCGTCGATGCACCCGCAAGGCGCCTTAGAAGCTGCCGCTGTTGTCAGCCTCGAACTGGAAGCCGCAGGAAGCGCCGACGATCTGCCCCTGCATGTGGCCCTGCGCGACCGTGCCGTCGATGTGTGCCGCACCGGATGTCGCGTGGAACGATCCGTCCTGCTCGATGGTCACCGCGAATGTCACCGAAGGACGCCAAGGCACCTGCGGCTGGTTCAGCACATAGCTGAAAGCGTTGTTGCGCACCTGGAGGGTGAACACGTCCTGCGACCCGCAGGCATCGGTGGTGCCGCTGGCCAGCTGCATGAGGCCGTTGTAGTTGCCATCGATCGGCACCGTGCGCGCCAACGGTGGGTCAGGCGCAGGCGGCGGTGCATTCTGGCTCTGCGAACCGGAACATGCCGACAGCATGCCGCCAAGAACCACCACAACAGACCCCGAAAGCTTGCGTGGCACCGAACTTCCCCACTGGTTGTCGCTCCCGAGCCTAGGCGAACCGGCGATTCGATACGATGGCAGTTGCGCGGTTGCCGTTTGTGCTGGACGATACCGAGGGGGGACAGGCCACATGCATGCATGTGCGAAACGTCGCAGTGGGCTCGCGCTGGTCGCAGCGGCAGGGGTTTGGTCATGCTCGGCTCAGCCGCCGGTCGATCTGTCGAAATCGGTGCAGGGCATGAGCAAGGCACAGTTCATCGCCTGCGCCGGGCCACCCAGCCTGGAGTTCTCGCAAGGCGGCCAGGACCACATGGCGTTCGTCACCAACCTGCGGCGCGGTGCGCCGATCGGCATCACCAGCCCGGTCGCGGCGCCGGTCGAATCATGCTCGGTGAATGCGACATTCGAACAGGACCGTCTGGTGAGTTCAAGCTTCTCCGGCGATCTCGGGATGTGCAACCTGGTGTTCAGCCCGTGTGTCGGAAAGTGACGTCACCTCGTAGAGCCAATCACCTGCAATTCCTTTGCGGCTAAAACGTTGGCCATATTCAAGCATGAAAGGAGCGTCCGCATGCGGTTCCTACAGCAACGCCCGCTGCTTCGGACCACAGCCGCAATCGCGGCGATCGCCGGCAGCCTGGCACCGGTCGCCGCCCAGCAGACGCCCGGGCGGATCACTGTGGTGGCCAGCAACAAGCTGCCCAACGTGCCGGGCAAGAGCGTGACCGCGGTCCTGGTTCGCTATGCACCGGGCGAAGCATCGGGCCCGCACCATCACGCCGGCAGCGTGTTCGCCTATGTGCTGTCGGGCGCGATCCGCTCGGAAGTGTCCACGGCGGGTCCGGCGAAGGTTTACCAGACGGGCGAGAGCTTTTTCGAACCGCCGGGCAGCGACCATCTGGTCAGTGCGAATGCCAGCACAACGGAGCCGGCCAGCCTGCTGGCGATCTTCGTTGCCGATGACGGTGCCGTGCTGACCACGCCGAACAAGTAGCCGATGCGGAGCAAAGCCTGCCGCGTCCATCGCTTCGGCCCACCGGACGTCATCGCGATCGAGGATGTCGATGTGCCGGAACCGGGCGAGGGCGAGGTGCTGCTGCGGGTGAAGGCAGCGGGTGTCGGGCCATGGGATGCCTGGATACGGTCCGGACGCAGTGCGTTGCCCCAGCCGCTGCCGCTTACCCTGGGCGCCGACCTCTCGGGCGAGGTCGCGGCGGTGGGACCGGGTGTCGCATCGCTGGCCGTGGGCGACGCGGTGTTCGGCAATACCAATCCGCGCTTCACCGGCGCTCATGCCGAATACGCGATTGCTACGGCTGCAATGCTGGCGCGGGCGCCGACGGCGTTGTCCGACGCGCAGGCCGCTTCGGTGCCGGTGGTCGCGGTGACCGCCTGGCAGGCGCTGTTCGAGCAGGCGAAGGTCGCTCATGGCCAGACGGTGCTGGTGCACGGGGCGGCGGGTAGTGTCGGCGCCTATGCAGTGCAGCTCGCACATCACGCCGGGCTGCATGTGATCGCCACGGCCGGTGCGGCGGATGTGGACGAAGTGCGCCGCCTCGGCGCAGACAGCGTGCTGGATTATCGCGCCACACGGTTCGAGGATGTGGTGCCCTCGGTCGACGCGGTCGTCGACCTGGTCGGCGGCGAGGCTCAGCGCCGCTCGTTCGCCGTGCTGAAGCCGGGCGGCACGCTGGTCTCGGCAGTGTCGGAACCGGAACAGGCCATGGCGGCGCGGCACGGCGTCACGGCGATGTTCTTCCTGGTCAATGTCACATCCGCGCATCTCGCCCGCATCGGCGACTTGCTGGGACAGGGCGTGCTGTCGCCACGCGTGGGCGCCGTGCTGCCGCTCGCCGCGGCGCGGACCGCGCACGAGATGCTCGAGGGCAGCCGACCGCGGCCGCGCGGCAGGGTCGTCCTGCAGGTTGCCGGGTGACCGACGGCTACTTCTGCGGCCCGTAGAACAGCACCCAGACCGAGAAGTCGTCCGAGATGTCCTCGAACCCGTGTGCCACGTGCGCGGCGCAGAACAGCACGTCGCCGGGGCCGACGTCCGTCACTTTGTCCTCGACCCGATAGCGACCGCTGCCGAGGGCGACGAAATAGAGTTCGTCGCGCAGGTGCGGCACCTGCGGACCGTTGGTGGGGCGGGCGGCGAAGCGCACCTCCAGATCACCATCGACGAACACCTCGGCCGACCGGCCAGGGGTGCGCGGCAAGGCGAGCGCGGCGGCGAGCGATACCGGCGGCGGTGTGCGGTCCATCGCGGGCTCCTGTCAAACGGCGGCGGTTTATCCCGCAGCCTTCACAAGCCGGCAAACTGCGCTCAGGCTTGGCACCGCAACAGCGGAGGAAGGCGATGGACACGCTGGTCGAGAACACGCGGCTGCTGCCGGCTGACATCGACGCTCAGCCCCTGGTGCGCGCTGCCGCCGACCTGCAGCCGGACCTTCGCCGCCACCACCAGGCGATCGAGCGCGACCAACGCCTGCCGCCGGAACTGGTCGAGCAGCTGCGCGCCGCCGGCTTCTACCGCATGGTGATCCCTCGCTCTCTCGGCGGCCTTCAGGTGGACCCGCTGACCTACCTGCGCGTGGTGGAACTACTGGCCGAGGGCACTGGCTCTGTCGGCTGGAACCTGGCCAACAACAGCATCGGCCAGCTGGTCACGCTGGGGCTTCCCGACGAAGGCGTGCTGGAAATCCATGGCCAGGGCACGCCATCGATCATCGCCGGCACCGCGGTGCAGGGCGGCGGCCAGGCGGTGCCGGTGGATGGCGGCTATCGCGTCAACGGCCGGTGGACCTTCGGCAGCGGCTGCCGCGAGGCGTCGTGGATGCTCGGCAGCTTCCAGATCCTCGACGATGGCGAACCCCGCCGACGCGATGACGGCGCCCCGCTCTACTGGCGCGGCGTATTCCCGAAAACCGAGGCGACGATCATCGACGGCAGCTGGGACGTGGCCGGGCTGCGCGGCACCGGCAGCTTCGACTGGACGGTGAAGGACATTTTTCTGCCGGAACGGCGCACCACGCCGCATGTCGGCGTGCCGCTCGACAACCAGTGGGACCGCTGGCCGGGGCTTACCTACGCGTTGCCCAGCGTGTGCTGGGTGGGGCCGCACCACAGCTCAGTGATCACCGGCATCGCCCGCGCCGGCATCGACGCACTGATCGCGCTCGCTGCCGACAAGACGCCGCGGGGCCGCACCTTCAAGCTGAACGACAGCCCGCAGGTGCAGGAGGCGGTGGGCCGCGCCGATGCAATCCTGAACGCCGGCCGGACCTACCGCAGCGCGATGATCGCCGAGTTGTGGAACACCATCGCCGCCGGCGGCGAGACCACGCTGGAGCAGCGCGCGCGCTGCCGGCTCGCCTCCACCTACGCCGCCGACTGCGCGCGTGAGGCGATGGACCTGGTGTACCGCCACGGCGGCAGCACCTCGTTCAAGCGCGAAAGCCGGCTGGCGGAGTGCTGGCGCGACCTGCACGTCGTGGGCCAGACAGTGACGGTGGGGCCCGAGTGGTATCCGATCGGCGGGCGCGTCTATCTCGGCCTGGACCCCGGCTCTCGCCTGCGCTAGTCGCGGCGAGCGCCGCTCCACTGTGCCTCATGTGACCAGAAATTTTTTTTGCGGCGCCTATTGAATGTTCCCTTTATGTTCTCATCTCAGTCGCAGTGCCGGCTCATGCGTGGGCGGGCATCGCCGCT
>DASSRN010000297.1:0-8605 GCA_035701785.1 Acetobacteraceae bacterium | reverse complement strand
GGTGGTCGTGGTACCACAGCGACCCCAGCGCCTCGGTCGGATCGCCGATGTCGTTGTTGAGCGACGAAAAGCCCGCATAGACGTTGGGGTAGTGCTGATCCTTGAAGCCGTGCGGGTTGATCTTGTTGCCGCTCGGGTTGGTCACCGGATCAAACCCATCCGCGAGCGAGTTGAAGAAGTCGACCGGGTTGCCGTCGCTTTCGGTCGGCGTATGCGCGTTGTGCAGGTGCGTGGTCATCTCCGCAATGCCGAACGCCTGCGGCACCTTCACCGACGGCAGGCTGTTCTGGAACCTGACCAGCACCGGTTCGCCATATTTCGCCTGAATCAGCGGTCCCGGCACCACGCCGTCGAAGCCCCATATGGTGGTGGGGCCGTAGGCCGGATGGACCTTGACCTGTGCCTCCTGCATGTCGAGCCGGTAGAATTTCTGCGGTGGAAACTTTCCGCCGTAGGTATTCGTGATCGGGTCGAAGGTGAAGAACTGCTGGTTGATACGCTCGGTGGCGCCGTTGATCAGAGTGGTGCCATCCGGTGGTCCGAACGGCATCTGCGCGGCATCGAACGGATTGACCGGCTGTTTGACCGGCAGGATCGGCATCGCCATCTGCCACGGCGTTGCCGGCGGGCTGGGTGGTCCATCGACGCCTTGGACGGAGGTCAGGCTGCCGTCGTCGGCAAACGCCCGCGCGCTGAGCCCCTTCTTCAGAACCAGCGTGCCTGCCGCGGTCAGCAGGCCGAGTCGCGCCATCTCGCGGCGGCTGAGCTTGGCCTTGATGATTTCCTGGCGGTTCTTCTGAGCGACCAGGGCCAGCTTCTCTTGCCAACTTGCCATGTCATCCACCCCAAGATCGTTGATCGTCGTGGTAAGCACACCTCGCCCACCCGCCTGCACGACGCCATGACGCGTTCGCGCCATAGGCGTGCGGACGGCAGCCGCACGAGCCGAAGCACAACCAGTTCGCTTTGAAACTATGATTCGCCGGAAGCGACGGATTTCGCTTGCCGTCGCGGAACCTAATTCCGGCCCAAGATGTTCACAATAGATATCATTTGAGGGTTACATTAAATTACAGCCATTGGTGGAATAATCATTTGTGAATTACTTATCGCGCTACGTGGTGTAATCGCTGCTCGGTAATTTGCGCGGCGCCTCGCAGCATGGCAGCGTGACCGCGCGTCAGAAAGTGGGGAGACCGAGCATGCCTCAGATCGCCGGTGGTTGCCTTTGCGGCAAGGTCCGCTACAGCGCCACCGGAGAGCCGGCGTTCGTCGGCATCTGCCATTGTACCGACTGCCAGAAGTTCACCGGGAGCGCCTTTGCGATCGTGATCGGCGTGCCCAAGGCGGCGCTGAAGTGTGAAGGCGCGCTGGCCACGTATTCCAAGGCTGGCGATACCGGCAGCACGGTGGAGCGGCGGTTCTGCCCGACCTGCGGATCGTCGGTCGTGGACGAAGGGGCGGCGCTGCCGGACATCGTCATGCTGGGGGCAGGGACCCTGGACGATGCGAGTTGGGTGAAGCCAGCCATGGAGATCTTCTGCGACAGCGCGCAGCCCTGGGTGCAACTGCACGGTGACATGCGGCGCTTCCCGAAGATGCCTGGCTGAACGCAGCTATAGCGCCACGCCTGCCGCGGCAAGTCCGGACGCTGCCGCCGCGCCGGCCATCACCACCAGCCATGGCGGCAGGGACCACAGCGACAGCGCGAGAAACGCCGCAACAGCGAGGCCGAATCCGGCAGGGCTGTGTACTCCGCCTGTCCATACCGGCGTATAGAGCGCCGCGAGCAGCACGCCGACCACGGCGGCGTTCACGCCGCGCAGCATCGCCTGCATGGCCTGCCGCCGCCGCAGCGTGTCCCAGATGGGCAGCAGCCCGGCTACCAGCAGGAAGGACGGTGCGAAGATCGCGGTGAGCGCGAGCAGCCCGCCCACCGCACCGTTCGGCGGCGGGACCATGGCGGCACCCAGATAGGCGGCGAAGGTGAAGAGCGGCCCGGGTACTGCCTGCGCCGCACCGTAGCCGGCAAGGAACGCGTCATTGCTTACCCAGCCATTCGGCACCACGGCGGCCTGGAGCAGCGGCAGCACGACGTGGCCACCCCCGAACACCAGCGCTCCTGCACGGTAAAACGCATCGATCAGCCGCGGCACCTGGCTGCCTGACGCGGCGGCGAGCGGCGGCAGGAACACCAGCAACACCAGGAACAGGATGATCGCCACCACCGACACGAAGCGGTTCAGCGCCACGCCAAACGGCTCGTGCCGCTGGACGCCGGCAGGCGGCGGTCGCGGCAGGAGTGTGAGCCCTGCGATGGCACCGACCGCGATGGCAGAGACCTGGCCCAGCGATGATGGCACGGCCAGCACGATCAACGCCGCGACCACAGCGAGTGTCGCGCGCGGCCGATCCGGTGCCAGGCTCTGCGCCATTCCCCACACCGCCTGCGCCACGACGGCGACCGCGACCAGCTTGAGGCCCTTCAGCCAAGCGGCGTTGCCGACATCGCCCAGCGCCGCCACACCGTAGGCGAAGGCAAGCATCAGCAGGGCGGACGGCAGGGTGAAGCCAACCCACGCCGCGAACATGCCCGGCCATCCGGCACGCAGAATGCCGATCGCCATCCCCAGCTGGCTGGATGCCGGCCCGGGCATGAACTGGCAGAGCGCCACAAGGTCGGCGAACCCGGCCTCGGTCAGCCAGCGACGCCGCGCAACGAACTCGCTGCGGAAGTAGCCGATATGCGCCACCGGTCCGCCGAACGACGTGCAGCCAAGCCGCAGGAACGCCAGGAAGACCGTTCCCAAATCTCCCCCTCCCGTCGCGGGACGGGGCTGGGGGGAGGGGGCGCCGCTCACAGCTCGTTCTTGACGAACCGCCCATTCAGCATGATGGCCGCCAAGCCCTTACCTTCCCCCAGCAGCACCGAAAGATCGCGGAACGGATCGCCGTCCACCACCAGAAGATCGGCGAACGCACCGGGCACCAGTTCGCCGAGTTGCCCCTCCTGCCGCAGGATCTCCGCATTCACCAGCGTCGCCGACCGGATGATGTCCGCCGCCGCCATCGCCTCGCGCCGCAGCATGAATTCGATGCAGTGGTCGTTCTGCAATTGCCCTAGCAGATCGGAGCCGAAGCCGATCTTCACATCCGCCGCGCGCGCGATCTCCAGCGAGCGCAGCCCGGCGTGCAGCACCAGTTCGTTCTTCGCCAGGCTGTAGCTGGACAGCCCATAGTCCGGCCCGCGCCGCTTCAGCGCGTCGTAGGCGACCAGTGTAGGAACAAGGTACGCGCCGCGCGCCGCCATCAGCTGCGCGGTCGGCGCATCGATCAGGTTGCCGTGCTCGATCGTGCGCACGCCCGCGGTCACCGCGCGCTCGATCGCCTTTGCCGAATAGGCGTGTGCACAGACATACGTACCCCAGCGCGTCGCCTCGTCCACCGCCGCCTCGATCTCGTCGATGCGGTATTGCAGGCTCTCCAGCGGGTCCGCCTGCGACGCCACGCCGCCGGACACCATGATCTTGATGTGGTCAGCGCCCTTGCGCAGTTCGTCGCGCGTTGCCTTCACCACCTCAGGCACGCCGTCGGCCACCCGCGCGGTCCATGATAATCCTGAGCAGCAGGCACAGAACTCGCGGTCCTGCGTGCGCAGCCGGTGGTCGGCGTGGCCGCCGGTCTGGCTGAGCGGCTGGCCGGCGATGAACAGCCGAGGACCTTCGAACAGCCCTTGCTCCACCGCGGCCTTCAGCCCCCAGTCGGCACCGCCGGTGTCGCGGAGCGTGGTGAAGCCACGATGCAGCATGGCGCGCATGGCGACCGAGCCCTTCGCCGCAAGCAGGGTCAGCGGCACATCGGCCAGCAGGCGCAGATTCACCTCGGTCAGCACCACGTGGATGTGGCAGTCGATCAGCCCCGGCATCAGCGTGCGCCCGCGCAGGTCGACGCGGGTGGCGGAACTGCTGGTGATCGGCCGGTCGGATACCTCCTTCACCCGGCCGTTCTCGACCAGCACCGAGATGCCGTCCCGCAGCACGTCCTTGCGCGGGTCGAGAAATCGGCCGCCGCTGAACAAGGTGCCGGCCATGTCTGCTCTCCTTACCGAATTTCAACCAAGGTTCGCTTACCTCCCCTCCGCCTGGGCGCGTTGCCGGCCGGTAGGAGATTGCATATGCGTGTCAACGAGCCGATCACCGACCACGAGTTCGAAATCCCGGATGGTGAACCCCTGGTCTCGCGCACCGATCGCGGCGGCCGCATCGTCTTCGCCAACCACGTCTTTGTCGAGAGCAGCGGCTTCTCTGAGCAGGAGCTGGTGGGCGAACCGCACAACATCGTACGGCACCCACAGATGCCGAAGGAGGCGTTCGCCAATCTGTGGGCCACCATCAAGGCCGGGCGGCCATGGGACGGGCTGGTGAAAAACCGGCGCAAGAACGGCGACTTCTACTGGGTGCGCGCCAACGTCACGCCGGTGGTCGAGAACGGCCAGGTGTCCGGCTTCATCTCGATCCGCTCCAAGCCGACGCGCGAGCAGAGGGGCCGCGCCGACGGTGCCTACGCCGCCATCCGAGCAGGCAATGCCAAGGGCATCGGCCTGGTCGACGGCGAGCTGGTGCGAACCGGGACGATGGCCTGGCTCGGCGGATGGGTGCATTCGGTGCTGGGGCGCCTGCTGGCGGTGACGGTTGCCGCCTTGCTGGCGATTCTTCTGGTCGGCTGGCTCGGGTTCAGCGGCATGGCCAATTCGAATGAGGCTTTGCGCCAAGTCTACGATCGTGACCTGGTGTCGGTGAACCAGTTGCGCACGATCGTCGATCGCGTGCGCGACAGCCGCAACCACATCGCCCAGATGGCGATCGCACTCGGCCGGGGAACACCGGCCGAGCAGGTGCTGAATGAGCGCGAGCCGCCGGTGCGAGCCAATTTTTCACAGGTCGATACGCTGCTGCGCGACTACCTCGCCGGCGAGCTGGCGGCAGACCAGCGGGCGCTGGCTGACAGATTCGACAAACAGTACATCGCGCTAAAGCATGACATCGTCGACCCGGCGTTTGCGCTCGCCCACCGCAGTGACCTCGGCGCGCTGAACGCGCTGTTCGAGAAACAGGCGCCTCCGCTGTTCCAGGCGGTGTTCGACACCAATCGTGAACTGGTGGATCGGCAGATCGCCACCGGGCACGCAGCTTACGCGTCGGCCACCGCAGCGTTCCGGTCCAACCTTATCATGGGCGTCGTGCTTGCGGTGGCCGGCATGGCGGCCGTGGTGGCGTTGGGCTGGACATTGCTGGCCGCCATCCGCCGTTGCGCGCACGAGCTCGAGGGACATTTCACCGGGATCATCCGCGGCGACCTGACGGCTGAGATAGCCCGTCCGGCAGCGCGTGAGTTCCACCATGTGACCGCCATGCTCCGGGCCATGCGCGCGCACCTCGCCTACGCATCGTGGGAGCGCGCGGAGTTCGTGCGCAAGGCAGCCATCGTGCGGCGCGAGACCGTGGACCAGATGGCGCAAACCATCGAGCAGGAGGCCGGTGCCGCCGTCGAGAAGGTGGCGGAACACACGACAGCGATGGCACGCGATGCCGATGCGATGGCGGCATCCGCCGAACGTGTCAGCGCCAATGCTGAGCATGTCTCGGGCGCTGCCGATCAGGCGATGAAGAACGCCCAGGTGGTCGCATCCGCCAGCGAGCAGCTGGCGGCAGCGATCCACGAGGTTTCCTCGCAGGTCGAGCACGCCAGCAGCGTGGCGCGCGGCGCCGCGGCGAAGGGAGCTGAAGCGCAGCAGACGATTGGTTCGCTGTCGGAGGCGGCGGGACGGATCGGCGCCGTGGTGCGGCTGATCGCCGATATCGCCGCCAAAACCAACCTGCTGGCGCTGAACGCAACGATCGAGGCGGCTCGTGCTGGCGAGGCGGGCAAGGGTTTCGCGGTTGTTGCCGGCGAGGTTAAGGCGCTGGCGTCGCAGACGGCCAAGGCGACCGAGGAGATTTCACAGCAGATCAGCGGTCTGCGCGGCGCCACCGACGCCGCGGTCGGCGCCGTTGCCGATATCGGCCACATACTGGACGAGGTGGCGCAGGTCGCGGTGTCGGTCGCTGCCGCCATCGAGGAGCAGAATTCCGCGACCAAGGAGATCGCGCGCAACGTTGCGGAGAGCGGTGCGGCGATCCAGGAGGTCACCTGCCGGATCGCCGACGTCTCAGGCGAGGCGCGTACCACCGGCGAGCAGGCCGCCCAACTGCGCGTCGTATCGGGCACGCTTGCCGGCGATATCACCCAATTGCGCGGCGCTCTGGTGAAGACGGTGCGAACCGCCACCACCGAGGCGGATCGCTGCTCGGAGGCTCGCACGGCGCTGGACGAACCCTGCTCGCTCACCTTCGATGGTGATGCCACGCGGTTCGCCGCGCGGATTCGCGACCTGTCGCACCAAGGCGGAGCTGTCGCGCTGTCGGATGGCGCGCAGGCCAGCGGGTCTGCCGGCACGATCGCCCTGGAGCGCCAGGGCGGTGCGCGTTCCCGGTTCGCTGTGCGGGAACGCGACCACGAAGGGCGCCTGCACGTTCAGTTCAGCGCCCCCGATGCGGAGTTCGAACGCGCCTTGCAGTCGCTGCTGCCGGCACAGCGTGAGGCGCTGCGCGCCTGAGCGGCTTGCGTCGCGCACTGCGCCAGGTTGAACTGGCGCAGTGAGCGCAGAACAGCTGAAGTCGACCGTGAAGGTCTGCATGTTCGACCAGTACGGCACCGTGGTCGACATGCAGACGGGCCTGGTCGAGGCCGCCACGCCGTTCCTGAGGGCCAAGGGCTGGCAGGGCAATCCCAATTCCTTCGTCACCTGGTGGCGGCGCACGCATTTCGAGAACTCGATGATCGACGCGCTGCTACATCGCGAGCACACGCCGTACCGCAAGATCGGCGAGCGCGCCGTGTCGTTCGTCATGGATCGTGCCGGCATCAGCTACACGTTGGACGAAGTGCGCGCGCTGGTGGAGCACATCGTGCGCCTGCGGCCGTTCCCCGAGGTGCCCGCCGCGCTCGATCGTCTGCGTGCGCGCTATCGTCTGGTGGTGCTGTCGAACGGCGATCCCGACATGCTCGAGGCGGCAAAGCGGTATCACGGCGTTGCCTTCGAACGCACCATCTCGGTCGCCGAGGCCAATTCGTTCAAGCCGCATGTGGCGACCTACACCAAGGCTGCCGAGATCGTCGGGGTGCGGATGGACGAGGTGCTGTTCGTCGCCAATCACGCGTTCGACTGCATCGGCGCGAAGGCGGCCGGCATGCGCACCGCGTTCATCGACCGCCGCCAGCGCCCGTTCGGCGCGACGCCGCACCAGCCAGACCTGCTGGTGCCGAGCATGACCGCGCTGGCTGAGGCGATCGCCTAGCCGCGCTCCAGCCAGTCACTGTACTGCTCGCGCAGCCGCGTCTTCAGCACTTTGCCGGTAGCGGTATGCGGCAATTCGTCAACAAACACGACATCATCCGGCAGCCACCACTTCGCAATCTTGTCGGCCAGGAACGCCAGCAGTTCTTCCTTGCTCAGCGCGTCGCCTGTTTTTCGATGCACCAGCAGCAGCGGCCGTTCCTGCCAGCGCGGATGGCGGGCGGCGACCACTGCGGCCTCCATGACACCCGGATGACCGACCGCAAGGTTCTCGATCTCGATCGAGCTGATCCACTCGCCGCCTGACTTGATCACATCCTTGGCGCGATCGGTGATGGTGATGAAGCCATCGGCGTCCATATGCGCCACGTCGCCGGTGCGGAACCAGCCATCGTCGTCCACTGCCTTGCCGCCGGCGCCGTTGAAATAGCCTGACAGCACCCATGGTCCGCGCACCTGGATCTCGCCAACCGAACGACCATCGCGCGGCAACTCGTGCCCATCGTCGTCGACGATGCGGACCTCGGCGCCGTAGATCGTGCGTCCCTGTTTCAGGTGCACTGGTATCCGCTGCTCGAGGTCCTGATCGACGTGTCGCGCCAGCAGGCTGCCGCAGGTGCCGAGGGGGCTCATCTCGGTCATGCCCCAGGCATGCAGCACAGTGGCGTCGAAATAGGCGTGCGCCTTCTCGATCACCACGCGGGGCACCGCGCTGCCGCCCGACAGCACGCGCCGCAGCTTAAGCCCGCGCTGGTCGGTGGTGGTGAGGTTCTGCTCCATCCAGGCGAACAGCGTCAGCCACACCGTCGGCACCGCGCCGCAGAAGGTGATGCCCTCGTCGCGGAGCAGTTCGAACAGGCTGGCGCCGTCCAACTTCATACCTGGCAGCACCATCTTCGCTCCGGTTCCCGCCGCGGTGAACGGAATGCCCCAGCAGTTCACATGGAACAGCGGTGCGCACAGCAGCAGCGAGTCACGGGCCGATATCGCCATGGTGTCCGCCGCCATCAGCGAGAAGCTGTGCAGCACGGCGGAGCGATGGCTTTGCAGCACGCCCTTGGGATTGCCTGTGGTGCCGGACGTGTAGCAGAGCGCCGATGCGGTGTTCTCATCGAACACCGGCCAATGATAGTCGTCAGACTCGGCAGCCAGCAGTTCTTCGTAGCACAGCAGGTTGGGCACATCGATCGCCGGCAGCGCCCGGCGCTC
>DASSRN010000296.1:0-4012 GCA_035701785.1 Acetobacteraceae bacterium | reverse complement strand
CCGGGCCAGCACCGAATCGCCGACCCACACCGATGAGTAGCCCAGCGCCTCAGCCCTCTCGGCGAGCGCCAGCAGCGGGGCCGCCTCGGATCGACCCTCCATAATGTGTTCGCGCGTCGGCAGCAGGTAGCCGATCCTGGGCGGCATCACGCCTTCTCCTTGTTGAGGAAGCCTTCCATCGCCGCCAGTTCCTCGTCCAGCCCGCGTCGGAACGCAGCATCCTTCGGCCGCGTCCCGACAAAGCCCAGATCGGCGTCCAGCCGACCTTCCTTCAGCGCGACGTTCGCCCAGCCGATCACGTCATAACCGTACAGCAATGGCATGGCGTAGTAGCCAAACCGTCGCTGCGGTGGCCGCGTATAGGCCTCGAAACGGTACTCCCAGCCCCAGAGGTGCTCGAAGCGCCGCCGTTCCCAGACGATCGGATCGAATGGTGCCAGGAGCCGAACCGCGTCTGGAGCGCCACGGCGCGCGGCGACACCAGCGGGCCAATAGTAGCGCACGCCATCGACCTCGCCCGTCTCCACCTCGCCCGCAGCGACCAGCGCTGCCAACGTCTGCCGCCAGCCGCCGAGGCCCGGTGCGCCGCGGCCCAGCAGGTTGAAGGTGCCGGCCAGCCCGGCTTCCGAGAACGGCGACAGGATGCCGAGGACCAGGCGCACGATGCGGCGGCAGCGCTCGTCCGGCGACAGCGCCTCGCCATGCGGCACGGTCGCCTCGTATACGCGGATGCCCTGGCGGCGTCCGGCCACCCGAAGCTGCCCGTGATAGTGCAGGCTTTGCAGCACGCGCGTGGTCGCCTTGGACAGGCCGCCCCAGCCGTTCACCGCCCGCTCGCGACCGAACGTCTCGGCCAGGTCCACGGGGTGCGTCGGTCCACGCTCGCGCACGAACGCCAGCACCTGGGCGGCAAGATCCTCCGGCACCTCCAGGCGCCCCGACGTCGTCGGATCGCGCGGATGCAGCAGGCGTGCCGTCTCGCGCGGCATAAAGCCGTAGGCGTAGAGGAAGTCCTCTTCCAGTCCCAGGCGAGCGAAGCGGCGTTCCAGGTCGCCGGCACGGTATCCCGCGACCCGATGGCGCAGGATCAGGTCCTGCGCCCGCGCCGGTGCGCGGATCGGATCCGCCTGGACAAAGCCAGCTGTGGCAATCGCGCGCGCCAAAGTAGTGGGCGGCAGCAGTGAACCCAGCACCGCCTGCCGGCGCAACGCCACCGCCGCGAGCTTGCCCGCCATCAGCGTGCTGGCAGGACCTCCTGCACGCGCTCCGGCGGTCGGCACAGGCGCACCCCACGTGGGCCTACCACCACCGGTCGTTCCATCAGGATGGGATGCGCCAGGATGGCGCCGATCAGCGCTTCATCGTTCTGCTCCGCATCGAGCCCCAGCGCCTCGTAGGGCGTGCCGCGCTTGCGCAACAGCTGGCGCGGCGTCATGTCCATCCGCCGAAGCAGGCCCAGCAGCTCGATCCGGCTGGGCGGCGACTTCAGGTACTCGATCACCCGTGGTTCAATGCCGGCAGCACGGATCATGCCCAGCACCTTGCGCGACGTGGCGCAGGCCGGATTGTGATAGATCACCACCTCTGATGCAGCCGCACGTGCCATCGCCACGCCTCCGTGCGCGCGAGCATAGCCGGTTGCGTCCTCTTCCCGAAAGCCGGATCGTCCCCATCATCCGGCCGCAACCAGACCATAGGGAGAGAGAAAAGTGTTTGCACGCCTGATGCCGCTCGCGCTTGCCGCGTGCCTGTCCGCCACCGCCGCCCTGGCGCAGAATGCGCCGGTCACCCGCATCCGCGGCACCATCGCCGGGCTGGACGGCAATACGCTCGCCGTCACCACCCGCGAGGGAGCCAAGGTCGACGTCGCGCTGAACGACCCGCTTACCGTCGCGACGGTGAAGAAGTTCGACCTCGCCGACGTCAAGCCTGGAAGCTTTGTCGGCATCGCCACGCGGACCGGGCCCAACGGCGAACTGCGGGCGATCGAGGTGCTGGTGTTCCCCGAGACGATGCGCGGCACCGGCGAAGGACACTACGCCTGGGACCTCGAGCCCAACAGCATGATGACCAACGGGACGATCACCGGCACAGTGGACGCCGCCTCGGGCCGCGAGCTCAGCGTGTCGTTCAAGGGCGACAGCAACAAGATCGTGGTGCCGCCGGGCGTGCCGGTCGTGACCTTCGCGCCGGCCGACCGGGCCGACCTGAAGCCCGGCGCCAGGGTGATGTTCGGTGCGACGAAGAACGCTGAGGGGAAGCTTTCGGCCGGACGCGTGACGGTGGAGAAGGACGGGGTCGCTCCGCCGATGTGAGCCTGGAGCGGGTGAAGGGAATCGAACCCTCGTATGCAGCTTGGGAAGCTGCCGTTCTACCATTGAACTACACCCGCGGCGCGGCGGTCCGGGCTGTGTAGCCCACCGCCGGCCTGCGAGGCAATCAGCCTGCTGTGATGGCCGCGAGGCACAGAACCGTCCTCCATCAGCCCAGCCCACCGACCGTTTCGAACCGTACCCAATGTCGATTGCGGACTGTTCTGGTTCATTTCTAATTGGTTCTGACCGTGAACTTGCGTGATGGAACGGCGGGTTTCTGCAAAACATACGTTATTTCACGTCGGTATGTGAACGGCAGGTTTGCGAGATATGAACGCTATTTGAACGGCGTGACTTTGGTTTTTGAACTTTTTGTTAGTCGCGTCAGATTTGCGCGATTGTAACGAGTTACTTCTGCCACGCAACAAACCGCCCCGCAGACTTCCCTCGATTTTGGTCGGGGAGATCTGGGTATGTCGATAGTCACCGTCGCTGGGGCAAATGGGCAGTCGGTAACGTTGCAGTTCGACACCGAAGCGAACGCCGCTCTGGCGGCGCGGATCGCGGCAGCGATAACTGCCGGGGTGCAGAACGGAACGATCGCGCCGGCGACCAATGTAGACAACCGGCCTCCTCCGGTGCCACCCGGGCAGATCGGCCAGTTCGTCCAGACGAACAGCGGCACGACCTTCCTGCCGCCAGGCTACAAGGCATTCATCGACACAGCGCCACTGTCGGTCGTGTTCGGCTCCGGCGAGGCCGACGAATCGGTGCTTTCCAGCATCGGCCAGCTGAATTTCTTCGCACCGAGTGGTTCCGGCACGATAGTGGCAGGTGGCGGCAACACCCGGGTTGTGATCGAAGGTGCCGATACGGGCGGCTGGTCGATCAACACCGGAACCGGCGACGACCAGATCCTCATCATGGGGTCCGGCAACAACACGGTCAGTGCCGGGGGCGGCAACAACGAGATCTCGCTGGGCGGCGGAAATAGTGTCGTGGAGTCCACTGGCAACGACACCATAACCGGCACACAGGGGCAGGCGACGGTCACCGCCGTCGGCAAGACCAGCGACCTGATCTTCGGTGGATCCCAGCTCTTCTATGTCGGCGCCGGCGCCGGATCCGCCACGATATTCGGCGGCAGCGGCGCTGATACCTTCTTCGGTAGCATCGACCCCAAAGCCGGGCCAGATGTCGTGCATGCCGGCTCCGCCGGCGGAAACCTGCTGGTCGCGGGGAGCGGCAACGATACCTTCTTTGCCAGCCCAGGCAATTCGACCATTCTGGGTGGCAGCGGCAACGACAGTTTCGTGTTCACGAAGGGCCAGGGCGGCAGTACCGACCTGATCCAGAACTTCGCCAGCGGCCAGGACACGATCGACCTTCAGGGCTACGGCAAGAACGAGATCAACAACGCACTGAAGAGCCAGACGGTGACCAACGGTTCGGTCACCATCACGCTGTCCGACCATACCACGATCACCTTCGCCGGGATCACCAGCCTGTCCGCCAGCGACTTTATCGCGACCCCCGGTAACGGCGGCGGTGGCAACGGCATGGGCGGCGGCAACGGCATGGGCGGTGGCAACGGTATGGGCGGTGGCAACGACAACGACCACGGCAACGGTATGATGGGCCATGGCGACGACGACGGCAGCGACATGAGCCACATCCGCAACATGCCGGGTGGCCAC
>DASSRN010000295.1:0-2559 GCA_035701785.1 Acetobacteraceae bacterium | reverse complement strand
CAGCAGGTGAGCCAGCACTTCGTCGACGGCAAGCGCCTGCAGGATGGCATGCTCAATCGGGTTCAGGCGGTGCTGCGCGCCTACGACCCGTGCCTGAGCTGCTCGACGCATGCGACCGGGCAGTATCCGGTGGAGGTGCAGTTGGTGGCAGCCGACGGCGCGGTGCTGGATTCAGTGCGGAACTGATACCGGATCCCGCCTCTTTCGGCATGGCCGGCCTTGTGCCGGCCATCCACGTCTTCCGAGCGATCAGCAGTCACGACGTGGATGGCCGGGCCGCGCCCGGCCATGACGGAACAGGCCGCGCACCACCGCCACCGCATGCGGTACCACAGCAGCGACCGGCTCCGACAGGCCTTCGCCCAGTTCAAATGAGCCCGCACCGATGGCGACCAGCCAGGCGTGCGGCGCGTGCCCGTACAGCGCACGTGCTAAGCCAAGCAGCGCAGGCGGATCCGCGGTGTGCGCCAGCGCCGTCGGCTGCCCGCTGGACCGCAGCTCGGTGACCGCTACGCTGCCGGGTGTTTGCCCGGCCGCTGCATCGACGAACACGACAGCATCGATGCCGGCGATCCGTTCCGCCAGCTCCGGCGTCAGTTGATGGCACGCAAGCCAGTCCATGCCCGGCTCATCAGCGAACGCCCGCGCCACCACCTGCCCCACCGCATCGTCGCCGCGCAGCGGGTTGCCGTAGCCGATGATGAGCGCGGCTGCCGTTATTCCGCCGCCGCCTTCATCCCGCTGCCTGCCGCATCCAGCGCCTGTGACAGATCGCCGATGATGTCGTCGATGTGCTCGATGCCGATCGACAGCCGGATGTAGCCAGGCGTCACGCCCGTCGCCAGCTGCTCGGCCGGCGTCAACTGCGAGTGCGTCGTGCTGGCCGGATGGATCGCCAGGCTGCGCGAGTCGCCGATGTTCGCCACGTGGTAGAACATCTGCAGCGCGTCGATGAAGGCGCGCCCTGCTTCGACGCCGCCGGCCAGCTCGAAGCCCAGCAGCCCACCCTGCCCGTGCGGCAGATACTTCGCTGTGCGTTCGGCACCGACGCCGGTGTGGAACGCGGGATGGATCACCCGCGTCACCTCCTTGCGTCCCGACAGGTACTGCGCCACCGCCAGCGTGTTCTTGCAGTGCTCGCGCATGCGCAGCGGCATGCTCTCCAGGCCCTGAATGAACAGGAAGGCGTTCATCGGCGCCATCGCCGCACCCAGGTCGCGCAGCAGCACGACGCGCATGCGCAGGATATAAGCGATCGGCCCGAGCGGCTTGGCGGCCTCGGCCCAAACCGCGCCGTGGTAGCTGGGGTCGGGCGTGTTCAGCAGCGGCTGGCGTTCCTTGTGCTGGTCCCACGGGAAGTTGCCGCCGTCGATCACCACGCCGCCGATCGAGGTGCCGTGGCCGCCGATGTATTTCGTGGTCGAGTACATCACCACCGCCGCGCCGTGATCGAACGGCCGCACGATGGTGGGGGCCGCGGTGTTGTCCATGATCAGCGGGATGCCGAACTTGCGGCCGATCGCTGCCACTTCGGCAATCGGGAACGCGACCAGCTTCGGGTTGGGCAGCGTCTCGGCGTAGTAGGCGCGCGTGCGGTCGTCGGTGGCGCGCGCGAACGCCTCGGGGTCGGACGGATCGACGAAGCGCGCCTCGATGCCCTGGTCCTTCAACGTGTTGGCGAACAGGTTCCAGGTGCCGCCGTACAGGTCGGTGGAGCTGACGATGTTGTCGCCGGCCCGCGCCAGGTTCTGCACGCTGAACGCCGACGCTGCCTGGCCGGAGGCGAGACCGAGCGCCGCCACGCCGCCCTCTACTGCCGCGACGCGCTTCTCGAACGCGTCCTGCGTCGGGTTCATGATGCGGGTGTAGATGTTGCCGAGTTCCTTCAGCCCGAACAGGTTGGCCGCGTGCTCGGCGCTGTCGAACTGATAGGACGTGGTTTGGTAGATCGGCACGGCGACGGCATTGGTCGCCGGGTCGCGCCGCCAGCCGGCGTGCAGCACCAGCGTTTCCGGATGCTTCGTCTCGTTGGACATAACTCGCTCCCGCCTGAGTGGTTCAACTAAGGCGGACCAAGCCCCGGCAAACGGCCTGGTGTCAAGCGGCGCGTTGACGGAGAATCTGATTCCCTTTGCGCAGCGCCTCGGCCATCGTTTCTGCTGGCATCGCGCCGGAATAGAGACCGTAGCCGTCCAAGAAGAACGACGGCACGCCGTTCACGCCGGCTTCGCGCGCCGCGCGGTCCGCTGCCAGCATCTCCTTCGCAGCCACATCGCCGGCCAGGAACTCTGCCACCGAGGCGCGATCCATGCCCGCGTCGGACGCACAATCAGTCAGGACGTCGCGATCGCCGATATCGCGGCCCTGGGTGAAATAGGCGGCGAACAGCGCCTCCATGACCGCATCCTGCCTGTCCTCGCGGCCGGCGAGCCAGATCAGCCTGTGCGCATCCAGCGTGTTCGGCGTGCGCACGATCTGGTCCAGGCGAAAATCCAGGCCGACATTGGCAGCCGCATCTGTCACCCGCGCGTCCATCTCGCGCCCGCGGTCCGCGCTGCC
>DASSRN010000294.1:0-12992 GCA_035701785.1 Acetobacteraceae bacterium | reverse complement strand
GATGCCAATGGCCGGTTGCGCAGCGAGCCACGCGTCAGCGCCCCTGGTCTGTTCGACAGCGATGATCCCGAGCTGGACCGCGTCACCGGCGAGTTCGCCGATGCGATCGAGGACCTGCCGGCAACGCTGCGTCGCGACGATGCAGCGCTGACCGATGCCGCACGGGCCGCTCTGCGTCGCGCTCTCGGACGGCGCCTGCAGAAGCGACCGCTGGTGGATGTGCATCTGCTGCGAATATGAACTGGTTCACCGGGATCGTTCTGTACATCCTGATCTGGTGGACCGTGCTGTTTGCAGTGCTGCCGATCGGCACGCATCCTGTGGAAGACGCCGATGCGCAGAGCGGCTGGCGCGGCGCGCCGGAGCACCCGCGACTGCTGATGAAGGTGCTAATGACCACGCTTGTCGCTTGTGTCGTGTGGTTCGGCGCCTGGCTATTGATCACCAGCGACTATGTGAGCTTCCGCCACGGCTGGTTCGCGGCCCCATCGGACTGACGCCGCCAGCACGGTCAGGGAGGAGGGGACTCCTCCGACCTGCCGTGTGACGGCGTTTCCTCCCCAAACCCAGCCTGCGCCACACGGCGTCCTAGGCCCGCCGCCTAGTTAACCGTTTGCTAATCAAATGTCACGCTGTTTTGTGCTGGAATCGGAAGTCTGTGAGAAGCTTGTTTCCCGCACGGCTTGTGCGACGCACAATTATTTTGTGAACCGCGAATGGTCGCAGACTGGCGAAGCGCGTCGCGCCCGGTTACGGTCGCTGCCCCGCAACCACGATGGACGAGCCACGCGATGCGTCTCTCCCGCAGCTTCATTCCAACGATCAAGGAGACGCCTGCCGAAGCGCAGATCGCGTCGCATCGGCTGATGCTGCGTGCCGGCCTGGTGCGCCAGACCTCGGCGGGCATCTATGCGTGGCTGCCGCTTGGCTATCGAGCGCTTCGCAACATCGAGCGGATCGTGCGCGAGGAACAGGACGCGGCCGGCGCGCAGGAAGTGCTGATGCCGACGATCCAGTCGGCGGAGCTGTGGCGCGAAAGCGGACGCTATGATGATTATGGCAAGGAAATGCTGCGGATTCGTGACAGACATGAGAGAGACATGCTGTACGGTCCGACCAACGAGGAGGTGATCACCGACCTGTTCCGCCAATCGGTGCATTCCTACCGTGAGCTGCCGCAGATACTTTATCATATACAGTGGAAGTTCCGCGATGAGGTGCGGCCGCGGTTTGGGGTGATGCGCGGACGCGAGTTCCTGATGAAGGACGCGTATTCGTTCGACGTGGACTATGCGGGCGCGGTGGTGAGCTATCGCACGATGATGCTGGCCTATATGCGCACGTTCCAGCGCATGGGACTGAAGGCGATCCCGATGGAGGCGGAAAGCGGCCCGATCGGCGGCGAACTGAGCCACGAGTTCATCATCCTGGCGCCGACTGGTGAAAGCCAGGTGTTTTACGATGCCGACTTTGAGAAGATCGATTGGGTGAACGCACGGTTTGACTACAACGCGCACGACCTGGAGGCGTTCTTTCGGCAGATGACCTCGATGTATGCCGCGACCGACGAGAAGCACGACCTGGCGAAATGGGACAGGGTCGATGCATCGCGCCGGCGCGAAGGGCGTGGGATAGAGGTGGGCCACATCTTTTATTTCGGCACGAAATACAGCAAGGCACTGAACACCACGGTGACGCGACCCGACGGGACGCTGGTGCATCCGGAGATGGGCAGCTACGGCGTCGGCGTGTCGCGCCTGGTCGGGGCGGTAATCGAAGCGAGCCACGACGAGGCCGGCATCATCTGGCCTGACGCGATCGCCCCGTTCAAGGCGGTGATCATCAATCTGCGGCGCGGCGATGCGGCGTGCGATGCGATGTGCGAGACGTTGTACGCGAAGCTCGGATCGACGGCGCTGTATGACGACCGCGACGAGAGGGCAGGGGCGAAGTTCGCCGACGCGGATCTGATGGGCCATCCGTGGCAGATCATTGTCGGACCTCGCGGCGCGGCTGCCGGCAAGGTGGAGTTGAAGCGGCGCGCGTCCGGTGAGCGGAGCGAGCATTCACCCGAGGAAGCGCTGGCGCGGATCAGCTGAGCCGGCATGTTCGGACCGTTTGAACGCGCGGTCGCGGGCCGCTACCTGCGCGCACGCAAGGGCGAGCGTTTTGTCTCGATCATCGCGGTGTTTTCGCTGGTTGGCATCGCGCTTGGGGTCGCTACGCTGATCGTGGTGACAAGCGTGATGAGCGGCTTTCAGACCGAGCTCGAACGCCGCGTACTCGGCGTCAATGGCCACATCACTGTCGAGGCGTTCGCTGGCGAGAAGATCGACGACTACCAGAAGCTGCTTGGCGGGATCCGCGGCATTCCCGGCATCGTCAGCGCGCTGCCTGTGCTGGACGGCCAGGCGCTGTTGACTACCGACAAGGGCGGGGCGCGCGGTGGGCTGGTGCGCGGCGTGATGCTGGATGACCTGCGCGCGCTGCACCCGGTGAGCGATCACGTCATTGCCGGCAAACTGGACGACTTCACCGGTGATGATGCGATCCTGGTCGGCGTGGGGCTGGCGCAGTTCTATCGCCTGCGCGTCGGCGATCCGCTGACCGTCATCTCGCCGCAAGGCGCGGCCACTGCTTTTGGCACTGTGCCGCGCGTGCGCGCCTACAAGGTGGCGGGCGTGTTCGATGCCGGGCTGAACGACTACAACAACAACGTCGTATTCATGCCGTTGTCTGCGGCGCAGGTGTTCTTCCAGAAGCCGGAAGCGATCACCGGCATCGAGATCCGCGTGGCGCAGCCGGACAACGTAGACGCGCTGCTGCCGCCGCTGCGCCAGGTGCTGGCGGGGCGCAACGTCTGGCTGCGCGACTGGCGCCATGCCAACGACACCATCATCAGCGTGCTCCAGGTGCAGAAGGACACGATGTTCATTGTCCTTGGCATGATCGTGCTTGTGGCGGCGTTCAACGTGATCTCGTCACTGATCATGATGGTGAAGGACAAGACGCGCGACATCGCCGTGCTGCGAACCATCGGCGCGGACAGCGGCGCGGTGCTGCGTATCTTCCTGATGTGCGGCGCGTTCGTTGGCATCACCGGCACGATCATCGGCACGATCATCGGCGTGGTGTTCTGTCGCAATATCGTGGCGGTGCAGCATGCGGTGGAGGACATCACCGGCGGGCGGGTGTTCGATTCCTCGGTGTTCATGCTGACAGCCCTGCCCGACACGGTGGACTGGGGTGACGTCGCACGCGTGGTGGCACTCGGCCTGGTGCTGTCGCTGCTGGCGACGCTGTACCCCAGCTGGCGCGCCGCGCGCACCGATCCGGTGGTAGCGCTGCGGCATGAGTGACCCGCTGGTGCTGCGCGATGTGCGGCGCGTTTATCGAACCGAGGCCGGCGAACTGTCGGTGCTGCGCGGCGCCGATCTGACGCTGCAGGCGGGTGAGATCGTGGCACTGGTCGCGCCATCAGGTGCAGGCAAATCGACGCTGCTGCATCTTGCGGGGCTGCTGGAAAAGCCTGACGGCGGCTCGGTTTTCGTCGAGGGGCGCGATGCCGGAGCGCTGGCAGATGCGGCGCGCACTGCGATCCGCCGCGACACGATCGGCTTCGTCTACCAGTTCCATCATCTGCTGGGCGAATTCTCGGCGCTGGAGAATGTGGTGCTGCCGCAGATGATCGCTGGCGCTTCGCGCAAGGCGGCGAGCGAGCGCGCGCGGGCACTGCTCGCGTCGTTCGGGCTGGAGCCGCGGGCGCATCACCTGCCGGGCAAGCTGTCGGGTGGCGAACAGCAGCGCGTCGCGATCGCGCGCGCCCTGGCCAATGCGCCGCGGGTGCTGCTGGCGGACGAGCCCACGGGAAATCTCGACGTTGCAACGGCCGAGGTGGTGTTTGGCGAACTTCTGGCCATGGTGCGGCAGGAGAAACTCGCGGCACTGATCGCAACGCACAACCCTGACCTTGCGGCGCGCATGGACCGCACGGTCACGCTGCGCGACGGGCGGGTGGTGCCGCTCTGAAGTTCCGGGCGGCATAGCGCAGGGCATCCATTACTTTCCAGTACGGGCCTACACAGAGAGCCAGTGGCTACTGTGCACCGGATCACTGCAATCCGGACTGCGACCGCCTATCCGTGACGATTGCCGCCAAACGACCGCGCGCTCTCACGCAGGGCATGGCTGCGCGCAAAAGGAATCAGCACGGAGGATAGCGTTGTGACCGGAACATGGACCACGTTCGCAGTGCCGGATTCGTCGACCGGCACCTTCACCGCCGATATCATGCTCTTGCTCACCGATGGCTCGGTGCTCGTGCATAACGGCTTCACCAGTGCGCTCGCCAACGCAAGCCAGTGGCGCAGACTGACCCCCGACAGTGCCGGCAGATACGAAACCGGAAGCTGGTCGCCGCAACTCGATATGAAATTTGCGCGGCAGTGGTTCGCCTCGGGCGTGTTGCGCGACGGCCGTGTCTTCGTCATCGGCGGCGAGGATTCCACGGCTGGATCGGACACGCCGACCGGAGAGATCTTCGACCCGGTGACGAACAGCTGGAGCGACATCAGCAAGCCGGCGAGCTTCGATTTCGTACGCGGCGACTGCAACGGATCGGTGCTCGCCGACGGTCGCGTCCTTATCGGTGGCGCCACTCCATCGGGTCCACCGTCAAGCTGGTCGAAGCGCACCGCCATCTGGGATCCGCACAACGATACTTGGGTCGAGGCAGGCCGTCGGTTCGGCACGCTGGCCACCACCGACAAGACCGACCCGTTCGAAGAGGAGACTTTCGTGCTGCTGCGCGACGGCAGCGTCCTCGCACCATCGGTGCGGGACCAGCCCAAGGCGCAGCGCTACGTGCCCTTGCTCGACGAGTGGCTGCATGTGCAGGATGTGCCGGTATCGCTGGCGATCGACACGCTTCTGGGCGTCGGCGTGTTCGAGATCGGGCCGTCGATCCTGTTGCCCGATGGCCGGGTGTTCGCGATTGGCGGCAGCGGCCAGACTGCGCTCTTCACGCCGGGTCCGCACATCAATTCGCCCGGCTCCTGGACCGCGGGCCCGGTGTTCCCAAATGACACCAGCGGCAGCCCGCTCTGGCCGACGCTCACCACGCTCGATGCACCGGCGTGTCTGCTGCCGAGTGGCAAGGTCGTCTGTCTCGCCGGCACCACGGCACCGGATGGCGGAGGGTTCTTCTCGCGCGATCCGGTGTTCCTCGAATTCGATCCGAATATTCCGGCTGTCACATTGCCGAAACTTGACGCACAGCCGACGCTGCCAGCGGGGAACTTCACCTGGCAGTCCGCCTTCCTGCTGCTGCCAACTGGTCAGTTGCTATGCAGCGCACAGTCGAACCATCTGTTCCTCTACACGCCCGATCCTGCCAGCGGACTGCCGCATCACACCTGGCGGCCCGCCCATATCGACGTCGCCGAGTGCATGGTTCCCGGCCACAGCTACCGGCTGTCGGGTACGCAGATCAACGGGCTGTCGCAGGCTGTCATTTATGGCGACGACGGCGGCATGGCGACCAACTATCCCATCGTCCGCCTTACGCATCACGGCTCCGGTCGGGTGGCGTACTCCGCAGCCATGATTTCTCGACAATGGGTGTGGCTACCGGGCGGCATGCGCCCGCCGACCTGCAGCACTGCAGGATCGACATTCCCGCATCGTTGCCACACGGACACTGGGATCTCGTCGTCGTCGCCAACGGCATCGCCGCCGAGAAGGTGCGGGTCACGATCGCCGCGTCTTGCGAGGACGACGAGTTCGTCGGCAAGGTTGAAGCGCTGCATTACGATCGTTTTGGCGACTTCGAAGGCTTTACGCTGGAGGCGGTGGAAGGCGCCGTGCGGCGCTTCCGAAGCCACGAGCCGCGGATCGGCGAGCTTGCAAGGCGCGCCTGGCAGGAGCGCGCACGGATTGCGGTGAAGCGCGACGCAGGGCACGTGCATCGTCCCCTGTCGATCAGCTTTCTGGCCTGATGCGTCGCGTCGCGGCCGTCCGGCCTAAATCAGACGGTCGCGGCGCGGGCCGCGCCCCTGGCGGGTTTCAGAGAGGGAAGCCCTAGTCCTTCTTTCGCCAGACTCGACCGCCGGTCTACATACTCCTCGCATGCCCCACGCCGATTTCGTCCATCTGCGCGTCCACTCGTCGTATTCGCTCAGCGAGGGCGCGATCAAGGCGGACAAGATCCCAGCGCTTGCGGCCGAGGCGAGCATGCCGGCGGCGGCGATCACCGATACGGCTAACCTGTTCGGCGCGCTGGAGTTCAGCCAGGCCTGCGCCGGCAAGGGCATCCAGCCGATCGTGGGCTGCCAGATCGCGCTCAGCCGCAGTGACAACGCGCGGCTTGCCCCTGATCCGATCGTGCTGCTGGCACAGAATGCCGAAGGACTGGCGAATCTTCAGCGTTTGTCGTCGCAGGGCTTTCTCGCCACTGATCCAGGGCTGAAGCCGCAACTCGCAATCGATGTCGTTGCTGAGCACAGCGGGGGACTGATCCTGCTCACTGGCGGTGCGACCGGGCCGCTGGCGCGCCTACTGGGCGACGCGCAGAAGCCTGAGGCGGAACGCCTGCTGGCGCAGATGATCGAGGCGTTTCCGGACCGCGTCTCGATGGAGTTGCACCGCCACGGTGTCGATCGCGAGCGCGCGCTGGAACCTGGGCTGATCGCGCTGGCGGATGCTGCTGGCGTGCCGCTGGTTGCGACCAATGATTGCTACTTCGCGGCGCCAGCGATGTACGAGGCGCACGATGCGCTGCTGGCGATCGCGGACGGACGCCTGCTGTCGGAACCTGATCGGCGGCGGGTGACGCCGGAGCACTGGTTCAAGCCGGCGCCTGACATGCGGATGCTGTTCGCCGATCTGCCGGAGGCGTGCGACAATACGCTGGCGGTCGCGCGGCGCTGCGCAGTGATGATGGAGACGCGCAAGCCGCTGTTGCCGGTCTCGCCCAAGGTGCGCACAGGCAGCACCGAGGAAGAAACAGTGCGCGCAATGGCGATCGAGGGCCTTGGTCGCCGCATGGATGCGATCGGTGCCGATGATGCGACCCGTGCGCGTTATCGCGAACGGCTGGATTACGAGCTGTCGGTTATCGGCTCGATGGGGTTCGCAGGCTATTTCCTGATCGTCGCTGACTTCATCCAGTGGGCAAAGGCGCAGGGGATTCCGGTGGGTCCTGGCCGCGGGTCCGGCGCAGGATCCGTTGCCGCCTGGGCACTGACCATCACCGATCTGGATCCGATCCGCTTCGATCTGCTGTTCGAGCGCTTCCTGAACCCGGAGCGCGTGTCGATGCCGGACTTCGACATCGACTTCTGCCAGGAAGGCCGTGACGCGGTGATCGACTATGTGCGCCGCGAGTACGGCGCGGACCGCGTCGCGCAGATCATCACCTTCGGCAAGCTCCAGGCGCGCGCCGCGGTGCGTGACGTGGGGCGCGTGCTGGGATTGCCGTTCGGGCAGGTGAACAAGGTCGCCGAACTGATCCCGAACAATCCGGCGCATCCGGTCAATCTGCAACAGGCGATCTCCGGCGAGCCGCGCCTGCAGATCATGCGCGATGAGGATGAAGGGGTGGCGCGATTGCTTGAGATCGCGCTGCAGATCGAGGGACTGTACCGCCACGCCAGCACGCACGCTGCCGGGGTGGTGATCGGCGACCGGCCGCTGATGGAACTGGTGCCGCTGTATCGCGATCCCCGCTCCGACCTGCTGGTGACGCAGTATTCGATGAAGCATGTCGAGCAAGCGGGCTTGGTGAAGTTCGACTTCCTCGGCCTCACCACGCTGACGATTCTGCAACGCGCAGTCGGCATACTGCGCGGTCTTGGTATCGACGTCGATCTCGATCGCTTGCCACTGGACGATGCTCGGACCTACGAGATGCTGACGCGCGGCGATGCCGGCGGGGTGTTCCAGTTCGAAGGCCAGGGCATGCGCGATGCGCTGCGGCAGATGCGCCCCGACCGGTTCGACGACCTGATTGCACTGGGGGCGCTGTATCGGCCTGGCCCGATGGCCAATATCCCGGACTATTGCCGGCGCAAACACGGCGAGCCCTGGCAGGCGCCGCACCCGCTGCTGCAGGACATCCTCAGCGAGACCTACGGCATCATCGTCTACCAGGAACAGGTGATGCAGATCGCCCAAAAGATGGCGGGCTACAGTCTGGGTAGTGCCGATCTGCTGCGCCGTGCGATGGGCAAGAAGATCCGCTCGGAGATGGAGGCGCAGCGGGAGACCTTTGTCAGCGGTGCGGTGGCGCGCGGCATTCCCGAGGTGAAGGCTACCGAAGTCTTCGAGCTGATGGCGAAGTTCGCTGACTATGGCTTCAACAAATCTCACGCGGCGGCCTATGCGCTGGTGGCGTATCAGACGGCATGGATGAAGGCGAACCATCCGGAAGTGTTCATCGCCGCCTGCATGAGCCTGGCGCTGGGCAACACCGACCGGCTTGCGGCGCTGCGCGAGGAGGCGTCGCGGTCGGGGCTGCGCATCGAGCCGCCGGACATCAACCGCTCGGGTGCCGACTTCTCGGTGGAGCGCGCGGAAGATGGCACGCTGGCGATCCGCTATGCCTTGGCGGCGGTGAAGAAGGTGGGCTTCGCCGCCATGCAGGCGCTGACCGCAGCGCGGGGCAGCTTACCGTTTGCCGATCTTGCGGACTTTGCGGCGCGGGTCGATCCCCGCCAGATCAACCGGATGCAATTGGAGAATCTGATCAGGGCCGGAGCGTTCGATTGCCTGGAGCAGAACCGGGCGCGGCTGTTCGCCGGCGCGGAGGCGGTCCTGCGTCGAGCGCAGGCGAATGTAGAGGAGAAGGAGAGCGGCCAGGCTGTGCTGTTCGGTGCAGCGGTAAGCGGCGCAAAGGAGACGCTGCATCTGCCTGAGATGCCGGAATGGCCGCCGATGGAGCGGTTGAACTTTGAAGCCGAGGCGATCGGCTTCCATCTCACGGCGCATCCGCTCGACGTTTATGCCAAGGCGCTGCGGCGCCTCGGCACCACCGCGTGCGCACAGGTTGAGACCAGCGCGCAGGCCGGCGTGACGCGTGTTCGACTGGCCGGAATGGTGGCGGCGCAAAAGGAGCGTGTGACGCGCACCGGCAGCCGGATGGCCTGGGTGCGCATCACCGATGCGTCGGGTTCGTGCGAGGTCACGTTGTTCTCCGAGGTGCTGGGGCGGTCTCGCGAGCTGATCGTGACGGGCGCAAATGTGCTGGTGACCGCCGATCTGCGTCAGGACGGTGAGTCGCTGCGGATCACCGCGCAGGACGTGACGTCGCTGGATCGTGCCGCCGCGGATGCCGGTGCTGCCATGCGCGTGTGGCTGCGCGAGACTGCTTCGGTCCCGCATATCCGTGACCTGCTAGGGCGCGAGGGACGCGGCAAGGGACGCGTGATCCTGGTGCCGCGGCTCGACGCGACGCAGAGCGTGGAGATCGCGCTGCCCGGCGGCTTCAACGTGACGCCGCGTCTGGCGCAGGCACTGAAGGTGGTCCCGGGCGTCGAGCAGGTGGAAGAATTGTAGCAGCGTTGATCTGCGGTCCGGTCCGGCCGATGCTGCAACGGACGCAGCTGGGGGATTGCAGATGAACGGCTTTGAGGCGCCAGGCGCCATCGTGCAGCGCGTGATCGCGCGTTGCGGCAGCGAACATCCGCATGCGGATCTGCAACCAAAGCGCACCGCGCTGATCGTGGTCGATCTGCAGAACGCCTTCATGGATGATGCGGTGGGCCACGCGGTGTGCCCGATGGCGCGCGACATCGTGCCCAATGTGAACCGGCTGGCGGCGGCGGTGCGTGCTTCGGGTGGCGGTGTGTTCTGGATCAAGAACACGTTCGACGACCGCGGTGCGTACGAGTGGAGCAACGCGCAGGCAATGCTCACGCCGGCGAACCAGCAGCGTCGGATCGCGGCCATGACCGAGGGGACAAAGGGCCACGATCTCTGGGCGGAGCTCGACGTGCGGCCGGAAGACGAGATCGTGCGCAAGTATCGCTTCAGCGCTTTCCTGCCAGGCACATGCGACCTGCCGTATCGGCTGCATTCGCGAGGTTTCGACACCGTGCTGATCACCGGCACGGTGACCAACGTTTGCTGCGAGTCATCGGCGCGCGACGCGATGATGACCAACTTCAAGACCATCATGGTGAGCGACGCCAATGCAGCGATGACCATCGAGGAACACAACGCCTCGTTGGCGGCGTTCTACGCGATCTTCGGCGACGTGATGGACACGGATTTCGTCATCCGGCGGCTGACGCGGAACAGCTAATCCTCGATCCGGTGAACGATCCGCGTCGGCGAGCCGTGGATGCCCAACAGCCGCAACTGCCCGTCGCCGGCGTTGCGGAACACGTGCGGCACGCAGGCGGGCAGCGCGATCATGTCGCCGACTTCCAGGCGCGAGGGCCGGTCCTCGTGGCCTTCCAGCCAGGCTTCCATGGTGTCTTCGAGAATGAACAGGCATTCCACATAGGGGTGCCAGTGCAGCGGTGTCTGGTAGCCCGGCTTGCAGGTCTGCACGCCGGTGAAGATCGGCAGCCCGTCGTCGCCTGTCAGCCGGTTGTAGTGCGCGAGCGGACCGAACGATACGGACTCTGATTCCGACAGGCGGGCGATCTTCGCTTCGGCGTGCGGTCGCATGGGTGTGCTCCGTGCTGCTGGCGTGGCGCTGACGGCGTTGCTACGTTTGCGCCAGAATACCGGAGGGAGCGGACATGTCGATCTTCATCATCGGTGCCACGGGTTTCATCGGCCCGCGCGTGATCCGGCTGCTGGCGGCGCGCGGCGAGGAGATCGTCTGCATGGACATCAATCCGGGTGCGGCGTCATTCCACGACCTGGGCAAGCAGGTGCGCGTGCTGCGCGGCGACGTGACGTCGTTCGACGACGTCATGGCGGCGACCGTCAGTGCCAAGCCGAGCAGGATCCTGAACCTGGCATATTTCCTGGGCAGCGAGCACCCGCCGCACGTTGCGCTGAAGCTGAACATCCTGGGCATGGACAACTGCTTCGAGGCAGCGCGGCTCGCCGGTGTTAACCGCGTGGTGTTCGCCAGTTCGCTGGCGGTGAACGGGATGCAGAAGCACTACGGCGATCGGATGATCACCGAGGACGATTTCCGCCACGGCGAAGTGCAGTATGCGATGCACAAGATCTTCAACGAATGGCAGGCGCAGGACTACAACGAGAAATACGGCATGACGATCACGGCGATCCGGCCGGCGAACGTGACCGGTCCGGACAAGGTGCGCGGGTCGGTCGATCACGTGAACATCATCACCCAGCCGGCGCAAGGCAAGCCGATCGCGTTCCCCTACCGGGACGCGATGCGCTGTCCGATCCATGTGGACGACATCGCCGAGGTGTTCACCCGCGTGCTGCTTACGGACAAGCCGAAGCATGCGGTGTACAACTCGGGGGGCATCGCGATCAGCCTGGGCGAGATCGCCGACATGGTGCGTGAATTCGTGCCGGACGCGCAGATCACCTTCCAGCACGAGACCGGCGGTAAGGCGAGCTCTGGCAACTACCTGATCGACAACACGCGTCTGGTGCAGGAGTTCGGCGTGCAGTACCTGCCGTACCGTCAGCGCGTGTTGCAGATCATCAACGACATACGCCGCGAGGTCGGCCTGCCCACCGTCGCGGGCTGAGATGCGCTGGCCGGTCGTGCTGGTGGTGGGCGCGTCGCTGATCGCGACGGTGACGCGGGCACAGTCCAGCGTGGACTGGTCGCAGGCGGAGCAGTTGACCGTGGTCATGGTAGACGACCAATTCGTGCCGGATCGGTTGACCCTGCGGCACGGCGTGCCGTACCTGCTTCGGCTGGAGAACACCGGTAAGGACCTGCACGAGTTCACTGCGCCCGAGTTCTTCGCTGACGTGGTTTCGCGTGATCCCGGCGCCCTGGCGAATGGCGGCACCGAAGTGGTGCTGCAGCCAGGAACGGGGGTGGATCTGTACATCATGCCGGTCAGAGCCGGAACATATCGCCTGACCTGCGCCGACCACGACTGGGACGGCATGGTCGGCGACATCGTGGTGGAATAGCCACGCGGTTGACGCCTGCCCGGCGCACTCGTCAGACTCGCGGCAACCGAGAGGGGAGGCTTGCATGCGGGTCTGCGTTTATGGCGCCGGTGCGATCGGCGGCCATCTGGCCGTACGTGTCGCGCGTGGCGGCGCAGAGGTTTCCGTGCTGGCACGCGGCGCGCACCTGGAGGCGATCCAGCGCAACGGGCTGACCGTGCACACGCACGAGGGCCAACTGCACGCGCGCGTCCAGGCGAGCGACGATCCGAAGGCGTTGGGGCCACAGGACGCGGTGCTGGTCACGGTGAAGGCGCCGGCGCTGCCCGCGGTCGCTGCCGGCATCGCACCGTTGCTGAAACCCGATACGCCGGTTGCGTTCGTCATGAACGGCATCCCGTGGTTCTACTTCCATGGCATCGGCGGCGCCTTGGAAGGGCGAAGGCTGCCGAAGATCGATCCTGACGATGCGCTATGGCGCGCGGTCGGACCGGAACGCGCGATCGCCGGCGTGGTCTATGCCGCGAGCGCAGTGATCGCGCCGGGCGTGGTCGAGCTGGAGAACCCGAACTCCCGCGTGGTCCTCGGCGAGCCGGACGGTGGTGACTCGCAGCGGGTGCAGACGATCGCCGCGCACATCAATGGCGGCGGTATGAAGGCCGTGGTCAGCACCGCGATCCGCGACGAGATCTGGAACAAGCTGCTGGGCAACCTCGGCAACGCGCCGATGGCGGTGCTGACGCAGGTGAGCATCCGCGATCTGTTCCAGGAACCGGAATGCGTCGCTGCGGCGCGGCGGGTCATGCATGAGGCGGCGGCGGTGGCCAATGCACTGGGCGCACGGCCTGACACGGACCACGAGAAGCGCATCGCGCATGGGCGGAGTTTAGACCACAAGCCGAGTTCGCTGCAGGACCTGGAACTGGGTCGGC
>DASSRN010000293.1:0-5084 GCA_035701785.1 Acetobacteraceae bacterium | reverse complement strand
AGTACCAGCCCGTGCAGGTTTATGGTGCGGTTGGTGAACGGCGTCTCGAAGCCGACGGAATCGTAACCCCAGATGATCCCCGCATACGCGCGGAATATGAAGCCCAATCCCAACGTCAGCATCACCACCGCGAACTGCGGTTGCCCGATGACCCGCCGCAATATGATCGCATCAAGTGCAAAGCCGAACGCGGCAGTGAGCATGATCGCGATCAGCGCGCCCACCCAGTAGTTCAGCCCGAAATGCGCGATCAGCGCGAACGCGAAGAACCCGCCCAGCATCATGATGTCGCCCTGGGCGAAGTTGATCATCTCGGTCGCCTTGTAGATCAGGACGAACCCAAGAGCGATCAGGCCATAGATGCAACCGGCGGCTGCGCCGTTGACCACAAGCTGCAACAGGCGCGCAGCATCTTCCACGTTCGGCAGCCCTCCCTGCGGCGGGGCCGACTTCGTGGCGCCCCGAAACTTGATTTCGCCTGCGACGATAGGCCGGTGGTTTGCAGAGCGTCAACGTGCGGAGCGCTCCGGCAACTCCAGCACGTTCTTCGCCAGGATGTTGCGCTGGATCTCGTTCGAGCCTGCATAGATCGTCGACGGCCGTGACTGGATGAACAGCCCCGCCGGGTTCAACTCACGGTTGCCATCCAGCGGCCCGAACTGCCCGCCGAACTCGCCAGCGATGTCCAGCATCGTCTCAGTGATGCGTTGGAACAGCTCTGTCTGGTGCACCTTCAGCATCGACACGTCCGGACCCAGCGGCTCGCCGCGATAAACCTTGGCGACGAACTCGCTGTACAGTGCTTTGTGGTCTTCGAGGTCCAGCCTTAGCCGTGTGTAGCGGTCCTGGAATCCGTCGTCCTCCCACACGCCCATCCGTTCGGCCAGCATGCGCAGCCGCGACAGCGCATAGGACGACTGGCGCGGCGACCCCGACCCGATGCGCTCGAACCCCAGCAGGTTCTTCGCCATGGTCCAGCCCCTGTTGATCTGGCCGACCATGTTGTCCTTCGGCACCCGTACATCGTCGAAGAACGTCTCGCAGAACTCCTCGCCCATATCGATGTTCGCGATCGGGCGCACGGTGATGCCGGGCGTGTCCATCGCGATCAGCAGGAAGCTGATTCCGTCCTGCTTCTTCGCCTGCTTGTCGGTGCGCACCAGGCAGAAGATCCAGTTGGCGTCCATCGCCAGCGAGGTCCAGATCTTCTGCCCGTTCACCACCCACGCGTCGCCGTCCAGCACCGCCTCGGTGCGCAGGCTAGCAAGGTCCGATCCGGCGTTCGGCTCGGAATAGCCCTGACACCAGATGTGCTCGCCGGTCAGGATCTTCGGCAGGTAGTAGTCCTGCTGCTCCTTCGTGCCGTAGCGGATCAGCAGCGGACCCAGCATGGTGACACCCATGTCGTTGAACCGCGCGCAGCCGTGCCGCTCCTTCTCCTCCATGAAAATAAGCTGCTTGCCTGGCGACAGGCCCATGCCGCCGAACTCCCTCGGCCACCCGGGGCACAGCCAGCCTTTGCGCGACAGCTTCTGGTACCAGACTTTCGTCTCTGGATAGTGCAGACGCCGCGGTGGATTGCGGATCTCCGGCGGATAGTTCGCTTCGATCCACTGCCGCAAATGCATGCGGAAGTCGTCGTCCGACAGATCATTCAGGTCGTCGATGACGGCGGACATGGTCCCTCCTATGGCACGAACGCCGCAGCCTTGGCTTCGCGGAATGCCGTGCCGGATTCAGCCAGCTCGCGCAGCAGCCGTGATGGCGCCCAGCGATCGCCATACTGCTGATGCCAGGCGGCGATCTGGTTGTACACCTCGCGCACGCCGATGCCGTCGGCCCAGTAGAACAGCCCGCCGCGATAGCGCGGGAAGCCGAAGCCGTGCAGCCACATCACGTCGACATCGCTGGGCCGATACGCCTTGCCTTCTTCCAGTATCTTGCACGCCTCGTTCACCGAGGCGAACAGCAGCCGCCGCAATATCTCCCGCTCGGTGAACGCGCGCTGCGGAATGCCGAGTTCGCCGCCAACCTGCTTGATGATCCCGGCGACCACCGGATCGGGATATGGCGTGCGGTCGCCCTTCTCATAGCGATACCAGCCTGCGCCGGTCTTCTGCCCATGCCGCCCCATTTCCACCAGCCGGTCGGCGATCGGCTGCTTGCGGAAGTTCGGATTCTCCGCCGCGCGGCGCTTGCGGCTGGCATAGCCGATATCGAGCCCGGCAAGATCGGCGACGGCGAACGGCCCCATCGGGTAGCCGAAATCCACCATCACCTTGTCTACCTGCTCGGGCAGACAGCCTTCCTCCAGCAGGATCACCGTCTCGGCGGTGAACGGCGCGCGCGAGCGGTTGGCGACGAAGCCGTCGGTGTTGCCCGCCATCGCCGAGATCTTGCCGATCCGCCGTCCCATCTGCATCGCCGTCGCCAGCGTCTCCGGCGACGATGCCTTGCCGCGCACCACCTCCAGCAGCTTCATCACGTTGGCCGGGCTGAAGAAGTGCGTGCCCGCCACATCGCGCGGCCGCCGCGTCATCGCCGCCAACTGATCAACGTCCAGCGCCGAGGTATTGGAGAACAGCAGCGCACCCGGCTTCATCACCTCGTCCAGCCGCGTGAACACCGGCTTCTTGACGTCCATCTCCTCGAACACCGCCTCGATCACCAGGTCGCAGTCGGCGATGTCCGCATAACCATCCACCGGCTCGATACGCGCCAACCGGCTCTGCATCTCCTCCTCGGCCAATGATCCACGCCGCACCGACGTCGCATAGTTGTCGCGGATGCGCTGCATGCCGCGCGCCAGCGACTCCGCTGTCGCATCCATGATCTTCACCGGAATGCCGCTATCGGCGAAGCTCATCGCGATGCCGCCGCCCATCGTGCCGGCGCCGACCACCGCTGCATTGGCGAATTCGCGCACCGGCGTGCCCGACGGCAGATCAGGCAGCCGCGCCACCTCGCGTTCGGCGAAGAACGCATAGCGCAGCGCCCGCGCTTCGTCGGAGTTCTCCAGCTCCGTGAACAGTTCGGCCTCGCGCGCACAGCCTTCATTGAAAGACAGCGCGCAGGCTGCCTCGACCGCCGTGATGCAGTGATACGGTGCCTTCTGGTTTCGTGCGCGGCGCGCGATCGATTTGCGCGTCGTGTCAAACAGCCCCGGATCGTCTAGCCGCAGCGCGCGATCTCGCACGCGCGGCAGCGGGCGCGCCCCTGCAATGCTGATAGCGAAGTCCACTGCACCATCGTGCAGGTCAGAGCCATTCGGCATCACCTTGTCGATGATGCCAAGCTGCTTCGCCTCCGGCGCCGGCACATGCCGACCGGTCAGGATCATGTCGAGCGCCGCCTTCACACCGACCAGCCGTGGCAGCCGCTGCGTGCCACCGCCGCCGGGCAGGATGCCGATCAGCACTTCAGGCAACCCGACGCGCGCACTCGGCAGTGCGACGCGATAGTGGCAGGCCATCGCAATCTCCAGCCCGCCGCCAAGCGCATAGCCATGGATCGCCGCGACCACTGGCTTTTCGCTCGCATCCAGCGTGTCGTAGACGCGCTGCCCAAGCGGCGGACGCGGTCGGTTGGTGCCGAAGCCGCGGATGTCGGCGCCTGCGATAAAGCTTCGGCCCGCGCCGATCAGCACCATCGCCTTGATCGCCGGATCAAGGTTGCCGCGCGTCACGCAATCCTTGATGCCGTCGGCAACACCCGGCCCCAGCGCATTCACCGGCGGATAGTTCACGGTGATGACGCCGATGCCGCCCTTGCGCTCCAGCGTGACCGGTCCTGCTCCGCTCATTCGATTCCACTCCCTACCGGCGGGTAGGATAGGAAGCTGAATGGGTGGCGTCTACCAGCCGATGCCGCTTTGTCGAGCCGGCATCACGTTAATCGGCAAGGCTGTGCCGGCAGTAAGCCAGGGAAAATGGAACCGCAAAACACGCAAAGGGTAGCAGACGCGTTCGGGCGGGCGTTTCACCCTGTCCTCGCGGCGTCCTCTTGCGTGATTTGCGTGTTTTGCGGTTCCATTTTCCTTGCGTGCTGGACTACAGCACCGCCTCTGCCACCACGCGCAATGCCTCGACCGACGCGCCCGTCAGCACCATCGTCGTCAGCTTGCCGGCCTTCGCCACCTGCTGCCACGCCTGCAAGCGATCCTTGATGCGCTCCGGCGGACCCACCAGCGCGATCTCATCGATCAGCCGATCAGGCACCAGCGCTTCGGCGTCCTTCTTGTGCCCGTCCAGATACAGGTCCTGGATCTTCGCGGCCGCCTCCTCGTAGCCAAGCCGCACCGCGAAATCGTTGTAGAAGTTCTTCGACCGCGCCCCCATGCCGCCGATATACAGCGCCAGGTTCGGCCGCAACGCATCGCGGCACGCCTGAAGATCGCTGCCCATGCTGATCTTCACATACGGCGCAAGATCGAAGCCCTCCAGCGTGCGCGGCCGACCCGCCTTGGCGCGGCCGTCGAGGATCGGCTGCACCACCTGGTCCGCCTGCTCCGGCGAGAACCAGATCGGCAGCGTGCCATCGGACACCTCGCCCGCGGTGCGCAGCCCGGCCGGCGTGATCGACGCGGTGTAGATCGGCATCGACGCATCGCCATGCACGATGCTGCGCAGCGGCTTGCCCAGTCCGGTGGCACCGGGTCCGGCGTAAGGGATCTGATAGTGCTCACCATGCCAGGTCAGCGGCGCCTCGCGCTCCAGCGCCTTACGTATGATCGCGATGTATTCCTTCGTGCGGCCCAGCGGCTTGCCGTACGCCACACCATGCCAGCCCTCGATGACCTGCGGCCCCGACGGCCCCACGCCCAGCAGGAACCGACCGCCGGACAGCGCATGCAGCGTCATCGCGGTCATCGCTGCGCACGACGGCGTGCGGGCCTGCATCTGCATGATCGCAGTGCCTGCCTTGATCTTCGACGTGCGCGCCAGCACCCAGGCTACCGGCGACACCGCATCGGTGCCCCATGCCTCGCCCGACCATACCGAAACATAACCCAGGCGCTCGGCCTCCAGCACTTGATCCATGCTGAGCTTCGGCGACGCCCCGTTGATCCGCATCGTGATGCCGAG
>DASSRN010000292.1:0-4295 GCA_035701785.1 Acetobacteraceae bacterium | reverse complement strand
CAGCCGGCCGATCTCGGCGCAGGCCCGCTCCGCCTCGGCGACCGAGCCGTCGGCCAGCTGCAGCTGGATGTGGGGGTTGCCGATTTCGGACTTGAGCGAGTCCGGGGTGCCTTCGGCGACGATCCGGCCGCTGTCGATGATCGCGACGTTGTCGGCGAGCTGGTCGGCCTCCTCCAGGTACTGGGTGGTGAGGAAGATCGTGACGCCGCTCCTGGTCAGGTCCTTGACGATCTGCCACATGACGCGACGGCTGCGCGGATCAAGTCCGGTGGTCGGCTCGTCGAAGAACATGATGTCGGGCCGTGCCGCGATCGCGCGCGCTAGTGCCACGCGCTTCTGCATGCCGCCGGACAGTTCCGATGGATACAGCGCACCGACGCTGGCGGCGAGACCGACCTGGGCGAGGAAGTCCGCCGCCCGCTCCGGTCCCTCGGCGCGGCGCAGGCGGTGCTGCGCAAGCAGACGAAACACGACGTTCTCCCAGACCGGCAGGCTGTCGAACAGCGCACCGTTCTGGAACAGCATGCCGATGCGCGCACGCACCGCTTCCCGCTCGTGACGCGGCAGCCGGAGGATGTCAGTGCCATCGATCTCGATGACGCCACTGTCCGGTTCCAGCAGTCCCAGAATGCACTTGAGCAGGACGGACTTGCCGGTACCCGAGCCGCCAATCACCACCATCGAGGTGCCCGGCATGATGTCGAGGTCGATGCCGTCGAGCACCAGCTTCTCGCCGAACGACTTGCGCAGGTTGCGCACGCGGATCTTCGGCGTGGCCGCGTTCATCGCGCGAAGAACATCTCGGTCAGCACGTAGTCGAACGCCAGGATCAGGATCGACGCGCTGACCACTGCCGCCGTCGTCGCGGCACCCACGCCCTCGGCGCCGCCACGGCTGTTGTAGCCCTGATAGCAGCCCATCAGCGCGATCAAAAACCCGAACACCGCCGCCTTCGCGAGGCCCGAGGTCACGTCCATCGCCTGCATGAAGTCCAGCGTGTTGCGCAGATAGGTTCCGACGTTGAACCCAAGCTTCAGCGTGGCTACGACGAAGCCGCCGAGTACGCCCAGGATGTCGGCGACCACCACCAGCAGCGGCAGCGCCACGATCCCCGCGAGCAGCCTCGGCGCCACCAGGTACTTCATCGGATTGGTGGACAGCGTCGACAGCGCGTCGATCTGATCGGTGACGCGCATCGTACCGATCTCGGCGGCCATCGCCGCGCCGATGCGGCCCGCCACCATCAGTCCGGCCAGCACCGGCCCCAGTTCGCGCGTGATCGACAGCACCACCACATTGGCGATCGCGCTCTCGGCGGAGAACCGCGCGAAGCCGGTGTAGGACTGGAGCGCCAGCACCATGCCGGTGAAGATCGCCGTCAGCGCGACAACCGGCAGGCTGAAGTAGCCGATCTCCAGCAGCGCACGCAGGAACAGCCGCGCATAGAACGGCGGCCGCAGCAGATGCGACAGCCCCGACAGTGCGAACAGCGCAATCGACCCGGCGACACGGCACGCGCCGATCACGCCGCGACCGACCGCGGCGACGCTGTCGAGCAGCACGTTCACGCGGGCGTGTAAGTCCGGTGGAACCGACGGCCGAGTGAGGTCAGCACCTCGTAGCCGTTGGTCCGCGCAGCAAGCGCGAGATCGTCGGCGGTCTGCGCCGGCCCGATGATCTCCAGCCACGAGCCGGAAACCACGCCCGGAGCCTCGGTCACGTCGAACGTGGTCAGGTCCATGGACACACGCCCTACCAGCGGGACCGGCTTGCCGTCAAAGAACGCCCGGCCGCGGTTGGACAAGCTTCTGTGCAGACCGTCGGCGTAGCCGATCGCGGCAGTGGCGACACGCGTCGGTCGCGATGCATGCCACGTCGCATTGTAGCCAACACCGGTTCCCGTCGGGACCTCACGCACCGCCAGCACCCGCGCCCGCAGCCGGGCCACCGGCCACATCGGATTGGCCGAGCCGGGCGTCGGGTTGATGCCGTACAGCGCGGCGCCCGGCCGCGCCAGGTCGGAACTCCAGCCGTCGCCCAGGAAGATGCCCGACGAGTTGGCGAAGCTGCGCGGTGCCCGCGGCAGCCGGTCACAGGCGATGGCGAACCGTTCGCGCTGCGCATGGTTGAGCGGGTCGGCGGCGACCTCGGAGGCGACCAGATGCGTCATCACGTAGCGCAGATCGATCCCCGCCAGTCGCGCATGGTCCTGCTGCAGCGCCACCAACTCACGCGCGTCGAGACCGAGCCGCGACATGCCGGTATCGATGTGCACGAGTGCGGGCAGCGCACGTCCCATCGACCGGGCCAGCGCGGTCCAGGCATCGATCTCGTTCAGCGAACCAAGCACCGGCACGACATCGTGCGCCAGAAACTCGCCCTCGCTACCGGGAATCAGACCGCCCAGCACGGCGACCATCGCATCGGGCACCGCCTTGCATATCGCCAGTGCCTCGTCCAGCAATGCGACGAAGAAGTGCCGACAGCCTGCGGCATACAGCGCTGATGCGACCGGACCGGCGCCCAGCCCATAGCCGTCCGCCTTCACCACACCGGCGACCGGTCCTGCGGGGTGGCGCTCCTTCAGCAGACGCCAGTTGCTGACGATGGCGCCGAGATCGACTTCCAGGATCGCGCCGGCGCGGTCAGCCGCCGCCATGGTCCGAGTGCATCCGATCGAGATCGGCGAAGCGGGTGAATTCAGCCTCGAAGAACAGCTGGATCGTGCCGGTGGGGCCGTGGCGCTGCTTGGCGATGATCAGGTCCGCCTGGTTGTGCGTGCGGTCCATCTGCGTCTGCCACTCGTCATGCGCCGCCTGGAACTTCTGCTCGTTGTCGAATGCGGCGAGCTTCGGCATGCGCTGCTCGAGGTAGTATTCGTCGCGATAGATGAACATCACCACATCGGCGTCCTGCTCGATCGTGCCGGACTCGCGCAGGTCCGACAGCTGCGGCCGCTTGTCCTCGCGACTCTCCACCGCGCGCGACAGCTGCGACAGCGCTAATACCGGCACATCCAGCTCCTTGGCGATCGCCTTCAGTCCCTGCGTCAGCTGGCCGATCTCCAGCACGCGGCTTTCCGGCCTGGTGCCTGCCGCCGGCCGCATCAGCTGCAGGTAGTCCACCACGATCAGCGCAAGCCCCTTGGTGCGCTTCAGCCGCCGCGCCCGCGTGCGCAACGCCGACAACGTGATCGCCGGGGTATCGTCGATCTCGATCGGCAGCGACGCGATCTCGCGCGATACCTGTACGAACTTGTCGAAGTCGCGCTGGCTGATGTCGCCGCGGCGGATGCGATCGCTGGACACTCGCGACTCTTCGCTCAGCAGCCGCGTCGCCAGCTGTTCGGCGCTCATTTCCAGCGAGAAGATGCCGATGCAGCGCTTCGCCATCGCGTTCGGGTCGTTCTGCCGCGCCTCGGCCAGCAGGGACTTCGCCGCACCGAACGCGATCGCGGTGGCGAGCGAGGTCTTGCCCATGCCCGGCCGACCCGCCAGCACCACAAGATCCGAAGGGTGCATCCCGCCCATCTTGGAATCGAGGTCGCGCAGCCCGGTGGTAAGCCCCGAGACATGGCCGGTGCGATTGAACGCGCGCTCCGCGCCGTGGATCGCCTCGGTCAGCGCGCGGTCGAAAGCAACGAAACCGCCCTGAGCCGCGCCATCCGTAGCAAGCTGGAACAACGAATGCTCCGCCGCCTCGATCTGCTTCGCACCGTCGAGCTCCGCTTCGGCACCGAACGCGTTGTTGACGACGGTCTCGCCGATATCGATGAGCTGGCGGCGCAGCCAGGCGTCGTGGATCGCGCGGCCATACTCGCCGGCGTTGATGATGCCGACCATCGCGCTGAGCAACTGCGCCAGGTAGGGGGTGCCGCCGACCTCCTCCAACACGCCTGAATGCTCGAATTCGGCCTTCAGCGTCACCGCATCGGCGAGCTGACCGCCCTCTACGCGCCGGACGATCGCCTGGAAGATGCGGCCGTGGATCGGATCGGCGAAGTGCTCCGGCGCGAGGAACTCGGAGACCCGCTCATACGCCCGGTTGTTCGCCAGCAGCGCCCCAAGCAGCGCCTGTTCGGCCTGCACGTTGGACGGCGGCAGGCGCTGCGACAGGCCAAGAAGGGGCGAATCGATGGTGTTCACGACGGCCGGGAGCATACGCCGCACCGAGTCCGCGGGCGAGGCGGCGAGCCATGTGAATGCGGTGGAACATGGGGATGAAAGAACGGCGCCCCACCACCGGGTGGAGCGCCGCGATCAGCCCGTACGATGGAAGCTCAGCTATGCCAGCGG
>DASSRN010000291.1:0-8018 GCA_035701785.1 Acetobacteraceae bacterium | reverse complement strand
CTGCGCGGTGATCAGGATCTCACCTTGCTGCGTGACGCGCCTGCCCGCGAGCGCGACGAGACGCGCCTGCACGTTTTGCGGCAGCGCGGCGAGCGCCGGATTGAACCGCAACTGTACGGCCGTCGCGACCTTGTTCACGTTCTGCCCGCCTGGTCCCGACGCTCGCACGAAAGTCTCGACGATGGCTCGTTCGTCGATCGCGATCGTTGGCGTGACGCGGATCACCCCATGGCGGCGGGCCGCACGGCTTCAGGCGCGCTTGCGGCGGACGGCGGCCTTCTTCGCCGGGCGTCCCGCTTTGCGTCCCAGGCCGATCTTCTTGGCCAATGCGGACCGCGTCTGTGCATAATTCGGGGCGACCATCGGATAGTCGCGCGGCAGACCCCACTTCTCGCGATACTGCTGCGGCGTCAATTTGTGATCTGTCATGAGGTGACGCTTCAGCATCGAAAAGCCCTTGCCGTCCTCCAGGCAGATGATCCGATCCTGGCGGATCGACTGCTTGACCGGCACCGCTGGTTCCGGCTTCTCGGCAGGTGCTGTCTGCTGTCCGACCGTGGTCAGCGCGCGGTAAACTTCCTGGATCAACCCAGGCAGAGCGTCCGGCGCAACAGAATTGTGCCGGACATGCGCCGACACGATCTGCGCCGTCAGCCCGAGGACTTGGTCGTCACTCGAATCGTTCATTTTTTGCCCTTTCAACCCGCAGGGACAGTAACGTTATTTCGCCGGAATTCGCTAGAGGGGCGCGAGGCCGTAAAATTCGTTAGCTGTGCCACCTAGAATTGCATCCTGTTCCGCGGCGGACAGTTGCTTGAGCAACGAAAACGTTGTGTCGCGCCACCGAGTGTAGCCGCCGGCAAGTTCGACCACTGGCCAATCACTGCCCCACATGACACGATTGCTGCCGAAACAAACAATAATGTGATCTGCATAGCGTCGCAAGTCGTCCGGCTGCCATTCGGCCGATGCCTCGCTCGCCAGGCCGGATAGCTTACAAAATGCCGACGTTTCGCTCGCGACGCGGGCGAGGTCGTCCGCCCAGGGTTGCCACGCACCGCGCGCGATCGCGGGTTTGGCGCCATGATCGATCACCAGGCGCAAGCTCGGGTGGCGTCCGCAAAGCCGCAGCAGGACTGGAAGGTGGCGCGGCTGGATCAGCGCATCGAAGCGCAGCCCTGCCGCAACCAGGGCTTCGATCGAAGGCTGACATTCCCTTCGAAGGATCCAGTCGGTCTCTCCGATGTCCTGCAACATCGGGCGCATGCCCTTGAGCAACGGATTGCGCGCCAGGGCTCCCATGCGGGCTGGTGCCCCAGGACTGGCGAAATCGGTCCAGCCAACCACGCCACGCACCAGTCCCGCCGATTTGTCTGCCACTTCGAGTATGAAATGGGTTTCCGCCTCGGTTGCCGCCGCCTGCACCAGGACCGTCGCATTGACATCGCCGAGAAGCGGGCGAAGGTCGTCCAGCGTATAGTCACGGTGGATCGGCAGGTCGGGCGTTAACCACGAGTATTCTCCGCGTGCGATCTGCCACACATGATGGTGTGCATCGACACGGATCATGCCGCGGTTTCCGGCGGTAGCACGCCCTTGGTCAGCAGGACGTTGCCGTAGAACCGGCGCTCGCCGGTCTGCACGATTGCATAGGCGTCGCGGGCAGCTAGATAGAACGCGTGCCGCTCCAGCCGGGCGGGGGGCGCCAGTCCGTAACGCGCCAGTATCAGCGTGAAGTCGCGCACGGGCTCTGGCACCGCCGCAGCGTCGCCGACGACCTGCATTACCGCGATCGGGTCGGGTTCGAAGCTGTCGATCGGCAGCAGCGACAGGATCGCTTCCAACAATGCCGGCGCCATCACGCCTGGCAGCACGAGCAGGCGTTTTGCGTTGCTTGCGGCGGGGAAGTTGGCATCGACGACGGCGAGGCGGTCACCGTGTCCCATCGCGGCGAGCGCATGCAGCAGGTCGGGCGACAGCAGCGGATCGATGCGGTGCAGCATGGCGGCCTCCGAAGCTATTTTGCTGAGACCCTAATCAGGCCTGGGATGGTCGCAAAGACCAGTCTGGCATAAGCTTAGGAAACAACGCGTTCGGGACTTACATGAGCGAGACGGACTTCATCCAGCGCGCCCGTGATCTGGCGCCCCTGTTCGTCGCGGCGGAGGACGAGATCGAGCGCCGGCGCGAACTGCCGCCGCAGGTGGTTGCGGCATTGATCGATGGTGGGTTCTTCCGGATGCTGCAGCCGCGCTTCCTGGGCGGCGCCGAGTTGCGGCCGGTGCTGTTCACGCAGGTGACCGAGGCACTGGCCGAGACCAATGCATCCGTAGCCTGGTGCGTCGGGCAGAACAACGGCTGCTCGATGACCGCAGCTTATGTGGACCGCGAAGTAGCGTGCGAGATGTTCGGACCACCGACCGGCATCCTGGCGTGGGGGCCGCCCGGATCGCCATACGAGGCGCAGCCGGTGGACGGCGGCTACCGCATCAGCGGCAAGTGGCGGTTCGCCAGCGGCTGCCATCATGCGACATGGCTGGGTGCGCACATGCCAGTGGCGGGCACCGACAAGGTGCGCACGATGCTGTTTCCGAAATCAAGCGTGCAGATGCACGACATCTGGCACACCGTCGGGTTGCGCGGAACTGCCAGCAATGAATACGTAGTGAAGGACCTGTTCGTGCCGCGGCGCTTCTCCGCCTCGCGTGACAGTCCGGCGGAGCGGCGAGAGGACGGACTGCTATATCGTTTCAGCAGCAACCAGCTGTATTCCTGCGGCTTCGCGGGCGTGGGCCTTGGGATCGCGCGCGGCTGCATGAAGGACTTCCTCGATTTGCCCGCCAACAAGGTGTCGCGCGGTGCGTCGAAGCCGATGCGTGATAACAATGTGGTGCAGTCGCAATTGGCGCAGTGCGAAGCGAAGTGGCGATCGGCGCGCGCATTCCTGCACACGACGTGGGAGACCGCGTGGGGGCATGTTGAAGCGACCGGGGAACAGGCGCCGGAGGATCGTGCGATGATCCGGCTGTCCTCGACCTGGGCGATCCAGCAGTCGCGCGACATTGTCAACACGCTGTATCATGCCACCGGGTCGATGGCGGTGTTCGAGGAGCAGCCGTTCGAGCAGCGGCTGCGCGACATCCACACCGTGGCGCAGCAGTCGCAGGGCCGGCAGCTGCATTTCGAATCGATCGGGCAGATCCTGCTTGGGCTCGAACCGGAAAACCAGTTCTGACGGAGGGACCGACACATGCCGGCACAATCACTCAACCACTACACCATACTGACCCGTGATCTGGAGGCGACCAAGGACTTCTACACCGATGTCGTCGGGTTGTCGGTGGGCGATCGGCCGCCGCTGAACTTTCCGGGCTACTGGCTGTATTGTGGCGGGGTGCCGACAGTGCATTTGATCGGGCACCGGCCAGAGAACGAGCCGATCAACGATGCGAAGACCGAGCCGGCGAAGACAGGGCGGCTGGATCACATCGCGTTCGCCTGCGAAGGGCTGAAGGATATGAAGGCCAACCTGGAGCAGCACGGCATCAAGTATGATGAGAGGGTGCTGCCGCGGCTGAACATGACGCAGCTGTTTTACTATGATCCGGATGGCATAGCGGTGGAGTGCAACTTCGCGGCGCACGAGACGCCGGCGCGCTGACCCATACACCCTCTCCCGGAAGCGGGAGAGGGAGCGTGGCCGCGAGCCTTGTTACTCCGCCGCCAATCTTTCCACGCCGCGTTCCTTGATCGACACGCGCCAGTGGATGCGGTCCTCGTAGGGTGGATAGTCACCCGCGGCACGGTGATAGGAACAGCGGTTGTCCCAGATGACGATGTCGCCGACGCGCCATTGATGGCGATACTCACCTTCCGGCTGGATCATGTAGCCGGTGAGCTCATCGATCAGCGCATCGCTCTCCTGTGCTGACACGCCTTCGATCGACTCGATCTTGCCCGGATCGAAGTACAGTGCCTTGCGGCCGGTCTCCGGGTGCGTGCGCACGATCGGATGGAACACCGGCTGCCAGTCGCGATCCTCCCCATTCAACAGTTCGCGCTTCTTCTTGCGCCCGCCATAGGTGAACGCGCCAAGCCGCCCCTCCAGCTGCTGCTTCAGTCGGTCCGGCAACGCGTCATACGCGGCATAGCCGTTGGCGAACAGCGTGTCGCCGCCGGTGCTGGGTATCGCCAACGCATAGAGCTGGGTGGCCTTGAATGGATCGGCGTCATAGGCGCCGTCGGTGTGCCAGCCCTCGGCGCCGCGGCGATAGATCGCCTGGTTCAGCGTACCGTCGGCGTCGAACTTGTTGATGCCCAGCAGCGTGATCTCTGGCACGTCGGGGTGCCGCGTGCTCTTAGACGGGTGTGGCACCACGATGCCGAAACGACGACTGTAGCGCAGGAACTCGTCCATGCTCAGGTCCTGGTCGCGCACCACCATCACGTTGTGGTCGAGCCATGCCTGGTAAATCAACGCAAACCCCGCGTCGTCCAGGGTCCTGACATCGACGCTGGTTACCTCGACGCCGATCTGCGCGCCCATTCGACGTATCTGCACCATGCGGTTCCTCCTGCGGTCGACCGTAGTGAGAGGGGTTGCATGGGTCAAATTGGCGGGCATCGTGCCGCCGCTCTATACTGGGCCAATCAGCCTGGTCGGAGATGGTACATGCACCTGTTCCAACAGCACGCGGTGAAGGATCCGACGGCTGCCGCGGCAAAGATTCCGGTGATCGACTACGGGCCGTATTTCGCCGGCGAGGCTGGGGCGTTGGAGACGCTCTCGGAACAGCTCCGCCTTGCCTGCGAGAATGTCGGCTTCTTTTATGCGCTGAACCATGGCGTGCCACAGCAGATCATCGATTGCGGCTTCGCCGCGTCGCGCCGCTTCCATGCGCTGCCGCTGGAGCAGAAGCTGACGCTGAAACTCAACCAGAACAACATCGGCTACATGCCGATGAACGCCTCGGTGCAGGCCGCGTCGCAGGTGCACAAGGCGACCAAACCCAACCAGAACGAAAGCTTCTTCATCAGCCACGATCGCGGTCCCGACCACAGGGATGTGCTGGCCGGTACGCCTTTGCGTGGGCAGAACCAATGGCCTGACGGCTTGCCCGAACTGCGCGCCGACATGACGGCGTATTTCCGTGCGCTGAACGCGATGTGCGACCGCATGCTGCCGCCGTTCGCTGTCGCACTCGGCATGCCGGCTGATTTCTTCGCGCCGTATTTCGCCAATGAATGCCATGCCAATCTTCGCTTCCTGCACTATCCACCGCAGGGCGACATGAGCGACAATACGTTCGGCACAGCACCGCACACCGACAACAGCTTCATGACCGCGCTGGCTCGCACCGATGTTCCAGGACTGGCGATCCGGCTGCCGGATGGCGAGTGGTTCCCGCCGCCGCTGATACCCGGCACGTTCCTGATCAATCTGGGGAACATCATGCGGCGCTGGTCGAACGACCGATTCCTGTCCACGCCGCACGGGGTGATCAACGAGTCGGGCACGGACCGCTACTCGATCGCGTATTTTCATAGTCCGAACGTCAACGCGGCGATCGAGTGCCTGCCCAGTTGCGTATCCGGCGACAACCCGCCGCGCTATCCACCGGCGGTCTATCACGAGCTGGTGCTGGCGTTCTATCGCGCCAATTACTTCCACCAGCAGGGACACAAGTCCGAAGCCGCTGCGTTGGCCGCAGCCGAGTAGTCGAAGGAAGCAGGATGAAAGTCTACGAAGCTATTGCGCAGTCCCTCATTGCCGAGGGGGTCACCGACTTCTTTGGCCTGATGGGCGACGGCAACATGTGGCTGTGGGGCGCGTTGTGCCGCAATCCATCGGTCAAGCCGTACAATGCGCGTCACGAGTCGATGGCTGTATCGATGGCCGACGGCTATACCCGAACCACCGGCAAGATCGGCGTCGCGATGGTCACCTGCGGACCAGGGCTGACGCAATGTGGCACCTCGCTGATCGCCGCGTATCGCGGCAAGACGCCGCTCGTACTGATCGCCGGCGAAATCGAGGCGGGTGCCAAGAACAGTACGCAGACCATGGACCAGCGCCGCTTCGTTGAAGCGAGCAGCGCGCGCTTCTTCACCATCACGAGCATCGACAACATGGCAGAGGAGATCGCCGAGGCGTTCTACGCCGCGCGGATCGGCCGTGGCCCGGTGGTGCTGAACCTACCTATGGACCTGCAGGAAGAAGAGTTCGACTGGGACTACGAATACCGCCCCTCCACCGAATTCCTGCCGCGGCGGACCGAGACGCCGAGCCCTGACCTGCTCGATCCGGTCATCGAGAAGCTGATCGCCGCTGAGCGCCCGGTGATCATCGCCGGCCGTGGCGCGCGAGCGGCCAACGCGAAAGACGAGATTATCAAACTTGCCGATCGCGTGGGCGCCTTGCTCGCCACGTCGTTGCAGGGCAAGGGCTACTTCGCCGGTCATCCGTGGGATCTTGGCATCGCCGGCGCCTTTGCTTCGGCACCGTCGGAGCAGTTGCTCGCCGAGGCCGATTTCGTGCTGGGTGTGGGCGCGGAGCTTGGCTACTACACCACGGAAGGCGGCCTGCTGTTCCCGCAAGCAGAGGTCGCTCGCATCGACATCAAGCCGATGCCCGAGGCGATCGGCGTCATCCCCGGCCTGTATGTGCAAGGCGACGGGCGCAAGGCGGTGACGGCGATCAACGAGGCGCTGGAAGCGCGCCAGGTCCGCAAGGAGGGCTTTCGCACGGCAGCAACGCGTGCGGTGATCGACGCGCCGGACCACACATTCGAGGCACCATCCGACGGGCTTGATCCGCGTGCGCTGGCACGCAATCTCGGCACGGCGCTGCCGAAGGGCGCGTTGTTCACCTGCGGCGCCGGGCACTTCTTCTCGTGGGTGGGCATGTACGCACCGCTGCCTGAAGGCGTGGAGATCCAGTACTCGTACGGGTTCGGCGCAGTAGGGCAAGGTATCGGCGTCGCCATCGGCACCGGCGCTGGCAACCCCGGGCGGCCGCACGTCGCGGTGGAGGGTGACGGCAGCCTGATGTTCAACATCCAGGAGTTGGAGACGATCGTTCGCCATAAGATGCAGATGGTGTTGGTGGTGTGGAACGACTGCGGCTACGGCGCCGAGGTGCACAAGCTGGTGGCGAAAGGCTTCAACGAGAGGCTGGCGCAGTGGGAGTCGCCAGACTTTGTCGCGCTCGCGAAAGCGTTCGGCGGCGACGGTGTGTTGCTGAAAGACCCAGCGGAACTCGGTGATGCGATTGCGGCAGGCCTGCGCAAAGGTGGTCTCTACCTGATCGATGCGCGTGTCTCGCCCACAACGCCGACCGAGCCGTACGCGAAGGTGCATTTCGGCCGCGAGAGCCATGCGCCGATGATCAGGCCCGTGCACTGAACCATGCACTTCGAAGGTGAGTTCAGCGTTCCGGGGCGACCGGACGATGTGATCCGGCGCTTTGCTGATGTCGAGCGCATGGCGCGCTGCATGCCGGGTGCGGCGATCGAGGGGCGCGACGAGGACGGCAATTATCTCGGTTCGATGCTGGTGGCGTTCGGACCGAAAAAGATCCGCTTCCGTGGCCGCGTAGCGGTGGAGACGGACCTTGGAGCGCATACCGGTTCGCTGCGGGGTCGCGGCGCGGCGGACATGCGCGCGGCACGGATCGAGGTGCGCATCGCCTATGAACTGCGCGATGATGCTGCGTCGCCGGGTGCGACCGCGGTGAAGCTGACCTCGGATGCGGAACTCGGCGGCGTGCTGGCGGACTTCGCGCGCACCGGCGGCGTGCCGTTCGCCAAAGCGCTGATGGCGGATTTTTCGAAGCGTGCGGCTGAAGAATTCGCCACCGAGGCGCCGCAGCCGGTGACACAGGAAGCGCCGGCAGCCCTCGAGGCGCACGGGCTGCTGTGGCAGGTGATCAAGGCGAAGCTCGCGCAGTTCGTGCGCTGGCTGGGCCTGGCGCGGGCCTGATCGCGATGGACGCGGACTACATCGTGGTGGGCGCCGGC
>DASSRN010000290.1:0-7422 GCA_035701785.1 Acetobacteraceae bacterium | reverse complement strand
CTGGGAGTCGGTGCAGCGGCACCTCCACGGGGTGATCGCCGGCATCGCGCCGACAGACTCGGCGACCCGGTTTCGCGCGCTCGGGGCGACGGTGCTGCCCGGTGAAGCCCGCTTCGTCGCCGCGGACGCGCTCGAGGTCGCTGGGCGCAGACTGACCGCAAGACGCATCGTCATCGCCGCCGGCAGCAGTGCCTTCGTGCCCCCGATCCCCGGGCTCGACACAGTGCCGTTCCTGACCAACGGCACCGTGTTCGACCTCGCAGAGCGACCGGAGCACCTGCTTATCCTCGGCGGCGGACCGATCGGACTGGAACTGGCTGACGCGTTCGCCGGGCTTGGCAGCAAGGTAACGGTGGTTGAGGCCGCGACCGTCGCCGGCAAGGAGGATCCGGAATTGGTCGCCGGCCTGCGCGACACCCTGACCGAGCGTGGCGTGACGCTGCTGGAAGGCGCACAGGTGGTCGCCGCGGCGCCCGGTCCAACGCTTACACTTGCTGATGGCCGTGAGCTCACGGGCAGTCATCTGCTAGTGGCAGTCGGACGCCGGCCGAACCTGGCGGCGCTTGCGCTCGATGAGGGCCAGGTCCGCGTGGGACCCGGTGGCATTGCCACCGACCGCGGGCTGCGCAGCATCAGCAACCGACGCGTTTACGCAGTGGGCGACATCGCCGACCCGCAGGGGATCGGCCCGCGCGCGTTCACCCATGTGGGCTCGTACCACGCCGGCATCGTGATCCGTCGCGCGCTCTTCCGGCTGCCGGCAAAGGTCGACTACCGGGCGCTGCCACGCGTCACCTACACCCGGCCCGAACTCGCCCAGGTTGGCATGACCGAAGCGGAGGCTCGCGCCGCCGGGCTGCGCATCTCTGTTCTGCGCTGGCCGTTGTCGGATAACGATCGTTCCGCCACGGAAAGAGACCCCACAGGTCTGGTCAAGCTTGTTGTTGCCCGCGGCAGAGTCGTGGGCGCCGGCATCCTGGCACCGAACGCAGGGGAGATGATCGGGCAGTGGACGCTGGCGATCTCGCAGCGGATCAAGCTGTCCGCTCTGGCCTCGCTGATCGCGCCATATCCGACGCGCGCGGAGGCCGGCAAACGTGCCGCCGGCAACTACTTCATTCCGCAGCTGTTCTCTCCGCGAACCAAGGCGCTGGTGCGTCTGCTGGCACGGTTGCCGTAAGCTCCCGTTCCGCTCAACTTGATGCCATGAGCGATGCGAGCGCCGCCCCGCCGCGTGCCAGGCCCCGCCAGAGCCTGTCTGGCCGGCTCTGGCTGGTCACCACGCTCGCCGTCCTGCTGAGCGAGATCCTCGTCTTCCTGCCCTACATCGCGCACGAGCGTACGCTCTGGCTGGAGGGACGCATCGAGGATGCCACCATCGTTGTGCTCGCCGCTGCCAACACCGCGATGGACAACGCCCGGCACACCGAGTTGCTGCACCTCGCCGACACCGAGGCCATCCAGCTCACCGATCGAAACGGCACGGTCCGGATCGGCAATGTCGGCATGGCTGCGGATGCCAGTATCGACCTTCGGCGCGAGGGGTTCTTCATGCGCGTCCGGCGGGCGATCCGCGCGCTGCTGCTGCACCCGAACCGCCTGATACGGATCACCGATACCAGTCCCTATGCGGCTGGCACCGAGGTCGAGATGTGGCTGCACGAAGGCGGTCTCGGCCGTGCGCTCGGCGATTTCGCGGCCGACTTTGCGGTGCTGGCTCTGGCGATCGCCGGCGTCGCGGGCGGCCTGGTCTACCTGGCGGTGCTGGCGCTGCTGGTGCGACCGATGCGGCGCCTCACCGGCAGCATCGCTGCGTTCCGTGCCGATCCCGAGCGAACCACGCCGCTCGATGCCGACAACCTCACCGTGCTGTCGGACGATGAGATCACCATCGCTGGACGCGAGCTTGCAGCGATGCAGGAAGAACTGCGCACCGCGCTGTGGCGGAACGCCCGGCTCGCCGCACTTGGCACCATGGTGGCGAAGGTCAGCCACGACCTGCGCGGCATACTGACGCCAGCGCTGCTGACGGCAGAGCGGCTCCAGCTCAATCGCGACGCGCGCGTGGCGCATGCGGGAGAGGTGCTGGCGACGGCCGTCGAACGCGCTGCCGATCTGGTGCGGCGCACGCTCGACTACGCGCGCGAGGGACCGCCTCCGCTGGCGTTCACCCCGGTGGCCCTGGCGCCGCTGGCGAGCGAGGTTGCCGGACTGGTGTCGCAGCAGGGGTATTCGGTGCGCCTCACCAACGAGATCGCGCCCGACCTCGTGGTATCAGCGGAGCGCCTGCAACTGTTTCGCGTGCTGTCGAACCTGATGCGCAACGCCGCAGAGGTAGGTGCGAAGAACCTGCGCGTCTCCGCATGCCGCGACGGCCACAACGCGCTGATCGACATCGCCGACGACGGCCCCGGACTGCCGGACACCATCCGCAGCGATCTGTTCCGGCCGTTCGCCGGCAGCCGACGCCGCGGCGGCGCCGGCCTTGGCCTTGCGATCGTCCGAGACCTGATGGTGGCGCATGGCGGCGACATCATCCTGCTTACGACCGGCGAGACGGGCACGACGTTCCGCCTCACGCTGCGACTGGCCGATACCGATCAGTCCGGCAAAGACGGAACTCGCGGCGAGCGCGTTGCCCCGGCAACCTCGGCTGACGTATAGCCGTCACATGGCACGATCGGCTGCGATCTGGGATCCGGCGCAGTACCTGCAATTCTCCGGCGAGCGGATGCGCCCAGCGCTGGATTTGCTGGCGCAGGTGCCGATCGCCTCGCCAGCGCGCGTCGTGGATCTCGGCTGCGGCGCTGGCAACGTCACCGCGGTGCTGCGCCAGCGATACCCCGATACGGAGTTGGTAGGCGTTGATGGCAGTGCGACGATGCTGGAGAAGGCGCGTGCGACGCTGCCGGACTGCCGCTTCGAGCACGCCGACTTCTTCGCCTGGCAGCCGCCCGAACCGGTAGATCTGATCTATTCGAACGCCGCGCTGCACTGGGTCGACGATCACGCCACGCTGTTCCCGCGATTGCTGGGATTGCTGGCGCCCGGCGGTGTGCTGGCGGTGCAGATGCCGGACATGTTCGACACACCGCTGCGCCAGATCCCGTATGAGCTTTCGACGCAGAGTCCCTGGCGGGAGCACCTTGCGGATGTCACGTCAGCGCCGGGGATCCTGACGGCGCCCGAATACTGGGATCTGCTGCGCGCGCGTTGCGCGTCGCTCGACGTCTGGCGCACCACGTACCTGCACGCGCTCAGCGGCGAGGATGCTGTGTTGAACTGGGCGTCGGGGAGCAGCCTGAGGCCGTTTCTCGATCGGCTGCCTGGGGATCGCAGACAGGCATTTGGTCGGGCCTATTCGGAGCGCGCCAAGGCGCACTACCCACCGCGGGCCGATGGCACGACGCTGCTGCCGTTCCATCGCTTGTTCCTGGTGGCGCGCCGCGCCGGCTGAGGCGCCTATTCCGGGCGCTCGGTGGCGCCGGTCAGGTACATCGTCGCCAAGCCGAACCAGCGGGTCTGGAAGGCAATCCGCACCGGCAGCGGCGGCGCATTGGGCAGCAGCGGCGCGAGCCACGCGGTGCCGTGCAGCGGCCGGCGATGCTCGGGGTCGTCCTGACCCAGCAGGAAGCCGGCAAGTTCGCGCCCTTCAAAGTCGCAGCGCAGAGCGGACCCGCTGAATGACGACCCTCTTGCCGGGTCGAGTTGCTCCTGGCCCACGGTCCGGGCAACGACATCGAGCACGCGACGGCCGTCATAGGTGCGCACCTCGGTGTCGCAGTTGTGCGCGTGCTCGACACGGCGCATCAGCTGGGCGAGGGCACTGAGCGTGTCCATGGTGTGCAGCTGGAGTTCCGTCGGCACGGCCTCCCGCTCGGAATCCTGCGGCGGCTGCAGTTCCATGATCTGCGGCAGGCCGTTGTTGTAGCCGATCAGCGTGCGCCGCTCCTGGCCGCGCCAGACGCCCTCGCCGGAGAATTCCAGTGGCGCGGCCACATCGTCATGCCACAGGCCGCGCACCGCATTGACCTGATGGCCGCGGAACAGCAGCCCGACGAGACCGGTGGTGTGGTAGTCGACGTCGATTCGGTAGTTCCATGGGCCAAGGCCGAAGAACGCATGCAGCTCCATGACCTGCACCCCGGCCGCGTAGGTGTCGTAGGTGAGCTGTGCCTGGGCGACCTGCGCCGAGGCATTGGTGGTGCCGAAGGTGAGAACGCCGATGGCGGCCAAAGCGAAGCGCAGCATGCACGCATGGTGCGCTGCGGCGAATCCACGGGCAAGCAGAATCAGGGTCGCTTGACTCGGCCACGGCGCGCCGCCTATCTCATCGGCGCGATGGGCGCGTAGCTCAGCGGGAGAGCACCGTGTTCACACCGCGGGGGTCACTGGTTCAATCCCAGTCGCGCCCACCATCGCACCGCCCCGGTCAGACCGCTTCTTTCAGCTCCTTCGCTGCGCGGAATGCGACCTTCTTGCTGGCCTTGATCTTGATCGCCTCGCCGGTGGCCGGGTTGCGGCCCATGCGCGCCGCCCGCTTGCGGACCTGAAGCACGCCGATGCCGTTGATCCGAATCTTATCGCCCTTCTTCAGGTGGCGGGTGACCAGTCCGACCATGTCGCCCAACATTGCGTCGCACTGCTTCTTCGGCACGTCGTGGCTCTCGGCGAGCGACGCGGCGAGGTGCTTGAGGGTGACAGTGGCCTGCGCGGCCGCCTTGGCCGGCGCTGCCGTCTTCGGGGACTTGGCGGCGGACTTGGCCGCGGGGGCCTTTTTGAGTGCCATGGCTGACCGACTCGCTGTTGCAGTTGGATTGCAGCACGACGGAATCATGGTTTTTCCCACAGGACAAGGGATTCTTGCGTTCCGACCGCGAAAAACCGGGCATTTTTCGACCTTGGTGCCTGTGGCATGGTGCCATGACCGATGATGGGGAGGCAGAGCGATGTACGACGTCCACTACTGGCCGACGCCGAATGGCAAGAAGGTGACAATCCTGCTGGAGGAACTCGGAGTTCCGTACAAGATCGTGCCATGTAATATCGGGCGCGGCGACCAGTTCACGGCTGAATTCCTTAAGATGAACCCCAATCATCGGATGCCTGTCCTGGTGGATCATGATCCGAAAGGCGGCGGCGAGCCGATCGCGATCTTCGAATCCGGCGCCATCATGCTTTATATCGCCGAGAAGGAGGGCCGATTCTTCCCGCAGGACACGCGGCAGAAGTACCAGGTCATGCAGTGGCTGATCTGGCAGATGGCGAACCAGGGACCGAAGAGCGGCGAGTGCGGACATTTCCGCCGCCTGGGCGACAGCAAGGGCGATCAAAGCTACGCGGTCACGCGCTTCACCGACGAGGTGAACCGACTGTACGGGGTGCTGAACAACCGGCTGCATGCGAGTCGCTGGCTGGCCGGCGACGAGTACACAATCGCCGACATGATCAGCTATCCGTGGACGGTGAACTGGCAGGCGCAGGGCCAGGACATCGAGGAGTTCAAATACTTCAAGCGCTGGTTCGAGGAGATGGCCGCACGGCCCGGCGTGCAGCGGGGTATGGCGGTGGGTGCCGACCTGGCCGAGGATCAGTCGAAGCTGCCGCAGGAGGAGCGCGATCGGCGGGCGAAGCTGCTGTACAACCAGCGGGCGCGGCCAGTGGCGGCTTAGGGCCCCACCTCACCCCTGCCCTCTCCGCCCCCGGGCGGAGAGGGGGGAAGGCAAGGAGCGAGTTATGGCGGATGTTGAGTGCTTCTTCGATTGTTCGAGTCCGTGGACCTATTTCGCGTTCCACAACCTGCTGCTGATGCAGAAGGAGTTGGGGATTGACGTGGCGTGGCGGCCGATCCTGGTGGGCGGCGTGTTCAATGCGGTGAACCCGAGCGTGCACAATTCGCGCGAGAAGCCGGTGGCGGCGAAGGTCGCCTACAACAAGAAGGACCAGCAGGACTGGGCGCGCCATCTCGGCATCCGCATGCACTACCGGCCGACGGTGTTCCCGGTGAACAGCGTGCGCGCGATGCGCGGCTGCATCCTGCTCGAGCCTGAAGGCAAGCTGGTGCCGTTCGCGCTGGCGACCTTCGAGGCCTACTGGGGCGACGACAAGGACATTTCGCAGCCCGCGGTGCTGCGCGAGATCTGCGCCAAGGTCGGCGTCGATGCGGACAGGTTCATGGAGGGAGTGGAGCAGCAGCCGATCAAGGACAGGCTGCGCGCCATCACCCAGGAACTGATCGACCGCGGTGGGTTTGGGTCGCCGACGATGTTTGTGGGTGGCGATGACATGTATTTCGGCAACGACCGCATGCCATTGATCCGCGAGGCGGTGCTGCGGCGAAGGAAGGGGGGCTGAGACACCCCCTCCCCAACCCTCCCCCGCTCTTGCGCGGAGAGGGGGCGCTTAAGGCGCGCCTTTCTCCCCCAGGTCCCACCAGATGCCGGCGAATGCGGCGATGCCTTCGCGCGCGGGTGCGATCAGGAAGTGCTCGTCCGGACCGTGCTGCTTGCAACCGTTGTAGCTGTGCGGCACCCAGATCAGCGCGGTGTTGAGGTGATCGACGAACACATCGCCCGGCAGCCCGCCGGATGAATTCGGGATCACCTGCACGCGGCGCTCCAGCGTCCGCTCCATTGATGCGACGGTCCACTGCACCCAGCGGTCCGCCGGATCGGTGCGGCTTGCCGGCATGCGGACGCCGCCGTTCTCGATCCGCACGTTGCCGAAACCGTCGGCGTCAAGATGCCGGCGCAGCGCCGGCTCGAAGGTCGCCGGATCGGTGTCCACCGTGTAGCGGATCTGGCAGTGCGCCCGTGCGTTGGGCGCCACCGCATTCACCGGGTTTTCCGGCCGTCCCGAGACCATCGCGAGCACGATGAAGCTGTTCCAGCCGTAGATCTTCTCGGCCGCGGTCAGCCCGGGCTCGCCCCAGTCGGGATCGATCGACGCCGCCTCGCCGCCGCCACCGACCTCGCAGCCGGCGAGTACGGAACGCACGCTGGCGGGCACACCGTTCCGCGGCAGCCAGTCGCGCACCAGGATGCGGCCGTGGCGATCGACGATCGTGCCCAGCGCGTGCGTCAGCACCACGGCAGGATCGGTGGTCAGCCCGCCCCAGTGGCCGGAGTGCACGCCGCCCGGGCGCAGATCCACCACCAGGTCGAAGTGGTAGGTGCCGCGCGTGCCGGTCGCGATGGTCGGCACCTCGGGCGTGACGCGCGGTCCGTCGCTGCCGATCAGCACGTCGGCGGCAAGCATCTCCTTGTGCGCGGCGACGAAGTCGCGCAACCCAACCGAGCCGCGTTCCTCGCAGGTCTCCAGCACCAGCTTGAGGTTGAACCCGAGCTTGCCGTCCCTCTCCGCCAACACCGCCTCGAGTGCCGACAGATTGACCGCGTGCTGCCCCTTGTTGTCGGCGCTGCC
>DASSRN010000289.1:0-9132 GCA_035701785.1 Acetobacteraceae bacterium | reverse complement strand
GCCGGGTCTATCTGCCGCAGGTGATGCCGGGCGTGATGGCAGGCTGCCTGCTGACCTTCATCCTGTGCCTGGGCTATTTCATCACGCCTGCGCTGGTGGGCGGCCCGGCTGACCAGCTGATCGCCAACTTCATCTCGAACTACATCAACATCGATCTGAACTGGCCGATGGCGGCGGCGCTCAGCGTCATCCTGCTGGCGCTGACGCTGGGGCTGTTCGCGGCGTTCGCGCGGCTGTTCGGCATCGACCGCATGAAGCTGGTCTGAGCCATGCTGCTGTCGCCGTATGCCACGCTCGCCGACAAGGTCCGCATGGCGGCGCTGGTGGTGTGGTGCGCGCTGGTGCTGGCGTTTCTGGTGCTGCCGATCTTCGTGCCGGTGCCGCTGTCGGTGAACGCCGAAGCGTTCTTCACCTATCCGCTGAAGGGATTCTCGTGGCGCTGGTACGAGGAGGTGCTGGGCAGCGGCGCGTGGCGCGAGGCGATCTGGCACAGTATCGTCATCGCGATCGGCGTCACCGTGCTGGCGACGTCGCTGGGGACACTGGCGGCGGTCGGCCTGTCGAGCCCGCGCATGCCGGCGCGGCGGATAGTGATGGCGGTGCTGATCTCGCCCCTCGTGGTGCCGGTCATCATCACCGCGGTCGGGGCGTATCTGTTCTATGCGCCGATCGGGCTGGCCAATTCGTTCGCCGGCATCATCATCGCGCAGACCACGATCGCGGCGCCGTTCGTCGTGGTGACGGTTGGCGCGAGCCTGGCGAATTTCGACCGCACGCTGATGCGGGCGGCGGCGATCTCGGGGGCCCGGCCGTTCGTCGCGTTCCGGCGGGTGATGCTGCCGCTGATCCTGCCCGGCGTGCTGTCGGGCGCGGCGTTCGCGTTCGTCGCGTCATTCGACGAACTGGTGGTCGCGCTGTTCCTGGCGGGGCCGGCACAGCGCACTTTGCCGATGCAGATGTTCGTCGGCCTGCGCGAGCACCTGGACCCGACGATCACCGCGGCAGCGACGCTGATGATGGCGCTGTCCATCCTGCTGCTGATCGTGGCGGACCGGCTGCGGCGGTGAGCTTCGGCCGCGCAAGCAAAGAGGTCGTTAATGCCATTCTGGAAGAATGGCTTCCGTCAATTGTGCTGTGACGGCCTGCGGCTCGGAGGCGGGAGTGTCGATTCAGTGGCGGGCATCGATGTCGGTCGATACCGGGATGATCGATGAGGACCACAAATGCCTCATCGCCTTGATCAATGCGATTGACCTGGTGGGCCCCGGGCCGCGCATGCGCGAAGATATGGATCGGATCCTGGCACAGCTCAGCGCCTATGCGGATCTGCACTTCCAGCGCGAAGAGCGCCTACAGGTCCACTCGGCCTTCACCTACGCCCGGGCGCACCACCAGAGGCATCGGGCGCTGCTGCGCGATCTGAACGCAATGATCGGAGAATGCAAAACGACAGCGGGCGACGATCTGCCCGGCTACCGTGCCCGCCTGAGCGAGTTCCTGTTCCATTGGCTGCGCGACCACATCGTCAAGGCGGATCTACTGATGAAGCCGTTCGTTTTGGAGATGCAGCGCCACGCGGAGAAGGCCGTGCCCTTGGTCGAGGCAATGCGTGGAGATCCGCGGCAAGATTTGGCCGCGTGGCAACTGCCGGGCGAATGGCAGCTCGCGGCGAAGCGATAGCCCAGACGCCGCCCGGTACTCGGCAGCCTCAGCCCAGCATTGCCCGCGCAGCGTCGCTGCCGCAAAGAATCTCGACCAGCCGGATACGACTGACGCGCGTCTCTTGGTCGTCGTTCGCTGCCGGGCTGAGGGCCTGCGCCGCGTGCTGCAATTTGCCACTGTAATGGACGGCGCCACCGATCTTGCGCGCGGCGTTCTCGAAGCGCCGCAGGTCGCGGGCGGTGGCTTCCAGCCCGGCCACCATGGCATCGCTCGCATCGGCGATACCGCCGGCCGGCGCCAGCAACTGCGTGTCGACCTCTCGACCGAAGCGCTCGCGACAGGCGTCGTCGACCGTTGTGCGGACCTGGTCGATCCGCTTGCGCCGGCTCGGATATTGCGCAGCACCGAGCGCCAGATTCTCCAGCAGGACGGCGATTCGCCGGACGTCGCCGGCGGCGGCGGTGAGATCCGGATCGGGCAGTGGCGATTCCTCGATCCGGTCCAGCACGAAGGCCACGGCACTCTCCACGGTCGCCCTGATGGCCGGATCACGGTGCTGTGCCGCGAAGTCTTCGATGGCGCGCATCAGCAGATCGGAGCGAGGGAGCCATTGGAGCGCCATCGCTGCCATCATTGCCACCGCCTTCGGCCCGGCGCCTGCGACCCCTTCGAACAGCGCAAGCAATTGGTCGACCGTCGGATCGAAGCCATGCCGTGCCCGGGCGATCATGCCCGCGAGCGGCTGTGCCTGAACCAACAAAGCTGACATGACGGCGGTGAGTTCGCGGTAGTCGGTCTCCCGCAGGCCGGTATCAGCGATCCAGTCCGGCGGCATCGGAGCGTTCTGCAGGATCTGCGCCGCACTCGACCACAGATCCTCGCTTGTATCCGCCATTCGACCCAGACAATCCGATGACCAGAGCTGCGTCGCTGCGGCATCAACCAACTGTGCCGCCATGCCGAGAGCGCGCCGGACCTGTCCGGCAATCGGCCGGATGGCGGTACGCGGAATCGATGGATCCGCGGCGTTCCAGCGGCCGCCATCGACGATCAGCGGGTTGAACGGAGTGAACAGCAGACGGGTGAGCGTCATTTTGCGCCGCGGTCGCAATTCCGCCAGTCGCCGGCGAAGCGGGGCGATCAGCCGGTCGGCTTCACCGCGCTCGGCAAGATCGTCGATGATCGCCAGTACACGATGGATCTGCTCGTCGTGTGCGGACGCGAGCTCGCGATGCAGCATGCGCAGATTGGCGCCTCCCAGCCCCGACGACATCGCTGGGCTCACGATGACCTCCCGCTCACAGGCTCTTCTCCAGCAAGACCTCGTTGCGGGCGACCAGGTCAGACACCGTGATGCCGGTCCGCCAATCCTCCAGCTGCCGAACGACGCGACTGCGATAGTGCGGCAGGTCTACCAGGGGACCGAAGCGGCGTGACAGCCACAGGTCTGCCTCGCTTGGGATCAAAGGTATCAAAGCGAGCATCTCGACCAATGCCTCATACCGGTCGGCGGCGGTATCCCACACCGCGCAGATACGGTCCCAGCCATCGAGCAGCCAATCCGGCCGCGCCAGCAGTTGTTCGACATCACCAGGGGTCGCGGACCAGAGCCGTAGCAGCGCCTTCATATCGCGAGGCAGCGCCTGCGCATCCGCCAGCGTCGATTTCGCGAGCGCGACGGTCATGTCGGCAGCGTTCGCAGCGAGCAGCGCCTCTTTGCTCTCGGACCAGGCCATGAGTTCCTGTCGCACACGGACGATGGTTTCGATTTCTTCCGGCACGCGCGCGGAGTTGCGCACGCCGATGCTTCTGAATGCGGCGGCAAGCTCTTCAAGAGCTATCGCGACTGCTTCGGGTGTGCGGCCGAGCTTTGGAGCGATCCGTGCCACAGCGCGCCTGCCGCGCTGTTCCAGTTCGTACGGGCGGGCCTTCTCCGGTGGCGTAGCGTCCTCTGTCTTGTGTTCGGTCTGCCGCACCAGCTCGAGCAGCAGATCGAAGTTCGCCTGTATCTGCGCGAGTTCGTCGGCCGTCTGCGCCCGGCGGGCGGCGGCAACGACACCTCTCCCGGCCAGTCCTTCGCCGGCGACCTCGCGCGCGGCGTGGCGGATCTTATCGGGCGTCACGCCACGGAGCCTGCCGACCGCCTCGGTCAGACGGCGATCGTTCAGAGTGAGCGAGTAGACTTCCCCGACATCGTCCCACGCGACGATATACACGCCGCGACCGCCAGCAGGGTTGTTGACGATCAGCTCCAGGGGCTTTCGCTCGCCTGGCCGGACCCGCGCGCCACTCAATGGGGGTGTCGTGAACGGCACGGCCACCCCTCGTTCCAGGAAGGTGGTCGGCACGAAGGCGTCGACTGTTCGGGCCTTGGGCCCGGGCATCGGCATGCAGGCGCTCCCGGCTCAGCCACGGGGTCGCCACCGTACTCCGTGCAGGTGAACAGTTCGTTGCTGGTCGGCCGGACTATGCGTGTCGGCAAACTGACCGCATCAGCGGCGGGCCAGGTCGGTGCGGCGTCTCGCGGCGAGCTGCTGGTAGCCTGGGTCGGAGGCCAGGCGGTCGAACAGGCTGTGTCTGGCGATGCCGGCGGCGCGCTCGAAGTGCTCGATGATCTGGCGCAGGCCTCGGTGTATCTTGGGGAACTCGCCGGGGTCCTCGACGTCGTTGGTGATATAGGGGACAACCAGCTTGCGGTGCTCGACCTCGACGACGACTTGGCCGCCTTCGGTGACGCCGACGCGGAGGGCGGCAAAGTTGGGGGCCCGCAATGCGGCCATAGTGGCGTAGACCGGCTTCTCCGCGTCGCCGTCCTGCAGCGGGTTGAAGGCGTAGGCCCAGCGGGAACGCCGGTCGTAAGCGTAGTCCGGCATCGCGGCGGCGAACGCCTCGATCGCCGCCTTCAGCAGCAGGACGAACTGGTCCCGGAAGGGTTCAGCGAGGTGGCAGAGTGGTCTCGAGTTCATATGCGGCAATCGGAATCGGGTGCGTCCCTAACGCTGCGGCAGATTGTGCGGCAGCCAGCGTAACGCGGGCTTGAAGCGTCGGACAAGCCTCAAGCGAAGCGGCGCTGCGCCCAGCCGTCCTGGAACGGGACGTTCATCAGCGGCTCCGAGCGCTTTTCAGCGAACAGCCAGCTGCCGGCCACGCGGCGGTAGAGTTCGTGGTCGATGCTGGCGCGCCACATCGCGCGGTTGCCGTCGGCCAGGGTGCAAGGCATGAACAGGTACCACTGGGCGCGGGCGCTATCGCCGTCGACATGGATCTGGCCGTTCAGGCTGTAGTGGATGGCGAAGGAGAAGATGCCGGCGGCGCCGCGGAAGAACTGACGGATTGCTTCGCGTCCTTGGAAGCGGCCGAGGCCGGGGCTGTCCCAGGTGGCGTCATCGGTGAACAGCGCGGCGATGCCGTCGGCGTTGTAGTTGTCATCACATAGGGCAGCGTAGCGGGCCTTCAGGTTGCGGATGGCTTCGGCGTCCTCCAGCGCCTGGAGCCGGCGTTCGATCACTTCGAGGCGGGTCAGGTCGTTGGTGCTGTTCACGACATTGCTCCTTCCAGGGCGACCGACTCATGGCGCTATCTCTGTCGTCAGGACGGGTCGACATGCAATGCAAAGCGTGGACCGAATGAGCATCGCCAATTGGCACCTGTTGCCGAAGCGCGCTCTGGCAACTTCGCGCCGCGCGAGGCTGCGAGCCGCTCTACTGGATTGGTAGACTGAAAGATGTCCGCAAGCTAGGTAACGCTGACGAAAGCGCCACTTACCCGCGAGATCGAGGCAGGGCGGCGGAAGCGTGTCTCAGTTAAGCCTCCCTCGGGCGCACGGGCTACACCGAGACTCGACGAAGGAGTAACAGGGTCTGAGCGCCCAGGAGTTCGAGATGAGCGATGTTGTCGTCACCGCTGATATGCTTGCAAGCGGTCAGCGGTCACGACGGTTTTCCGCTCGTGGTCGCCGTAGGTGTAGGACAGGGTCCGGTGCGGCTCGACTTTGAGGACCCCGCACTGGACGGCACCTCGGTCGGCGCGGAAGTCGATGTGATGGCCTGTCCCGGCCGAAAGTCGTTCTTCATCAGCCACGGCTCCAGCAGATGCGGCTGGGTGAGCGCGCGCCAACACTTCGCCGGGAACGGCACGTCGCGTTCGACGATGACGGTGCGGGTATCGGTTGCTGTTGCGCTCATTGGTCCATCCTCCCCAGCAGGTCTTCGAGGTCGTCGAGCCGGTGTTCCCAGCCCGTTGGGAGTTGCCGGCCTGCGCCGTCGTGGCGGCGACGGTCGGTTCGCCTTCGTGGCAGAGGCGTTGGAAGATGCCGGGCGAGTGGGGTCGGCGGGCAGCTCTTTCTGGGAGTATAGCAAACGCTTGCCTTCAGTAGGTATAACGGACTATTTTCCTGGGATGAATGGGTCAAACTCTGCCGAGCAACTCGACCTCAGTTTGCTGCTGCCACGCAGCACCTTCTGGCAAATCGTGCATGATCTGCAGTCCAGTCTGCCGCCGCCGGCGGACGATACGCCGGAAGCGCGTCTGCATCGCGACCGGGCAGCGATCGCTGATGTCGCGTCCATGCTGCCGGCCAACGCAGACGAGGCCCGCATTGCGACACGGAGCGTGCTGGCCGATGCACAGGCGACGGAGTGCCTGCGGCTGGCGCGCGTGTATGCCGATGATCTGTCAGCGGTGCTGAAGCTCAACGCACAGTCGGTGAGCATGATGCGGCAGGCGAATGCCGCGCGGTCGCTGCTGGCGCGGCTTCAGGCGGCGCGGCGGAAGCGGGAGGTGAGCAACGACGCCTGCACTCAGGATGCCTGGACGGAACGTGCTGCGATGGGGCTGATGGCTGATGCGATGGGTGAGGCTATGCAGTCGCCGTCTCCTGCGGATGCGGAGCTGGGTGTGGTGACCTCACCGCAGCAGGCGGGTGATTGGCGCGGTGGGGCGGCTGGTGTAGCCGCGCCACTTGGGACTGCCGTCACCGGAACTGGGGACCAGCCCAGCGCTGCTGGACATCAGCGGGCGGGCTGATCAGGGGCCGCCGGTGCGGTGGCTTCTGCTTTGATTGAACACAGAGGACGCGGAGAACCACGGAGTTCACCGAGAAGCAGTCACGCTTCGCGCTCGCTGCGGAACGCGCAGTGCGTGTATGCAGATCTATGTGCGGCAGGTACTCGCTTCGAATAAGCCAGTATTGGCAACACTGTTTTTCTCCGTGGCGCTTGGCTCTCGGTTGGCCTGCGTGGTGAGAAGCGCTGTTGATGAAGGCTCAAGCAGAAGGAGCCGGCAATGGGAATCTCGACAAGCGGGCAATGAGACACTTGCGAGACAGGTCCCCGGCACAAACCGGCCGGGGACCCTCCAGTTCCGATCAGACGAGATCGAAGCGGCCGAGGTGCATCACCTTGCTCCAGACCGCGGCGAAGGCGTCGACGAACTTACGCTCCGCATCGTCGGTCGCGTATGCCTCGGCAACCGCGCGCAGCTGCGAGTTGGAGCCGAACAGTAGGTCCACCCGCGTGCCGGTCCACTTCTTCTCACCGGTCGCCCGGTCGCGCGCCAGGAACACACCCTGGGCATCGGCGGCCGGCTCCCACTGCATGCTGGTACTGGCGCCCAGCAGGTTGACCAGGCAGTCGTTGGTGAGCGTCTCCTGCCGATCGGTGAACACGCCATACGCCGAGCCGCCGAAGTTCGCCCCGAGCACGCGCATGCCGGCTAGCAGCACCGTCATCTCAGGCGCAGACAGCCGCAGAAGCTGCGACTGGTCGACCAGCATCTCCTCGGGCGACCGGCGGTGCTCGCCGCTGAGGTAGTTGCGGAATGCATCGACCTTCGGCTCGAGCACCGCGAACGACTCGACGTCGGTCTGCTCCTGCGAGGCGTCGGTGCGGCCAGGCGTGAACGGCACCCGCACGTCGTGGCCGGCGCGCTTCGCCGCCTGCTCGACCGCGGCGCAGCCGGCCAGCACGATGACGTCGGCGAGCGAGACGCGCTTGCTGCCGAACTGCGAGGCGTTGAACTCCTGCTGGATCGCCTCGAGCTTCGCCAGCGCCAGCTTCAGTTCGGCCGGCTCGTTGACCGCCCAGTCCTTCTGCGGGGCGAGGCGGACGCGCGCGCCGTTGGCGCCGCCTCGCTTGTCGGAACCGCGGAACGTGCCGGCCGAGGCCCAGGCGGTCTTCACCAGGCGTGAGATCGACAGGCCTGAAGCGATGATCTGCGCCTTCAGCGTGGCGACATCGGCATCATCGATCAGCGCATGATCGACCGGCGGAACCGGGTCCTGCCAGATGCGCGGTTCGGCCGGCACCTCAGGTCCGAGGAACCTTGCCGGCGGTCCCATGTCGCGATGCGTCAGCTTGTACCAGGCTTCGGCGAAGGCATGGGCGAACTGGTCCGGGTTCTCGTAGAACCGGCGCGAGATCGGCTCGTAGATCGGGTCCATGCGCAGCGCGAGGTCGGTGGTCAGCATCATCGGCGCGTGGCGCTTCGACGGATCATGCGCGTCCGGCACGGTGCCGGCGGCATCGGCGTCCTTCGGCTTCCACTGGAAGGCGCCGGCGGGGGATTTGGTCAGTTCCCACTCGTAGCCGAACAGGTTCTCGAAGAAGCCGTTGTCCCACTTCACCGGGTTCTTGGTCCACGCGCCCTCGAGGCCGCTGGTGATGGCGTCATCGCCGCGGCCCTTGCCGAAGCTGTTGGCCCAGCCAAGACCCTGCGCTTCGATAGGGGCGCCTTCGGGCTCGGGGCCGACATACTCGGCAGCGTTGGCGGCGCCATGGGTCTTGCCGAAGGTGTGGCCGCCGGCGATCAGGGCGACGGTCTCCTCGTCGTTCATCGCCATGCGGCGGAACGTCTCGCGGATGTCGCGGGCGGCGGCGAGCGGGTCGGGGTTGCCGTTCGGGCCTTCCGGGTTGACGTAGATCAGCCCCATCTGCACCGCACCCAGCGGGTCCTGGAGCTCGCGGTCGCCGGTGTAGCGTTCGTCCTCCAGCCACTTCCCCTCGGGACCCCAGTAGATGTCGTCCTGTGGCTCCCACACGTCCTCTCGCCCGCCGGCGAACCCGGCAGTCTTCAGGCCCATCGATTCCAGCGCGCAGTTGCCGGCGAGGATCATCAGGTCCGCCCAGGAGAGCTTGCGGCCGTACTTCTGCTTCACCGGCCACAGCAGCATGCGGGCCTTGTCCAGGTTGGCGTTGTCGGGCCAGCTATTGAGCGGGGCGAAGCGCTGTTGCCCCGCACCGGCCCCACCGCGGCCGTCGCCGATACGGTAGGTTCCCGCGCTGTGCCATGCCATTCGGATGAACAGCCCACCGTAGTGACCGAAGTCGGCCGGCCACCAATCCTGAGAGTCGGTCATCAGGGCGTGGAGATCTTTGACTACAGCGTTTAGATCGAGGCTCTTGAATTCCTTGGCGTAATCGAATTCCTCGCCCATGGGATTGGATAGATTGGAGTGCTGGTGGAGTACCCGAA
>DASSRN010000288.1:0-12733 GCA_035701785.1 Acetobacteraceae bacterium | reverse complement strand
GCGTCGAGGCGGTGCGCGCGCGCATGATGCGCTTCGACCCGGTGGGGCTGTTCGCGCGCGATCTGAAAGAATGCCTTGCAGCACAGCTGGCGGAACAGAACCGGCTGGACCCCGCGATGGCGGCGCTGCTCGACAATCTCGAACTGCTGGCGCGCCGCGAGCTGCGTCGGTTGGCGGCGCTTTGCGGCATCGATGCCGAAGACCTCGCCGACATGATCGCCGAGATCAGGCGGCTCGATCCGAAGCCCGGGGCGAACTACGATTCAGCGCCGGCCCAGGTCGTCGTGCCGGACATCCTGATGCGGCCGAACGGTGAAGACGGCTGGGTGATCGAGATCAATCCGGAGACGATGCCGCGCCTGTTGGTGAACGAGCGGTTCTACGCGCGGGTCGCGCCCGGCGCCCGCAAGGAGGATCGGCTGTTCCTGTCCGAACAGCTGGCCAGCGCCAACTGGCTGGTGCGCTCGTTGCAGCAGCGTGCGCAGACCATCCTGAAGGTGGCCGGGGAAATCATCCGACGGCAGGACGGCTTCATGCGCCACGGCGTCGCATATCTGCGGCCGCTGATCCTGCGCGACATCGCCGAGGCGGTGGAGATGCACGAGAGCACCGTCAGCCGAGTGACGGCCAACAAGTACATCGCGACGCCGCGCGGCACCTTCGAGCTTAAGTATTTCTTCACCACCGCCATCCCAGGAACCGATGGCGAAAGCCACAGTGCCGAAGCGGTGCGCCATCGCATCCGCTCGCTGATCGACGCCGAGCCCGCCGACGACATCTTGTCAGACGACGCGATCGTGGCAGCGTTGCGGGGCGAAGGCGTGGACATCGCCCGGCGGACCGTGGCCAAATATCGCGAGGCGCTGCGGATTCCCAACTCGGTGCAGCGCCGGCGGGAGAAGGTGGCTCTGGTCTGATATTCCGGGAAGGGGAGGGGAACACGCTCCGCCTTCCGGCGTTGCGGAGAGACATGATGCAGATCACGGTTTCCGGCAAACAGGTCGATCTGTCCGATGCGCTGCGGACACGGGTGTCCGACCATCTGGACGTGATCGCCCACAAATATTTCGATCACGCGCTCGAGGCGCAGGTTACATTCAGCCGGGCGCGAAGCTTCTTTACCTGCGACATCAACGTGCATGCCGGCCGTGGCCTGATCCTGCGCGGCGAGGGCGAGGCAGCGGATGCCAATACCGCCTTCGACGACGCCGCCGAACACATCGCGAAGCGGCTGCGGCGCTATCGGCGACGGGTGAATGAACACGCCCGCGACAGTGCCAACCGCGAGCGGCCGGAGGCGGCGCGCCAGTACATCCTCCGCCAGGAGATCGACACAGGTGGTGGCGCGAACGGTGAAGCGCACGCCACGGTGATCGCCGAGCAGGTGACTGAGATCAGCCTGCTGTCGGTCAGCGAGGCGGTGATGCGAATGGACCTTGCCGACCAGCCGGTGCTGATGTTCCGTAGCAGCGCGAGCGGCGAGCTCAACGTCGTCTACCGCCGCAGTGACGGCAACATCGGCTGGATCGACCCGGTCAAGCGCTAGCGGGCTGCGCGCCCGCCGGCGCGGTCAGTGTACCTGCGCCGGCACCATCTCGTGCTGCATGATCGCGGCAACCGCCACGTCCAGGCCGGCCGCTACCGCCATCGGCGTACCGTCTGCGGCGTGGATCGCGAAGGCAGCCGAGCCGTTCACCACGACCGGCTTGACGTAGGCAATCTGCTGCATGCCCAGCTGGGCGAGCTGCTCGGTCGAAATATGGCGGATATCGAGGGCGCCGGTCATGACGGCCGCCTCATCCGGCTGCTGAATCTCACTGGTATTCATCGTCCAAACTCCTTCCTGGCGGCGGACTGACCTTGCAGCTCCGGCGCCTTTTGGTGACCCGGCCCGCTTATTGCGGCACCGTCGTGACCGGGTAGGCCCTAGTCCTGCCCGGATTCGCTATCGACCACCCGGACCTTTCCACTGCCAAGGCCGTTGCCGCCGTTGGCACGGTTGATCTGGATCGTCTTCACGCGTGACTCCGGCTGCGGCCGGACCAGGTCGATATGCAGCAGCCCATTGTCGAGCCACGCACCCTTCACCTCGATCCCTTCCGCGAGCACGAAGGCTCGCTGGAATTGCCGTGCCGCGATCCCGCGATGCAGGAAGACGCGTCCCTGACTGTCGTCAGTTTGCCGCCCCCGGATTACCAACTGGTTGTCTTCCTGCGTGATCTGCAGGTCATCCATGGTGAATCCGGCAACCGCAAGCGTGATCCGGAGCCCGGACGGGCCGGTCTGCTCGATGTTATACGGCGGATAGCCGTCGGACGAGGTCTTCGAGGCCCGCTCAAGCATCTGCTCGAGGTGGTCGAACCCCAGGAACAATGGTGACGTGAACATCCTCGTCGTCATGGCCTCCTCCTCGGAGCGAAGCATCTGGCGGGACCCGATATCGGCACCCCGACGGAACGGAATCTTGGCAGTGAAGGGGCGGGTTGCAAGGGGCCGCGCGTTGATCGGCTCTGTACCCGCGGCTACATGGCCGGTATGAACGAAACGGTGGAAACCCTGCCGATTCTCCTGGTGCCGGACCCGATCCTGAAGGCGCGGGCGCGGCCGGTCGGTGGCGACGACATGGAACGGGTGCGCGGCCTGGTGCCCCGCATGTTCGCCACGATGTACCGCGCTCCGGGGATCGGCCTTGCCGCACCCCAGGTCGGGGTGGGTCTCCGCTTTGCCATCGTCGATCTGATGCCGGACGACAAGCCGGCGCCGATCGTGCTGATCAACCCCGAGGTGGTCGGTCGCAGCGACGAGTTGGCGACCCGCGAGGAAGGCTGCCTCTCGCTGCCCGGTCAATACGCCGACGTGACCCGCCCGGCCCGGGTCACGGTGCGCTATACCGGCGCCGATGGCAGCCGGCGACAGCTGGAAGCGGAGGGATTGCTGGCTGCCTGCGTGCAGCACGAGATCGATCATCTGGACGGGGTCCTGTTCGTCGATCACCTCTCCGCGTTGAAGCGCAACATGATCCTGCGCCGCCTGGCCAAGGAATTGCGGCAGAAGCGCACCGGGGCGATGTAGCCAGATGCGCCTGGCCTTCATGGGCAGCCCCGACTTTGCCGTCCCGGCGCTGCGCGGTCTGCACGCGGCGGGGCACGAGATCGCTGCAGTTTACTGCCAGCGCCCGAAGCCCGCCGGGCGCGGGTATGCGCTGCGGCCCTGCCCGGTGCAGCAGGCAGCAGAGACGCTTGGCCTGCGGGTTCGCACGCCGGCGCGGCTGCGCGATCCACTGGAGCACGCCGCGTTTGCCGCGCTGGGTTTGGACGCGGCGGTGGTGGCGGCCTACGGCCTGATCCTGCCGCAGGCGATGCTGGATGCGCCCCACCGCGGCTGTCTGAACATCCATGCAAGCCTGCTGCCGCGCTGGCGCGGTGCGGCGCCGATCCAGGCGGCCGTGCTGGCCGGCGACGCGGAGACTGGCGTCACGATCATGCAGATGGATGCCGGTCTCGACGCGGGTCCGATGCTGCTGCGCGAAGCGGTCCCGATCACCCCGAACACGACAGCGGCGATCCTGCACGATGCGCTGGCGGAAATGGGGGCCAGGCTGATCCTGCATGCGCTGGCAGAGCAGCCCGCACCGCTCCCGCAGCCGGAGGCCGGCGTCACCTATGCGCCCAAACTGACCCGCGAGGCCGGGCGGATCGACTGGACCCGCGATGCTGCCGCGCTAGAACGCCAGGTCCGCGCCTTCGATCCCTGGCCCGGCTGCTTCACCACGCTGCATGGGACAGTGCTGAAGGTGCTTGCAGCCGAAGTCGCGTCGGGCTCAGCACCCGCCGGCACGGTGCTGGACGCGCGGCTGACAGTGGCATGCGGGACTGGGTCACTTCGCATGGTGCGCGTGCAGCTTGCCGGCCGGCCGGCAATGCCAGCCGAGGCGTTCCTGCGCGGCCATCCAGTGCCAGCGGGAACCGTACTGGGTCAGTGAGGTGAGCAGCACCGCCCAGCAAACCCCCCCCTCCCGCGAAGCGGGGGAGGGTTGGGGAGGGGGCGTAGCCGTCATCACCTGGGCTCTCCTGATCGAGTACGACGGCGCCCCCTTCGTCGGCTGGCAGCGACAGCGCACCGGCCTCTCGGTGCAGGAGGTGCTGGAAACCGCGGCCGCCAAACTCAACCAGGGCAACCCGGTCGCCAGCGTCGTCGCCGGCCGTACCGACGCCGGGGTCCACGCCTCGGCGCAGGTCGCCCAACTGGACCTGCCTGGAACCCTGCAGGCGCCGAAAGTCCGGGACGCGCTCAACTACCACATGAAGCCGCACCCGATCGTCGTGCTTGAAGCAGCCCCGGCCCCCGAAGGCTGGAGCGCCCGGTTTTCCGCGACCGGTCGCACCTACCGCTACGGCATCCTCAATCGCCGGGCGCGTCCCGCGTTGCGCGCCGGCCGTGTATGGCACGTCGCAACCCCGCTGGACGCCGTGGCGATGCACCGCGCTGCGCAAAGCCTGCTGGGCCGGCACGACTTCTCCTCGTTCCGTGCCGCGTCCTGCCAGGCCAATAGTCCGCTTCGCACGCTTGATCGCCTCGACGTCCGCCGCGACGGCGACATCGTCGAGATCATCGCCGAGGCTCGCAGCTTCCTGCACCATCAGGTGCGCAACATGGTCGGCACCCTAAAGCTGGTAGGAGACGGTAGCTGGCGGGTCGAGCGGGTCGCTCACGCACTCGCCGCCCGCGACCGGTCGGCCGGCGGTCCTACCGCGCCTCCCGACGGGCTGTGCCTCACAGGCGTGCGATATCCGGTCGATCCGTTTGGCGCTTTCACAGAAAGGTCGCATATCGTCGGTTGAACAACGGGCTCGCGAATCGAGGCCCTGATGTCCGGGAGGAGTGGCATGAGCGTCTCGACAGGCCAGCTGTCGGATGCCGAGCACAGCGCACAGCTGCGCAAGGCGGTCATCGCCGCAACCGTCGGCACCACCATCGAATGGTACGACTTCTTCATCTACGGCACCGCCGCCGGCCTGATCTTCCCGAAACTGTTCTTCCCGCAGCAGGACCCGCTGACCGGGACGCTGTCCGCCTTCGGCACCTACTTCATCGGCTTCATCGGACGCCCGATAGGCGCGGCGATCTTCGGCCACTACGGCGACCGGATCGGCCGCAAGGCGACGCTGATCGCGACCCTTGTACTGATGGGTGTCGCCACGTTCCTGGTCGCCTTCGTGCCGTCCTATGACTCGATCGGTATCTGGGGCGCTGTCATCCTCACCGTGCTGCGCATGCTCCAGGGAATCGGCGTCGGCGGCGAGTGGGGAGGGTCGGTGCTGATCTCGATGGAATGGGCGCGCAGCCACGGCAGCCGGGGGCTGGTCGCCTCGTGGCCGCAATTCGGCGTGCCATCCGGGCTGTTCCTGTCGAACCTCGTCATCCTGCTGGTCAGCACCTGGATGGGAGCCGATTTCGCCACCTGGGGCTGGCGGATACCCTTCTTCCTCAGCATCGTGCTGATCGGCATCGGCCTCTGGATCCGCCTTGGCATTCTGGAGACGCCGGTGTTCCGCCAGCTGGTCGAATCCGAGCGGATCGAGCGGGCACCGATCGTCGAGGTGATCCGGCGGCAGCCAAAGGAGATCATCCTGTCGGCATTGCTGCGCATGGCTGAGCAGGCGCCGTTCTACATCTTCACCGCGTTCGTATTCGCCTATGGCACCGGCACGCTGAAGATGTCGCGCGACCTGATCCTGTCGGCGGTGCTGGTCGCGTCCTGCGTGTCGTTCATCACGATCCCGCTGTCGGGACACATCTCCGACCGGATCGGCCGGCGCAACATGTACCTGATCGGTGCGGCGGCAACCGGGCTGTTCGGCTTCCTGTATTTCGGCATGCTGGACAGCGCGGTGCCTTCCGCGGTGTTCATCGCCATCGTGCTGTCGCTGATACCGCACGACATCATGTACGGCCCCCAGGCGGCGCTGATCGCCGAGGCGTTCACGCCGCGGTTGCGCTACAGCGGCGCATCACTCGGCTATCAGCTTGCGTCGGTGATCGCCGGCGGCCCGGCTCCGCTGATTGCGACAGCACTGTTCGCCACCTACCACACCGGGCATGCCATCTCGATCTACATCGCTGCCTGCGCGGTGGTGAGCCTGGTCTCTGCAGGCCTGATGCCCGACTACACCGGGCAGGACATCTCCGCAGAGTACGACCTGACCTGACGCTACTGAACCCCGGCGCTCATCGCCGCCAGCATCACCCCGATCGCGACATCCAGCGCCACCAGCCCGGCGGCAGGGACGAAGCCGATGCCGAGAGTGAGCCGGAAGCCGAACCACTCCAACCACAGCGCCCAGCCGAAACCGATCAACTGAGCCGCCTGATCCAGCAGCGCCGGTGCGCCCAGCAGGCCCGGGATGCTGAACACCACCAGCAGCAGGTACTGCATGACGTTGCACCAGTTCCACACCGCGATGAACCGTGGCCAGCGGGAACCCAGACCCATTGCGATCACCAGCCTGTGCGACAGTACGGCGAAGGCGCACCAGCCGACCGCAAAGGTCAGCAGATCCAACGCCAGCATGTGCGCCGCGTGAGCCGGCACGCCACCCTGGGTCCAGGCGAGCAGGCGCAGGCAGATGAATGCGGGCAGGCACAGGGCAGCCGCCCAGAAGCTTCGCGCCGCGCCGGCCATGTCGGCCTCGACATGGCGCAGGCCGTCGGACCGGCCGCGCGCAAGCAGGAAGGCCGCCTGCATGCCGGATGCCACCGAAGCGGCGAGGGTCATCGATCGACCAGTGCTGAGCCGCCCGCGGCAAGCGCCAGCATCCGCGGGCCGAGTACCAGCACGACAGTCGCGCAGTTGACGCCGAGTACCATCGCCACTGCACGGGAGAGCGTCAGCCCCAGGCCGTGCCGGGCCAGGAAGATGTGCAGCCACAGGCCATAGGCGATCACACCAAGCACGAACCCCACGCGCGCCAGTTGGCGAGGCAGCCCGAGGCCGACCATCACGCCGAGGGCGAACAGGATCGTTCCGCCGACCACGGGGATCAGCCATTGGCACCAATTGAATGCAGTGGCGAAGCGCAGCCATGTCGCCTGCCGGTGCCACAGCCGCGCCACCTCGTAGGTCAGAACCAGTGGCGCGAGCAGCGCGCAGATCGTCGCAAGAAATGCCTCAATGGCGTCCAGACCGCCACCGTCGAGCAGCATCAGGACGCTGCCTACCAGCGGGAAAGCAACCAGTGGCGCAAGACTCGCCAGAAACGCCTCCGGCGTCGCGCGGAATTGCTGCAAGCCATCGGCACGCCCGCGTCCCAGGCGCATGACGCCCAGGGTGATGCTGCCACGGCGAGGCTGCCGGCCGCTCATGCCAGGAAGGCTGCCAGGATACCGCGATAGATCCTCGCCAGGTCGCGCAGTTCGCTCACCGGCACGCTCTCGTCGACCTGGTGCATGGTGGCGCCGACCAGGCCAAACTCGGCCACAGGACAGTAGCGGGCGATGAACCGCGCGTCCGACGTGCCGCCACCGGTGTCGAGCTTCGGCTCCACGCCTGTCTCCTCGACGATCGCGCGGCGCAGCGTATCCACCAGCGGGCCCGGCTCGGTCAGGAACGATTCGCCGCTGATCGCGATGTCGAGGTCGAACCTCTCCGCGTGCTGCGCGATCACCGCACGCAGCCAGGCCGACAGCGCCGCCCCTGTGTGGTCGCTGTTGAAGCGGATGTTCAGCATCGCGCTGGCCTGCGCCGGGATCACGTTGGTCACCGGATTGCCGACGTCGATGCTGGTGAACTGCAGGCTGGAGGGCTGGAACCAGTCGTTGCCGGCGTCCAGCGGCGCCGCGGTCAGCGCATCGGCGATGCCGATCAGCCGGTGCACCGGATTGTCGGCGCGCTGCGGATAGGCGACGTGGCCTTGCGTGCCATGCAAGGTGATCCTCGCATTGAGGCTGCCGCGACGGCCGATCTTCACCATGTCGCCCAGCGTCACCGGGCAGGTCGGCTCACCGACGATGCAAAAATCCGGCACCTGGCCGTTGGCCTGAATCCATTCCAGCACGCGCACCGTGCCGTCGACCGCAGGACCCTCCTCATCGCCGGTGATCAGCAGGCTGATCGAGCCGCGCGGCTCGCCAACGGCAAGGTGCTGCGCCACGGCAGCGACGAATGCCGCGATGCCCCCCTTCATGTCGCACGCGCCACGCCCGTACAGCACGCCGTTGCGCACCTCGGCGCCGAACGGATCGGACCGCCAGTTGGCCGCCCCGACCGGCACGACATCAGTGTGGCCGGCAAAGCAGATATGCGGTGACCCGCTGCCGATACGGGCGAACAGATTGTCGATGTCGCCGTAGCGCAGTGGCGTCACGGCAAAGCCCAGTTGTTGCAGCGCGTCCGACAGCACGCCCTGGGCGCCGGCATTGGCGGGTGTGACCGATGCGCAGCGGATCAGCGCCTGCGCCAGCGGCAGCGGATCGTGCAGGTCCACTACCGCAGACCTCCCTCTCCCGCGCAGCCGGGGAGGGTCGAGGAGGGGGTGCCGCTCATATGGAACCCCGCCTCAATCCCGCAGCAGTTCGTTGATCGACGTCTTCGCCCGCGTCTGCTCGTCCACCGTCTTCACGATCACCGCACAGTACAGCGACGGCCCCGGCGAACCATCCGGCAGCGGCCGCCCTGGAAGCGACCCGGGCACCACCACTGAATACGGCGGCACCCGCCCGACATGCACCTCGCCCGTGGCACGATCCACCACCTTGGTCGACGCGCCGATGAACACCCCCATCGACAGCACGCTGCCACGCTCCACAACCACGCCTTCGGCCACTTCGGAGCGCGCGCCCACGAAGCAGTCATCCTCGATGATCACCGGGTTGGCCTGCAGCGGCTCCAGCACTCCGCCAATGCCGACCCCACCCGACAGGTGGCAGTTGGCGCCGATCTGCGCACAGCTTCCGACAGTCGCCCAGGTGTCCACCATGGTGTTGCGCCCGACATAGGCGCCAACGTTGACGAAACTCGGCATCAGCACCGCGCCCGGCGCCACGAACGCCGACCGGCGCACCACCGCGCCAGGCACTGCGCGGAAGCCGGCCTCGCGGAAGCGGTTCTCGCCCCAGCCGGCGAACTTCAGCGGCACCTTGTCCCACACCGGCGCACCGCCCGGCCCTTCCATCGCGGTCGAATCGGTCAGCCGGAACGACAACAGGACGGCCTTTTTCAGCCACTGGTTCACGTGCCAGCCCGCCCCTGTGTTCTCGGCCACGCGCGCCGTACCGGTGTCGAGCAGATCGAGCGTCGCCTCCACTGCCTCGCGCGCGCCGCCGCCCGTGGCGGACGACAGCGTGTCACGACGCTCCCACAAATCCTCGATCGGCTGCTGCAGCGCGTGCTGGCTCATGCGGTCACATCCCTGAAACGAGCGGCGCCGGACCATGCGCAACGCGCCCGGACCCTGTCAACGCAGGGCGGCAACGCTTCATTAGCATGGTGGGTGTCTAATGGCGCGATCCGGGAACAGGACCCTGGAGCCATGGCCGACACGAACATCGCAGCAGGCAACCGCAGGAGCGCGACGGACCATTCGCTGCGCCATGCCCTGCTGGACAGCCGCCAGCGCTGGCGTGACCTGGTCCTGACCTCGGCCGATATCGTCTACGAGACCGACGCCGCCGGCCACCTGGTGTTCGTCATGCCGGATCCGGTACTCGGCTGGTCCACGTCAACGCTGTTGGACTACCCGGCAGACCGGCTGCTGATCAGCGGCATCAGCAGCGATACCTTTAATCCGTTCCGTGTCACCGCTCCGGTTCGCCGGCGCAGGTGCTGGCTCCAGCGAGCCGACGGCAGCGCGGTGATGCTGGCATTCGCGGCCGCACCGCTGGTGGATTCTGAAGGCCGTATCGTCGGCACGCGCGGCATGGGCGTCGACTGGTCCGAATTCGATGGCGCCGCCGCGCGCAATGCGGCAGCGCTGCGTCGCGGCGAGGTGCTGGACCACATCCTGTGGCGGATGGGTCACGAAGTAATGGCTCCCCGAATGATGCAGGCCGCACTGGATGCACTGATCAACGCGCTGGGTGCGGAGGGCGCTGCGGTGATCGACGTCCAGGGTGACGCCAGCGGTCGGCTGATGCATGTCGCCGGTCGAGGCGCGGAAGAGGTCCTGCCTGCGGCAGCTCGTCTGCTCGCCTCGACTGCTGACCTTGTCGCCGATGCGGGATCGGACGGCAGGCCGATCCTCGCAGCGACCTGCCGCTCGCGCTTCGGCAGCAATGGCGGCATCGCGCTGTGGCGCTCGCCCGGGTCGCGCGGCTGGGATGGCGACGACAGGCTGCTTGTCGAGTCAGCGGCCAGCCTGATCCGCATGGTGCTCGAGCACGAGACGATCCAGAAGGAGATGGCGCACCAGGCGCGAACGGATCCATTGACCGGCCTGCTGAACCGCCGTGCCTTCCTGGAGGAGATCAATCGTCATCTCGACCGCCTCGAGCGCGAGGGACTGCCTGGGACGCTGTTGTACGCCGATCTCGACAACTTCAAGCCGGTGAACGATCGGTTGGGCCACGAGATGGGCGATGCGGTGCTGGTACGCGCTGCGCAGGTTCTCCGCAGTGCGGTGCGGCCCAGCGATCTGGTCGCGCGGCAGGGCGGCGACGAATTTGCTCTGTGGATGGACGGCGCCGACCACATGACGGCGGCCGAACGCGCCGACGCACTGTGCGCCGCCATGCCCGAGGCCTTGCGCGAAATCGTCGGCGGCGATCCGCCGACCGTGTCGATCGGCATCGTCACGCGCGAAGCAGGCAGTGACGAGCCCTTGGATGAGCTGCTGCGCCGGGCCGACCAGGCGATGTACTTGGTGAAGCACAGCGGCGGTGGGCATTGGCGGGTCAACAGTCAGGACCCGCTGTGAGCCCGCCCGCAACGCTCATCATGCCGCCGGACGAGGCGACACGGGTACGCCGCAGCGCCGATCCGCACAGCGACATGGATGTGCTCGCCGAACTGTCGCACGACGCGTCGGTGACGGTCCGCGCCGCCCTGGCTCTGAACACGTCGGCGCCGACAGAGGCGAACGACGTCCTCACACATGACCAGGACGAGAGGGTGCGCATTCTGCTGGCCCGCAAACTCGCGGCACTGATCCCGGAGCTGTCTTCGGTCGACCACGTGCGTCTCTACAGCGAGACCTGGAACACACTTCAGGCCCTTGCGGCGGATGAAGCGACACGGGTGCGCGCGATCATCGCTGATGCCGTGAAGGAATTGCCGGACGGGCCACGCGACATGATCCTGCGGCTCGCCTGGGACATGGAAACCTCAGTGTGCGACCCGGTGATCCGGCTGTCGCCGCTGCTGACCACCCAGGATCTGGTGGCACTCGTCGCAGACGCGCCATCGGCTGGCACGGTCCTCGCGATAGCGCGGCGCGCAGATCTCGATCCTGCGGTGTCGGATGCGATAGCGCAGAGTGCCAACTCGGCGGCGATCCTCGCGCTGCTCGCCAATCGCTCGGCGCAGATCCGCGAAGCGACGCTGGATGCGCTGGTGGCGCACTCGGTCGATCACCCCGACTGGCATGCGCCGCTGGTGCGCCGTCCGGCGCTGCCGCCACGCGCCGCACGGATGTTGAGCGAGATCGTGGCGAACTCGCTGCTGTCCGAACTTGCCGCTCGCGCCGATCTTCCGCTCGACCTGGCGCAGGAACTGCGGCGACGCGTCGCCATGCGGTTGACGCCAGCGGTGAAGCAGGACGCAGCAGTGCGAGAGGTCACAGTCGATGAAGCGATCGCCCAGGCACGCGCGCTCGCCGCGCGCGGCGAGTTGACCGAGCAGGTGCTGCTCGCGGCAGCCCAGCGCGGCGAGGCGCGGGTCTCGGCTACCCTGCTTGCAGTGGCGGCCGGGACACCGGTTTCGGTGGTGGATCGTGCAGCATCGCTGCGCAGTGCGAAGGGACTGATCAGCCTGGTCTGGAAAGCGGGCTTCACCATGCGCATCGCCGTTGCCTTGCAGACCCTGCTTGCGCGGTTGGCACCCGACGCTGTGCTGATGGCGGGACCTGGAGGCGGCTTTCCGCTCGCGGTTGAAGAAATGCGCTGGCAACTGGAGTTCCTGGCACGCATGGGGACGTGACGCACAGCCTTATTCGCTAGATGCATGAATTCGCCGATCGTTGATCTGGGTCAAAGCGGCGCAGTGAGGTGGCGTCCTAGCATTCGTTTCGCAAGCCGTTGGAGGACGACATGGCCAAAGCAGCAGCGGACCACGAAAGGTGCATCCGGCTGCGGGCCGAACGCATGTGGCGCGAGGCCGGCAGCCCTAAGGGGCGCGAAGCCGACTATCTGGAGCGCGCGCGAGAGTTGCAGGCGTTCGTCGATCACCCGGGCGCTGCGCTGTTACCCAATCCGATGGTTGCCCACCCCCATCCTGGCGGCAGTGAGGAACCAGTAGAAGAGGCAGAATTGCTGGAGAACCTTGGCGAGTTCCCCGGTCGCACCGACCAGGGCGAGCGGGTGACGGCACCGATGACGAAGAAAAAGGCGCGCGCCTTCATGCGCCGCGGCTGATGTAGTGACAAGCGCATAGACTGCCCTATCCCGACCTCTGCCCGGGGTGGACGCGCATGGACCGGCATGGCTAGCCTCGGACCCATAGGCCGGGGGAGCATCCATGCGGACAGGAAAGCCACATCGGCGCGACGTGTTGAGGCTGGCGGTCGGGCTGGCGGGGACGAAC
>DASSRN010000287.1:0-3121 GCA_035701785.1 Acetobacteraceae bacterium | reverse complement strand
TGCGACGCAGCGCACCGCCTGCTCGAGCCACAGCCGCAGGTACGGCGCGGTGAAGCCGATCCCCAGCACCGACTGGCCCCGCAGGTCCGGCCACAGCAGTGCGAGACGCTCGCGCAGCAGCCGGGCGGCCACCGCACCCCGGGGCGTCCCGTAGAAATCGGCCGCGGCGTGCGCGTCGGCGGGCATCGGCGATCACTATAGCATGCCCGCGGTTTCCGGTCGCGCCGGGGGATGCTAGGCTCCCGCCATGACAGTCACAGCACAAACCGTCCCCATCCTGTCCGACAACTACGCCTGGCTGCTGCGCGACAGCAGCGGCGCGGTTGCCATCGTCGATCCGGCGGATGCGAAGCCGATCATCGCGGCGCTGGAGAAGGCGGGCGGCAGGCTCGACCTGATCCTGCTGACGCATCACCACTCGGACCACATCGCCGGCGTGGACGAGGTGCGGGCGCATTTTCCCTCCGCCAAGGTGGTGGGCGCCGCAGCGGATGCGCACCGGCTGCCGAAGCTCGACCAGGCGGTAAAGGAAGGCGACACCGTGACCTTCGGCAACGCCAGCGCGCGGGTGATCGACACGCCTGGCCACACGCGTGGGCAGATCAACTACTTCTTCCCCGACGGTGAGATCCTGTTGTCGGGCGATACGCTGTTCAGCCTGGGCTGCGGGCGCTTGATCGAGGGTAACGCTGACGAGATGTTCGCCTCGCTGGGCAAGCTGAAGGCGCTGCCTGGCGGCACCAAGGTGTGCTGCGGCCACGAATACACCGAGAGCAACGCGCGGTTCGCGCTCAGCGTCGATGGCGACAACGCCGCGCTGAAGGCGCGCACCGAGGAGGCACGCAAGCAGCGCGCCGCCGGCCAGCCCACCGTGCCGTCCACCATGTCGAGCGAGCTTGCCGCCAATCCATTCCTGCGCGCACGCGACGTCGCGACCTTCGCCGACCTCCGTGCGAAGAAGGACAAGTTCTGAGGTGAAGCTCTGCTTCTCGCCGACCAGTCCTTATGTGCGAAAGGTACGCGCCTGCGCCATCTCGCGCGGGATCGATGGGCAGATCGAGCTGGTACCGACCGATGCCAACGCGTCGCCACCGGAGTTCGTTGCGATCAATCCGCTGTCCAAGGTGCCGGCGCTGGTGACCGACGACGGCGTCGCGCTGTTCGACAGCCCGGTGATCTGCGAGTACCTCGACAGCGTCGGTGACGCGCTGCCGATGTTCCCGGCGCAGAGTGCGGCACGCTGGCGCGCACTGCGGTTTCAGGCGATGGCCGACGGCATCCTCGACGCCTCGGTGCCGCGCCGCACCGAGATGCTGAAGCCGCAGGACGAGGGACGAGCGGCGTGGGTGGCGCGGCAGAAGGCGGCGGTGGATCGCACGCTCGACTCGCTGGAGGCCGACCCGCCGCATCGGATCGTCGATATCGGCTCGCTCGCGGTGGCCTGCGCACTGGGCTATCTCGACTTCCGCTTCGCCGCGCAGCCGTGGCGCGATGCGCATCCGAAGCTTGCTGCCTGGTATGAGGCGTTCGCGCGGAACCCCGGCATCGCGAACACGGTGCCTAAGGATTCCGGTTGATCGATCTGCGTGATGCCGCCGCACCGGCAGAGGCGGTGATCGAAGCGCTGGGGCTGAAACCGCATCCCGAAGGCGGCCACTATCGCGAAACCTGGCGCGACACGCCTGCCGGGGGCCCGCGCGGCGCGGTCAGCGCGATACTGTTCCTGCTGTGCGAAGGCGAACGCAGCCATTGGCATCGGGTGGATGCGCCCGAAGCTTGGCTGTGGCAGGCGGGTGCGCCGCTGCTGCTGCAAATCGGTGCGCATGACGAATGCCGGCTGGGTCCGGCACTTGGTGCAGGCGAGCAGCTTCAGTGCGTTGTGCCGCTCGACTGCTGGCAGGCGGCACGCAGCCTGGGCCGCTGGACGCTGTGCAGTTGCATCGTCGCGCCGGCCTTCTCATTCGATGGGTTCGAACTGGCGCCGCCCGGCTGGGAGCCCGCCTGATGCTGCGCTTCCTGCTGCGCCGCGCGGTGCTTGCGGTGCTGGTGTGCCTGACGGTGCTGGTGGTCAGCTTCGCGCTGACGCGTCTGTCGGGCGATCTCGCGATCTCGATCGCCGGTCCCAACGCGACCGCACAGGACATCGAGATCATCCGCAAGAATTACGGGCTGGACCGTCCGCTGGCGGTGCAGTTCGTCGACTGGGCGGTGCACGCCGCACAGGGCGATCTCGGCCGCTCGTATCTCTACCACGCACCGGTCGTCGGCCTGATCAAGGAACGGCTGCCGATCACGCTGACCCTGGGCCTCACCGGACTCGTCATCGCGCTGGCGGTCGGCATTCCGCTGGGGGTCATCGCGGCGATGCGCGAGGGCTCGGTACTCGACAAGGCGATCGGCCTGCTCGCGCTGTTCGGCCAGGCGATGCCGAGTTTCTGGCTGTCGCTGGTGCTGATCATCTGGCTGGGGCTGAACCTGCAACTGCTGCCGATCTCGGGCGTCGATACCTGGGAAGGCTACATCATGCCGGGCGTCGTGCTGGCGTTCTCCGCCATCCCCGCGCTGATGCGCCTGACCCGCGCAGGCATGATCGACGCACTGTCGTCCGACTATATCCGCACCGCGCGCGCCAAGGGGCTGTCCACGGCGAAGATCGTGCTGAAGCACGCGCTGCGCAACGCGGCGATGCCGGTGGTGTCGGTGGCAGCGGTGCAGCTTGGCTTCATGCTGGGCGGGTCGATCGTCATCGAGGCGATCTTCGCGCTGCATGGCGTCGGCTACCTGGCCTGGGAGTCGATCAGCAAGAACGACTTCCCGGTGGTGCAGGCGGTCGTGCTGATCCTGGCGATCATCTATATCGGCCTGACGCTCGCCGCCGACATGATGAACGCGGTGCTCGATCCCCGGCTGCGCAGCGCATGATCGCCGTCCTGCCGCGTCTTTCGGTGCGCCACCTGGCGACCGCGCTAGGTGCGCTGATCGTCGGCGGCGTGCTGCTGGTGGCGATCATCGCGCCGCTGATTGCGCCGCACGATCCGTTCGCGCAGGACCTCAATCTTCGGCTGACGCCGCCCGAGTGGATGGACGGTGGCACGGCGCTGCATCCGTTCGGCACCGACCA
>DASSRN010000286.1:0-2009 GCA_035701785.1 Acetobacteraceae bacterium | reverse complement strand
ACGGATCCATGCGTTCACCGACTGGCGCACCGCCTCGCGCGCCTGGGTCCAGGCGCCGACCAGGAAGGTCTCGTTCTCGAACGGCGTGAGCGTGCCGCCATAGATGCGGATGCCGCGGGTGTGCGCGCGCAGCGCGAACTGCTTCAGGCCGGCGATCATGCCCTCGGCGGTGGCTTCCTCCTCGGGCCTGGCGGGACGGTTGCGCAGGTCGTTGGTGCCCAGCAGCACGATGACGTGCGTCACGCCCGGCTGCGCCAGCACGTCGCGATCGAAGCGGCGCAGCCCGCTGTCGCCGCGTATGTCGTGCAGGATGCGGTTGCCACCGAGACCCTGGTTCATCACGCCCATCGCGCGGCCGCCACGTTCGACGAGACGGCGCGCCAGCTGATCGGGCCAGCGGCAGAACGCGTCGTGCGTCGAGATGTTCGCGTCGGTCAGTGAGTCGCCGAGAGTCACAATGCCGCCGGTGTCGGCCGAGGCCAGCACGTCGATGCCGCTGACAAAGAACCAGTCGTCGGTGATGCGACCCACCGGCATCACGGCTTCAGCTGAGAAGTCGCCAGGCGGTGAGATGTAGTTGGTCTGGCGCGCATAGCGTCCGGTGATGCCGAAGCTCGCCGGCAGTTCGGCCGGCAGCCAGCAAGTGACGGCAAGGTCGGTCAGCGGAGCCACGTGCAGTTCGACCGGATCGCTGATCAGCAGTGCACCGGCGGCAATCGTCGCCGAAGGTTCGCCGCCGAAGGTCAGGACACGGTCGGTGTCCGCGACGATGGCGGGGCCGTCCTTGCGAACGCCGATATGCGCGGCGCCGATCAACAGCGGCTTCGTGCCGCAGGCGTTGGAGATCCGCACACGCAGAGTCTCGCCGCCAATGCTTGCGCGCGCATTCATCCGCAGCGTCTGATTGGCAAATGCCGCGCCTTCCGCCGGCGCTGGCGCCGCGGTCCATGTGCCGACCCAATGCGTGCCGTTGGTCATGATCCCCCTCAGCGGTTTGACGGCCAGGGCGCAAAACCGTCGCGATTGGGCATACGGATCGCCACCAGCGACGGCGCGTCGAGCGTCGCTGTTGCCGGCACGATGCCATCCACCGACAGCAGGTAGGCGACCAGGGCGTAGACCTGGTCGTCCTTCAGCGACTGCGGCGAGTGCAGCGGCATCGCACGACGCACATAGTCGAACAGCGTGGTGGCGTAGGGCCAGAAGCTCGCTACGGTCTTGACGGGTGCGGCCGAGGAGAGCGTGCCGACGCCGCCGGTGAGCCGGTCCGCGGGCTGACCCTTGCCGGCCTCATTGTGGCAGGTCTGGCAGAGCTGCGCGTACAGTTCGCGGCCCTGCTCGACATTGCCCTGACCCGGCGGCAGGCCCGCACCGTCGGGCGCGATCGAAATGTCCCACGCATCGATCTCGGCCTGCGATGCCGGATGACCCATCATCGGCGTCCGCGGCAATTCGGCCGCAACTGCGGTGCCTGCGATCAGCGACACAAGCAGCGCCGCGCTATGCGTACGCATTGAACACTTCCCCGTCCTCGGCGATGCGCGCAGCAGCGATGGCGTTGTAGTTGTAGAATTGCCCAGGCGCGTAGCCGGCCAGCCACTTCGCCCGTGTCGGCTGCACGTTGCCCTTGTCGTCGGTGGCACGGCTCAACAGCATCGCCGGCCGGCCGTCCCATTGCCACGGCATACGGAACCTCGTGAGACAGACCGGCAACACCGGGTCCTGCAATGCCGCCTCGGCCCAGGATGATCCGCCGTCCGCTGAGACCTCGACTTTGCTGATGCGCCCATGCCCGGACCAGGCGAGGCCGGAAATCTCATAGAAGCCGGGCCCAGTCATCTTCAGTCCGCGCGACGGCCGGCAAATCACCGACTTCACGTCCATCACCAGCTGGAACTGCCAAGCCTTACCGTCGGGCCGAAGCTCGGTGTAGCGCGACGTCTCGTCCTTGGTTTCGGTCGGCCCTTGGGTCACCTTGATGCGGCGCAGCCACTTGACGTTGATGTTGC
>DASSRN010000285.1:0-3421 GCA_035701785.1 Acetobacteraceae bacterium | reverse complement strand
GAACACCATGGCGTCCGGCGGCTGGCCGTAGAAATTCGCGACCTCGGTCCAGGCCTGGCCGCCGACGGTCAGGCTGATCGTGCTCGCCCACGAGCTGCCCTGCTGAAGGTAGGTCACCGGCGATTGCGACAACCTGAAGCTCTGTGCCGGATTGGCGGCGTCGCCGCTGCCCAGTGTTTCGTTCGCCACCGTCTTGCCGCGGCTCACCGGCAGCACGTTCGGCAGTACCGTGAATGGCGGCTGCAGCGACGGCACTGGATCGGGCAGTTCGGCAAGCGTCAGGCTGGCATCGCCGCCGGAACTGCCATTCGCCTCGATGCCGTTGCCGGCCTGGTCCTGCAGGAGGATGGGCTGGTCCAGAAGCTGGGGGAATGCCTGAGTACCGGTCCCGGCAAGCGCAGTCGGCGTGCCTTTCCATGAGGCGAACGGCTGATCCTTCAGCGTGCCGGCCTGCCGCCATCCGAACGAAACGGTGATGCTGCCGGCGATGCTGTTCCAGCCCGACGGCAGGGCGTCATCCAGGGTCAGCACGGTGTGCGGCATCGGCACCGCCGGCTTGTCGCCGTCCGGCACCGTCGGCGCGGCTGTGGTGCCGTTGGCGTCCCAGATCGCTTCACTGGTGCTCGCCACCTGTTCCAGCAACGCGGTCCGTCCCGGCGCGGAGAACACCAGCCAGTCACCCGGCCGGATCTGTCGGGTCAGGCCGGCCATGTGCACATGCGCGCCGCTGATCGCGCCGGAGAACAGGCTCCAGAGGCTCCCGGTCTGGCTCGATTTCTCCAGCGTCGTGTTCGCTGCGGTGAGCCCGTCCGGCGGCGTATCGGACAGCGTGAACGACAGCGTGGTCTGCTGGCCGCCGCCGGGCGCCGGGCCGGCGCTCGCCTTCTGCACCGTTGCCAGCAACGGCTGCCCGATCGAGCGATCGCGCGGCCGCAGCAGAAGCAGTGCGCCAGGATCGATGTCGGTGATGGCGCCCTGCAGCAGCAGGCCATGGCTGCCCTCCGGCACCCACCAGCCGATCGGCGCAATCCATCCGAGGTCCAGGCTCGATCGCGAGATGGCCCGATAGGCAAAGGACCGACGCACCCAGGGTGACACACCTGGCGTCTCGGCCAGCAGCACCGGCGGAGGCGCTGCCGGGATCTGGTCTGGCGGGCCGATCAGCGTGTCGCGCGACAGCTCGAAGATCTGCGGCGCCTGGCCCGGTGCCGGCTTGCTCTGGAAGCGCAGGCCCTTCGGCAGCAGCGTGACCTGCCCCGGCGTGACCAGCGCCGCCAGCACGCCGGCGGCACCGATCGCAGGTCGCGGCCGGTAGCCGAGAAGTGCGATCAGGTGGTTGACGCTTTCCGGCAGCTCCGCCGTGCGCAGATACGCCGCGTTGGCGATGCGCTCGTTGTAGAAGGTCAGGATGTCGGCGATGTAGGCGAACCACTCCGCGACCATCACGCCCAGGTCGCCGGCGCCGTCGGTGCGCCAGACCGGCACGCCGTTCAGCGACAGCGAGTGCTCGCCAGCCGAGGGCGTCAGCACGGCACGGCGGAAATCTGCAAACGTGCCGGCGCGATAGGCGATATGCGACAGCCCGGGCAGATTACTCGGCGCGATGATGTGTGGTCCGTCGCAGGGGCAGATCGGCTCGGTCATCGTCCGCCCTCCGGAATGACACGAATGGTGCCGCGCTCCGGCCAGCTCGGATCGTTGTCCACCCGCAGGATCTGCATCGGTGCCGGGCTGATGACCTCGGGCAGATCGACGAAGCCGGCGAACGTGCCACGCTGGCGATAGGTGACAGCCCGCACGCCGGCGACGCCGGGCACGGCCTGGATCGCCGCCTCCAGCCGGCTTCGATACAGCGGCGTGCCGAAGGTGAAGCGGTCGGCGAAGAAGAAGCCCGTGTCATCGTCGGCCCGGGTCGTGCTGCCGAGACGGTCCAGTACGCCGGCTTCCACGTCGCCGTTCAGCCAGCCCTCCTGCACGCACACCTCGACGCGCAGATCGACCGAGAGATATCGCGGTGACGGCGCATAGGATTCGTAGCCGGCCAGCCGGCGACGGTTCAGCAGATCGACAAGCTGCACATGGCGGTCGATACCGGTTTCCTCGCTGCCGCGCGGATCGACCGCGGTGAACACCGTCATCCAGCTCCCAGTCCAGCGAAACGACGTGCCGGCCTTCTGCACCCAGGGCAGCGTCTCGGCCGCCGCCTGGTAATCCTCGGCTCGCACAGCGCGGTACTGCACGGCACGGAAAGCCTGCGGTGCCATGCGGCGGATATGGGCTGCAGTCTCGGCGTCCGCGCCGCTGTCGACCGCGAACGGGTTGCGCGCTGCCGAAAGCGCTCCGGCCGCAGACGGATCGATCGTAGTGATGCTGTCGGCAGCGACATTGCCGGCGGCGCCGACGCCGGTCCGGTAGGTGACGCGATACAGGTCCTGCTCTGCCGGCGACGCGCCGAACACGTTGTTGCCGAAGCGGATGGCGTTGCCGGCATCGCCATCGATATCGAACTGTGTTGGCTGGCCAGTGTCGCTGCGTGCAATCGCGCGCCAAGCGACCGGATCGATGGTGTAATCCGTGCTGGTGGCGAGAGAGCCCAGCAACGACGTGACGAACTGCCAGTCACGCGCGGCTGGTGACACCTGATGCAGCATGATCTCGGGCTGCGGTGCTGCGGCCGGATCGGCGTTGGCGAGCCAGCCGAGCGATGGTTGCGCCAGCGGATAGCGATAGATGTAGTTCGGCGCCGCGTCGTTGCCGTTCGGGCCACGGCGTGCAATTGCCAGAACCACACCTGGCGCCGAGGGCGGTGCGACACCGGCCGCGAAGGACTCGACGAAGCGCTGGCCTTGCGTGGCAGGCAGCAGATTGCCGCCAAGCTTGGTGTTGGTCAGGTCATGCGCACGCGTCAGTGCGTCATCCGGTCCCCAAACGATATGCGTCACCGGCGTAGCCGAGCCATTGGTGAGGAAGATCGGATCGACGTCCTCGTGCCCCGCCTGTGTCAGATGCACGATCTGCCTGATGCTCTCGCCGGGGATATCGGTCTGGATCAGCAGCGCCTGGCCGGCGGTCAGATTGTAGCCGTGACCAAACAGCCAAAGATCCATGCTGCCGGCCGGCCAGCAGCGTTGTGAGTCATCGAACCAATAGGGCTGGAGGCCGAAGTTCCACACATGGGAGACAGGATAACTGGAGCTGTCCGTCAGCCCGCTGCCGATCTCGAATGGGATCGGCGTGCCATCCGGCGCCATGGCGGCAATGCGGGTACCGGCTTGAATCGTGTGGGTTGTCGCCGGCACGTCGCATTGCAGCACTGTCGTGGCGCTGAGCGCCGGCATCGGCTCGTAATCCACCAGCCGCGCCAGGCTGACCAGCGAACGCCGCTGGGTGGCGGTCGGCAGGCTGGCTTCGGCAGCCACAC
>DASSRN010000284.1:0-4002 GCA_035701785.1 Acetobacteraceae bacterium | reverse complement strand
CCGTAGCGGCACAGGCACCCATGCAACCCTCCTCGCTGTCTCCGGCGCAGGCGCAATCGCAAGCGAATGCCGGGAAGAAGGAAGAGCACCGGCCTGTCGTGGTTACCTACGGCGGCAGTGCGCTGCCCGCATACATGAAGCCGGCCGCGGAGCCGTCGCACGGGGGCATCACCTACAAGGCGGCGGCATTCGAGGGCAGCAAGGCGGTTACCATCCCGGACCGCAACCTCGTCCTGATGCCGGGTCCGCTCACCTGCATCATGGACACGATGATCGTCACCGGTCAGAGCGAGGAGGCGCCGTTCCAGTGTCACCTGGACCGTGACGTGCTCTCGCCGACCAACGTCACGCTGATGGAAGCCGGCACGCAGGTGATCGGCAGCTACAAGTCAGTCACCGGCGATGGTCAGGACCGGGTCATCGCGGTCACCGCCAGCGCGGTGACGCCGAATGGCGTCGCAGTGCAGTTGGGTGGGCCTCTCGCCGATCAGCTTGGCGCAGCCGGCGTTCCGGGCTCGGTCGATAACCACTGGTGGCAGCGCATCGGCGCAGCCGTGGTGCTGTCGCTGGTCGACAACGGCTTCGGCCTGGCCCAGGCAGCGCTCAGCAAGGGCGGTTCGACCTATCTGAACTTCAACACCGGCGACGGTGTCGGTACGCTGGGCCAGCAGCTGCGGGCCAAGACCGTCAACATCCCGCCGACCATCTCGGTGAACCAGGGCGCACGCGTCGCGCTGTGGGTCACACGGTTCATCGACTTCAGCGATGCCTACCGGCTGGAGCCGCGAAGGTGAGCGGCCGCACGCTCCGTCATCTGCTGGCGCCGTTCCGGCCGTTCCTCACGGACCCGGCGACCACGGAGGTGGTGGTCAACCGCCCAGGCGAGATCGGCGTCGAAGCCGGCGGGACGTGGTCGTGGCATCAGGAGCCCGGGCTGACCTTCGACTGGCTGGACTCGCTCGGCATCCTCGCTGCGTTCAATACCGGCCAGGACATCGCGCCCACGCACCCGCTCTGCGGCGCTGCCCTGCCCGACGGCGAGCGCATCCAGGTCTGCCGGCCGCCGGCGACGATGCCCGGCAGCATCAGCATCACCATCCGCAGCCCGCCTTCCTTCCGGCCAACCTTGCAGCGGCTTGCCGAGGGCGGGTTGTTCGATAAACAGCAGGCGGAATGCGCACCGGCTACGGCAGCGCTCGCCGGACTGATGGATGGCGATTGGGCACGGATGCTGGGTCAGGCCGTGCTCGATCGGAAGAACATCCTGATTGCCGGCGCGACCGGTTCCGGTAAGACGACGATCGCCAAAGCCCTGATCGAAGCGATCCCCCTGCAAGAGCGGCTGGTGACAATCGAGGACACCGCCGAGTGGACCGGCATTCCGCACCGCAACCGCGTCGCACTGTTCTACTCGAAGGGCGATCAGGGCGTCGCCCGGGTGCGCAGCGAGGATCTGCTCGAGTGCAGTCTCAGAATGCGGCCGGACCGCGTGCTGATGCAGGAACTGCGCGACGGTGCGACGTTCGCGTACCTGCGCGGTGTTGTGGCCGGACACCCGGGCTGCATCACGACGCTGCATGCCGGCAGTGCCTGCGGTGCGTTCGACGCACTGCGGCTCATGATCCGACAGCACCCCGCCGGCGCGACATTGGCGGATGCCGACGTTCAGAACCTCCTCCGGATGCTGGTGGACATCGTCGTTTACTGCGAGCGCAGGGGGAACGAGTTCCGGGTGGCCGATATCTACTGCGACTCGCAACAGGGTCAGGGGTCGGGAGCGCAAGAATGAACGATGGTCCGGAAATCAGGGACGAGGGTTTCTACTGGGTCGTGCTGGGTCAGAACCCACCTGAAATCGCCTACTGGGAACGCGGTGAGTGGTGGCTAGCCGGCGACGCCAAGCCATGGCAGCCCGAAGCCGTCGAGGTGCTCAGCGAAAGATTGAGTTTTAGGCCGAGGCTCAAGCCAGTGGCGTGACCAAACGCTCACGCCGGAGGCTGCTTTCGACCCAACCACGTCATTCGCGATTTTTGGCCTCAAAGGCAGAAACTCGGCCATGTTGTTGCTGCAGCTGACTACATTGACCAGGGTAGGTTCTCACTTCGGAGCCAGTGCAATTGAGCCCTAAGACCACCCCGGCTCCGCGCATACCGAGAACTGGACACCACCGTCCGATGACGGGAATTTTGCACGCCCGGGTTTCAGTGAAGCAAGGGAACGACGATGACCACGACGATTGAGACACGCATCGTGCGGACAGCGCCAGGGATGGAGTTCGACGTCTCGGTCGCCGGCGATCCCAACCGACCGCTGGTATTGATGCTGCACGGCTTCTGCGTCTCCCGACATTACTGGGACGCGCAGGTGATCGCGCTCGCCGAGGCCGGCTATTTTGCAGCTGCCCCTAATCAGCGCGGCTACGCACCCGGCGCACGGCCAGACTCGGCAGAACACGCCAACTACATGATCGACGCACTGATTGACGACGCCATGACCATCGTCGCCGGGCTCGGCAATGGCGAGCGCCGTTTCCACCTCGCTGGGCACGACTGGGGCGGCAGCCTTTCGTGGGAAATAGCCGATCGCTGGCCCGAGCGGCTGGGCTCCCTGACCATGCTGTCGCGTCCCCACCCGATGGCATTCAGCCGCGCCCTCCGGGAGGACCCTGAACAGCCGACGCGCTCCGCTCATCACAAATGGCTGCTGGATCCTTCGGCCGAAGACAAGGTCCTGGCGGACGACGCTCGTTGGGTGCGCACGCGATTGCGGCGCAACGGGGTGCCAGAAGCAGCGATCGAGAAGCACATCTCGGTTATTGGCAACCGTCCGGCGATGTCGGCTGCGATCGGCTGGTACCGCGCTCGAGGCACGCGACATGCGCCGGTCGGTCCGACGCGCGTGCCGACGCTTCTTATCTGGGGCGACGCCGACGACACAGTCGGCCGCATTGCGGCCGAAGGCACCGCCGAGTTCATTGCAGCTCCCTACACTTTCGCCCCACTCGAGGGGGTGGGCCATTACGCAGCTGACCAGGTCCCTGAACAGGTCAATAGTCTGATGCTTGCCCATCTGACGCGGCATCCGGTGTAGATCGCGACCCGTCGTGGCAGTCCCCGACCCAACACGGACCTCCTACGGTCGATCGAGTGGTCCCGGAAACAGACATTCAGATACAAGTAATGGCGCACTTACGCTCGTAGCACACAGTCTCATGCACGACGCGCAATGGCCTTGCCCGATCTCTGCGCCGTTCTCATGTCGCGAGCTGCATCGGCGCTCCGGTATCTGATGTGTTCGATGAACGCGCGCAGCTTCGGCAGCATTTGCCGGGAGCCGGAATGGTAGAGAAACACACCCGGGGCCATGGGTGCGAACTGCTCCAGCACGTCCACGAGTATCCCCGCTTCCACCGCGCCGGCCGCAAGCGGCCGAGGCATCTGCGCAAGGCCCAATCCTTTGACGGCCGCGTCTAGTAGTGTGGGCATATCGTTGGCGATCAATGGTCCCGAAACAATGACTTCGACTGTCTCGTTGCCGTTGACAAAGGACCAGGGCGCAATCGATCCGTTCGAGCGACGCATGCGCAGGCAGGCGTGTTGCCGTAGATCGTCAATGTGTTCCGGCCGCTGCCGGCGGCGCAGATAGTCGGGGCTGCCGACCACAGCCAGCGGCAGCGACGGCGTCAGACGTACCGCGATCATGTCGGCCTCGACGAACTGGCCAAGCCGGATGCCGGCATCAAAGCCTTCGGCAGCGATATCGACCAAGTTCGCGCTCGCGGCGATCTCCACCTCAACCTCGGGATAGGCTTGGCAGAAGGATGCGATCAGCGCCTCCAGCAGGATCGGCACCACCGCCCGGGGCGCCGTGAGGCGCAACAATCCGGTCGGTCGCTGCCCAAGATCGCGCGCAACCTCGCTTGCGGCGACCAGCTCCTCGAAGGCGGGCTTCGCGCGCGAGAGAAACCGCTCGCCGGCTTCGGTCAGGCCGACACTGCGCGTT
>DASSRN010000283.1:0-2789 GCA_035701785.1 Acetobacteraceae bacterium | reverse complement strand
CATTCGCCGGCGTTGAGCAGCGTAATCGGATCATTGCCGGAGCGGCCGATGCGCGGATTGTTCTTCGCCAGCTTGTCGAAATATTGCCAGCCGTAGACCGAGCGCATCGCCAGCGTCCAGCAGCCGACATAGCCCGAAAATGCGGGATGGCCGAACGCGACGCGGCCCTTGAACTTCGCATCCAGCAGGTCAGGCCAGTTTTGAGGTGCCTCCTCGCGCTTCAGCTTCTGCGTGTTCCAGATGATCAGCATCAGCGTGGACGTCGTGGGGTAGAAGTAGCCGTCCTCACCCAGGCCCCGGAAGGCGGGCGCCATCGCCTTGGCGTTGTCCGGCACGAACTGGGCGATCTCGTCGCGTTTGCGCAGTGCGGGCATGTGCGCGATGTCGGTAGTGCTGAACACGTCGCACTGCGGCGCGTTGTTCTTCAGGTCCTGCACCAGCCGCTCGTAGGCGACCTGGCCGGTGGTGCGGATCACTGACACCTTCACGCCATACCGGGCCGTGAAGGCGCGGCCCATGACTTCAGCGGTCTCGCCGTCCACCTGGGCGATGTACCACGTCAACGTGCCTTCCTTGCGCGCGCCATCCAGCAGGTCGTCGGCGCCGGCACGCGCCGGCAGCAGCGCAGCGCCGCCCAGCGCGGCCAAACCGGTCGCAGCGTGCCGCCGCGTTATCCTCGCAACCATCCGTCCTCCCGCGTCGTCATCGCGTGAGGACTTAAGCCGGTGCGGCGCGAATGGCCAGCCTCAGGCGCGCTCGAGATTTTCCGCCAGCATTTGTACGTCCTGTACCTTCTCCTGTGCGGATTCGACCTTGTCTTCGGCTTCCTCCAGGTCCTCGCGGACGTCCTTCAGCGTCTCACGCACGCCGTCTGGCGTATCCGCCAGACGCGTGAAGCTTGCCTTAAGCCGCTTCAGCTGGTCTTCGGTGAGATCCTCCAGCGACAGCATTGCATTGCGCGCGTTCTCATTGGCGCGGATCAGTTCGTCGAGCTTCAGCTGGACCGCCGCGGTGTCGCGGTTCTGCGTGTTCTGCATCAGGAACACCATGAGGAACGTGACGATCGTCGTGCCGGTGTTGATGATGAGCTGCCACGTGTCGGAGTAGTCGAAGATCGGGCCGGTCACCGCCCAGACGGCGATGACCACGCAAGCCAGGATGAAGGTATGCGCGCGCCCACACTGCGCTGCGGTCCACTGCGCTGCTTCCGAGAACGCCCCAGAGAGGTTCATCGTCCACCTTATTGCAAGCCGCGCGTGAGATGGGTGCGAAAGTGGGCAGTCCTGCGACTGCCAGATTCAAACTTGCGCGATGACAAAACAGCAGGATTAGCTGCCGAATGTGTCGCGCCACTGCTCGATCACCTCGGGAATGCCCTTGGCGATCTCATCTGGCGTCATACGCAGGAGCTTGATCTCCGACAGCTTTTTGGTGCCCTGCATCTGCGGCGCGTCGGCGCGCACCGGCTCGAGGTGCCACTTCACGCAGGCCTGGGCGTAGTCCTCGCTCAGAAGCCATTCGAGGAACAGCCGTGCGGCGTTCGGATGCGGCGCCGCGGCCATCACCGCGGCGGGACCGAAGGTCAGCAGCGTGCCATCGGCGGGATAGATGAAGCCGATCGGGTTGCCCTTCTCGATGTTCTGCACGCTGGTACTGACCGGGCCCGTGCCGATCAGCGATTCGCCGGCGTTCAGCATGGCGATCGGGTCATTGCCGGACCGACCGATTCGCGGATTATTGGCCGCCAGCTTCTCGAAGAAAGTCCATCCGTACAGCTTGCGCATCGCCAGCACCCAGGTGCCAAAATAGCCGCTGAACGCCGGATGCGCGACCGCGACGCGGTTCTTCCATTTCGGATCCGTGAGGTCGGTCCAGTTCTTCGGCGCATCCGCAGGCGCGACATTCTTTGTGCTGTAGACCATGATCTGCAGCGAGGCGGTCGCCGGGATGTAGTAGTCCGGATCGCCGAAGCCGACGAATGGTGCCGCGAGCGCGCCGGCATTCTGTGGGGTGTATTTCGCCAGCGCGTTGCGCGCCTTCAGCGCCGGATAGTGCGACACGTCGGTGGAGCAGAACACGTCGCATTGCGGCGTGTTGTTCTTCAATTCCTGCAATATGCGCTGATACGCGACCTGACCGGTGGTACGGATCACCGTGACGGAGATGCCGGAGTAACGACGGGTAAAGATACGGCCCATGTCCTCGGCTGCCTCGCCGCTCATCTGCGCCGTGTACCAGGTGAGCGAGCCTTCCTTGCGAGCCGCCGTCTCCAACTCGGCCAGGTCGGCGTATGCGCGCCGAAGAGGCAGCGTGGTGGCTGCCGCCAGTCCGGCTACGGCGGCGCGACGGGAGATCGTTCCGAACATAAACTTCACCTTCCCCATCTGCGTGTTATCCTGCCGACCCCACGTTCCCACAAGCACCCGGAGCGCTGAACGGCGTGCGCGTCCTGTTCCTGCACCAGAACTTTCCAGGGCAATTCCGTCATGTCGCGCTGGCGCTGCAGCAGCAGGGCGACGAGGTGCTGGCGCTCGTGCCTGCCGGGCATAGCCTGCCGCAGATCATTCCCACACGGAGCTATCCGTTCGACACCCGACAGGCACGCACCAACCTGACGCTGGCGGGGCGCTACACCGATCGTGTGGCGCGCGGCGCTGCTGTGGCGGCGGTGATGCGGCAGTTGAAGGGCGAAGGCTTCACGCCAGACCTTGTGGTGGGCCATTGCGGCTGGGGTGAGACGCTGTTCGTGCGCGACGTCTGGCCCGACTCCCGGATCCTGTTGCATGCCG
>DASSRN010000282.1:0-2371 GCA_035701785.1 Acetobacteraceae bacterium | reverse complement strand
TATGAAGAGGCCGGCATTCCGCACCGATGCGACGGGTGCTGTAAGGCGCCTACACGTTGATCTCGCCCGCGGCCCGCACAATCGCTGCAATGGCTGCCTTGGCTGCCGGCGACGAGGTTCTCCCTCGCAAACGCACGATGCCCGTGCTCGACGGCGGCGACAGCCAGCCCTGCACGACAAGCCGGACGAGCGCGCCGGATTCCAGCTCCTCCCGTACCGCCGCGTCCGTCGCACCCAAAACGGTATCCGTGGTGAGCGCGACTGTCTTGAGCATGCCGTAGTTGTCGCATTCGAGCGCAATGGTCGCCTCCTGGCCGTCAGGCAGGCCAAGCAGGGCGGCCAGTTCCACCGTTGAGGGGCTCAGCAGCTTCGGTACGGCAAAGCCGTACGCCCAGACTTCCTGCAGCGTGTGCTCGCGCCCGGCCAGCGGATGGCCTGCCCGCACATACAGGTTGGCCGGCTGCCCCCCGATCAGCTGGATGTCCAGCGCGGCATCCCCGGGCATGTCGCGCACGTCGGCGGCAAAGAACTCGATGTTCTCGGTACGCAGGCTCTCCAGCAACTGCACCCAGTTGCCGACCTCCATGCGCAGCGCCACCTGCGGATACTGGCGGCGCAGCGCCACAAGCGCGCGAGGCATCAGGGTGGCCGTCAACAGCGGGCCAACACCGAAGGCCGCGTCGCCGAGCTGGCTATCGCGGTAAAGATCCACGTCGCGCTGCAGGCAACGTGCCTCGAACAGCAGCTTGCGCGCCCGCTCGATGACGAATTCGCCGGCCGGGGTGGGGCGGACATCACCAACGTCGCGGTCGAACAGGCGGATACCCAAGTCGCCCTCGATGGCCTGGATGCTGCGGCTGAAGGCCGGCTGACTCAGGTGGGCGGCTTCGGCGGCGCGGGCGAAGTGCAGGGTGTCGGCGAGGGTGACGACGTGGCTCAGGCGGCGCAGATCCATGTTATTGCGCTCCATGCATTAAAACGATGCATATTATGCATTGGACGCATCGTGATGGCATCCCTAAAATCGTTCTCACAATAAAAAACACGAGAGCGATAGGAGACACCCCACATGAGCTCGCAACTGCAATACCTCCTGATCGGCGCCTGCATCCTGGGCTTTGCCGCCATGGAGTTCATCACCCGGCGCTACCAGGCCACCGTGCGCGGTAACGCGACAGCCAACGACACCTGGCTAGAGGTGCTGATGTTCGTCAGCCTAATCGCCATCACGCAGCCGATTGCACTGCTGGGCACCAACGCGCTGTGCAACTGGCTCATGCCCGCGCAGCACAACGCCTGGGCCAACCTGCCGTGGTGGGCCATGGCCGGCCTGCTGCTGATCGGCGATGACCTCACGCAGTACCTCTGGCACCGCGCCTCGCACACGCCGCTGCTGTGGCCGCTGCACCGCGCGCACCACAGCGCGGCCTACATGAGCGTGCGCATTACCTACCGCAACAACTTCTTCTACTACCTGATGATGCCGGGCCTGTGGATCGGTGGCGTGGCGGTGTACCTTGGTTTCGGCCCGGTTTACGCGGCGTACCTGGTGATCAAGCTGGCGGTCATCCTGGGCGCGCACTGTGCCTGGGCGTGGGACGCGCCGCTGTACCGCATCCGCGCGCTGCATCCGCTGATGTGGGTGCTGGAGCGCACCATCTCCACACCGGCCACGCACTGGGCGCACCACGCGCTCACCAACGAAGATGGCATCGGCCACTACAAGGGCAACTTCGGCAACCTGCTGTTCTTCTGGGACGTGCTGTTCGGCACCGCGCATATCACACGCAAATATCCGGCCAAGATCGGTCTGCAGGACGACATCCTGTTTGGCCCGGAGCGTTGGACCACGCAGATGTTCTACCCGCTGGTCCACTCCAAGCGCGAGCATTCGGCGCTGCGCTCCGGCGGCCACGGCTTCACCGAAGCCGACCCACAGACCGAAGCTAAACAGGAGGCCGCATGAAGTCCGCGAGCGGCCTCGGCCACGCCGAGATGACCCGAATGGAAACCATCATGCTTGCGGCCGGGTGGAGCACCGCACTTGTGACGGTCTTCATCCGACTCATTGGTATTGGTTAGGAGAAGGCGATGATCGTCTGTTCTTGCAATGTGTTCAGCGACCATCAGGTGCGGTCAGTGGTCGTAAAAGAGGCGCGCCGGCCCCGTATGAGCGAGGTGTATGCCTGCCTCGGATGCAGCGCCCAGTGCGGCCGCTGTGCTCACACTATCAAGCGGATCATGGACGAAAAGCCCGGCTCGGTTCATGCAAACGCAAGCTTCCACTAACATGGAGCTGACGCAGTCGCGCGGTCACCGTGACCAGTGCACCTCAGCCGCGCGCTTCATCGCGGGGGGAATCCGGATTCTT
>DASSRN010000281.1:0-2078 GCA_035701785.1 Acetobacteraceae bacterium | reverse complement strand
GCTGGGCGCGATCGAGCAGGAAGTGCGCGAGGCAAGCGCATAGCGGCGCAGCCTTCCGCTGCCGCGGGAAACGTCGTATCCGAGGCGCCATGCCAGGACCGCTCGCGAGCAAGACCGCCTTCGTCACCGCCGCCGGCCAGGGCATCGGCCGCGCGACAGCGCTCGCCTTCGCCGCTGCCGGGGCGCGGGTGATCGCAACCGACATCGATGCAGCGAAGCTGCAGGCGATTGCCTCGGACACCATACTCACCGCGCGACTCGACGTACTGCGCGGCGACGACATCAAGCAGGCGGCGCGCGACGCCGGTGCGATCGACATCCTGTTCAACTGCGCCGGCATCGTGCACCAGGGCACGCTGCAAGACGCGAAGGAAGACGATTGGGCGCTGGCGTTCGACCTGAACGTGCGCTCGATGTTCCGCACCATGCAGGCGTTCGTGCCAGGCATGGTGGCACGCCGCAGCGGCGTGATCCTGAACATGGCGTCGGTCGCCAGCAGCCTTAAAGGCGTGCCCAGCCGCTTCATCTACAGCGCGACCAAGGCGGCGGTGATCGGCATGACAAAATCGGTGGCGACCGACTACATGAAGCACGGTATCCGCTGCAATTGCCTGTGCCCCGGCACAGTGCTGACCCCAAGCCTGGAAGAGCGCATCGCAGTCAACGCGGCGCAAGCCGGCTCGGTGCAGGCGGCACGCCAGGCATTTGTCGATCGTCAGCCGATGGGTCGTCTCGGCACGCCGGAGGAGATCGCGGAACTCGCGGTGTATCTCGCGTCCGACGCCGCCCAGTTCATCACCGGCCAGGCCGTCGTGATCGACGGCGGGCTTACGCTGTAAGGGAGCACGACTCATGAAGCTGCTGCGCTACGGTCCGCCTGGTGCGGAGAAGCCTGCCCTGCTGGCGAAGGACGGCACGATCCGCTGCCTGTCGTCGGTGGTACGCGACATCGACGGTTTTGCGCTGTCAGCACCGGCGTTGAAGATGATCGCCGGGCTCGATCCGGCGAGCCTGCCGAAGGTCGATGCCAATGTGCGGCTTGGATCGTGCGTCGCGCGGCCGGTGAACTATGTATGCATCGGGCTCAACTACGCCGACCATGCGGCGGAAGCCGGCATGCCGGTGCCGAAGGAGCCGATCATCTTCCTGAAGTCACTCGGTGCGCTCTGCGGGCCGAATGACGATGTGAAGCTGCCGCGCGGGTCGAAGAAGCTGGACTGGGAGGTCGAGCTTGGCATCGTCATCGGCCGGACCGCGCGCTACGTGCCGGAGAACGAAGCGCTGGACTACGTCGCCGGCTACTGCGTGTGCAACGATGTCTCCGAACGCGAGTACCAGATCGAGCGCGCCGGCACCTGGGACAAGGGCAAAGGCTGCGACACGTTCGGCCCGACCGGCCCGTGGGTGGTCACGAAAGATGAGGTGCCGGATCCACAGGCATTGCCATTGTGGACCGAGGTGAACGGCAAGCGCATGCAGAACGGTACGACGCAGACGATGATCTTCGGGGTGGTGAAGCTGGTGAGCTACGTCAGCCACTTCATCACACTGCACGCTGGCGATGTGATCGCCACCGGCACACCGCCAGGCGTGGGCCAGGGCGTGAAGCCGAACCCAGTGTTCCTGAAGGTCGGCGACACGATGCGACTGTCGGTTGAGGGGCTGGGCGTGCAGGCGCAGCGCGTGGTCGAGGGATAGGCCGCGCGCGTCAGTGTAGCCGCCTGACCGACGCCATGCATAATCGGTCGCAAGCAGAACCGAGAGAGGAGCCAGCATGGCCGAGATCCCCTCCCCCGAGGCATTGGCCGCCGAGTTCGACTGTCTGATGCAGCGCGCCCGCATCACCGTACCACAGCAGCGTCGGGCCGGCTGGCTGACAGCGTATGCCGACCTGCGCGGGCAGATCGCACTGCTGCACGGCCGCTATGGGCCCGAGACGGAGCCCTCCAACGTGTTCCGCGCCGGAGACAAGTGATGGACACGCAGGACCTTTCGATCGCCGAGATGGGCCGCGTGCTGCGGTCCGGTGCCGTAACCGCGGAAACCCTGGCGCGCGACGCGCTCGGCCGTGTTGCCAA
>DASSRN010000280.1:0-13122 GCA_035701785.1 Acetobacteraceae bacterium | reverse complement strand
GGGATCTGATCGGTTCAGGCTAAGCCTGGTGGACATTGTTCAGGAGCGCCGTCAGCCTACCGCCTGACGTGAGGGCGGCGGGTGATGCAACGGCGGCGAAACATGCTGCGCGTGATTGGAGGCGCCTGGACGGTGCTGCCTGGCGCCGCAGGCGTCGCGCTTGCCGCGACTGGTGCTCCGGCAACGGCGCCCTTGGCCGCCCGATCCTGCACATCGCCGCTGACCCGCCGGTTCGCTGATCCGTTGCTCGAGGCGTCACGCCTGCTGCGGACAGCGGCCGAGATCGAGCACGCAACGCTGCTGCAATACCTGTATTCGGCGTTCTCGCTGAAGGACGACTACGCGACCGTCGGCGAGTACGATGCCTCCGGCACAACCACCAACCTGCTGGCGATCGCGATCGACCGGATGACGCACTTCAACACGATCAACCGCATCCTCGTCACAGTCGGTGCGCCGCCGCAACTCACACCGCCAGATTTTCCGGTCGCTACTGGTGTATATCCATTTGCCATCAACCTCGAGCCGCTGAGCCGGGTTGCCCTGGCGCAATTTCTGTTTCGCGACGCGCCACCGAACGCGTTCGCTGCCGATTCTTCTGACGCGGCGCTGATGGAAGAGGTCTGCCGCCTACTCGGCATTGCACAGCAGCACCGGGCGAAGCTGTATGCGGCGATCGCCGCAGCGCTGGATGACGCGAACCACGTCGCCGGCAGCGGCCTGCCGGACCTCGCCCGCTGGGCGGCCGCATTGCGTCAACTGGACACGCGCGGCAATGAAGACCGCTTCGATTTCGTGAAAAGCGTTTTCCTCGGCGCGCATCCGGCATTTGCTGGCGGGGGCGACGTGTGGAACCTGCCCGCGGACGATCCGCGCTTTCCTGCCTACGACATTGTGCGCGGGGCGGACGCGTGCGCTGCGTGGCCGACGCGCGCGACGCAACCCACCGACGACTTCATGCGGCTGGGCGATCTTCAATATGGTACGACGCTGCTGCTGCTCGATCTCTACTTCCGCCAGCACCTGCCGATCTATCGGTCGCTCGCCGTGTCGCACATGATCGGGCCGGTGCAGGCGCTCGGGCGCCATCTGCCGCGGCTGGGCGTCGGCATGCCGTTCCGCGCAATCGAAGTACCCGATTCATCCGGCCTCGATGCGCAACACCGGCTGCGTTTCGTGCTGGCGCTGCTCAAGGAAGGACAGGAGCTTGCCGAAGCGCTGCGACCGCTCCTGCCGTCGCGCTATCCGATGGCGATCAACCAGGAAACCGCGGCCGCCCTGCGCGCGGCGGCGCTGCGCTGAACCAGACCATCTCTGAACGGGAGGAATACGCCATGGCTGATAATCCTCGCTGGACCAAACGACCCGCCGGGTCGACCTGGGGCGATTTCGGCGCTGACGATGAACGCGGTCGGCTCAATCTGCTGACGCCGGACAAGGTCCTGCAAGGCATCGCCGAAGTGAAGGTGGGGAAGACGTTCTGCTTGTCGCTGCCGCTCGACTATCCGGGTGGCGCGATCCTGTCGCCACGCCGCCATCCGCCGGTGCTGAAGCCGACCATGCGTGGTGAGAAGCCGAACATGAACTACCCGCTGCGCTGCGACGATCCGACGGCGACCGACATCGTCTGCGACGACCAGGTGATCCTGACACTGCAATACTCGACGCAGTGGGATAGCCTGGCGCATGTCGGGCAGATGTTCGACGTCGATGGCGACGGCCGTGCCGAGGATGTGTTCTACAACGGCTATCGCGCCGGCCGCGACATCATCGGTCCGGCCTACTATGACGCGCAGGGAAATATGACGCCGTGCGACGAACCGCAGGGTGCGCGCCATCTCGGCGTGCAGAACATGGCGGAGTCCTGCATGCAGGGCAGGGGCGTGCTGATCGATCTCGAGGCACATTTCGGTCGCACCGGCCACATCGTGTCGTATGACGAGTTGATGGACGTGATGCGCAAGGACGCCGTGACGGTCGAACAAGGTGATTTCGTGCTGTTCCGCACCGGGTTCGCCGAGATGCTGCTGGAGATGAACAAGCAACCCGACCGCGAGAAGCTGATGGCCGGCACCGTCGGGCTCGATGGCCGTGACCCAAAGCTGCAGCAGTGGGTCACCGACAGCGGCGCGGTGGCGCTGATCTCCGACAATTTCGCGGTCGAGAGCATGCCCGCCCGCCCGTGTATGGACGATGTGTGCGCGACGCTGCCGCTGCACGCACATTGCCTGTTCAAGCTGGGCTGCTATCTGGGCGAGATGTTCTACCTGACCGAACTGGCCGACTGGCTACGCGCCAACCACCGAAACCGCTTTCTGTTCACGGGACCGCCGCTGCGGCTGCCGGGTGCGGTGGGCTCGCCGGCGACGCCGGTCGCGACCGTATAGCGATCAGGACAGCGCGCCGCCCGACAGGTCGCTGGTCTTCTGATTGAGGCTGTCGATCAGGGCGCGTGCGCCGCCGCTCGAGACGAGACGGCGGAAGTCAGATCGCTGCACCGCGACGCGGCTGATCGAGCCGTCCGCCAGCACATCGACCGCCTTCCAGCCGGCAGCCTGCTGGCGCATCACGTAATCCAGTTCATGGCTCTCGCCGGACGAGGAAATGATCTTCGTCTGGGCCACCTGCTCCCCATTCGGCAATGGCCTGGTATTCGGCTGAATGTCGAAGCGCTGGCCATTGTAATTATCGAAGCTGTTGACGTAGTTCGCGATGGTGTACCGGCGGAACGCGGTGAGCAGCGTGTTCTGGTCGGCTGCCGCCAGACTGGTCCAGGAAGGGCCCACCGAAAGCTGTAGGATCGCTGCCAGATCGAAGGCGTGTTCGATCGCCGGCGTCAGCATATCGAAGCGGCGAGGGAACGGCGTGCTGCGGCCGGCCCGCATGACTCCGAGAAGGCTGTCGCACAATTCGCGGATCGGCGCCACCGCGCCCGGATCGGCGCTCGAACGGTGCCATCGCAGTGCGATCGTTGTGAACGCGAAGGCTGACTGCAATGCGCGGCGACGGCCCATCGAGGCGAAGGACATCATCTGTTCCCATCTTCTTTGGTTCACGCGATGGCGGCGATGGCGGCGCGCTCGGGCAAACGCAACGCTTAACCCTCCGCCACGTGCAGGGTCAACATATCCCGGCTGATGGCTAAAATCTGCTTTCGATAGTGGTGGGTTCACCGGTCGGTCACGATGATGTGCTGGCTCGCCGAAGGAGACCGCGTTGGGGCTGCAGGAACGGCTGATTGGAGCGGCAGATCGCCTGGCCGATGCTGCGGGCCTGCTGCGCCGGCCCTTGCGCGCGGAACCGCTGATCGCTGCGTCGCTGCGTCGCAGCCGCCAGCGTGGATTCAGCGACACCGAGTTCCTCGACCCGCTGCATCGGCTTTTGTCGGCCACCGCGGATGAAGCTGCGCTCAGCCTGATCGGCCGGATGGCGACGCGCTGGGATGTGGTACGCTTCCTGACCAACCTCTTGCGCTTTCAGGCTGCCGAAGCAGGCGATGCCTCGATACTCGATCAGCCGATCGGTCAGCCGATCTTCATCACCGGGCTGCCGCGTAGCGGTACTACCTTCTTGCACCGGCTGCTGCTGGAAGATCCCGCGAACCGCGCGCCACTGGTGTGGCAGACGATCTATCCGTATCCGCCGGAAAGCGGTGCGGATAAGCGCGTCGCGCAGGTGGCACGGCAATTGCGCGCGTTCGAACGGCTCGCGCCGGAGTTCCGTCCGCTGCATCCGCTCGACGCGACCTCGCCGCAGGAGTGCAGCGAGATCACCGCGCACGTCTTCCGCAGCCTGCGGTTCGACACGACCTATCACATCCCAAGCTATCGCACGTGGCTCGACCAGGCCGGTCACCTCCCGGCCTATCGATTCCACAAACGGTTCCTCCAGCACCTTCAGCATCAGGCGCCGGGTCGGCGGTGGGTGGTGAAGTGCCCTGACCACCTGTTCGCGCTCGATGCGATCCGTGCGGTGTATCCCGATGCACGGCTGGTGTTTGTGCACCGCGATCCGGTGAAGGTGCTGTTGTCGGTCGCCAAGCTGACCGAGGTGCTGCGCCGCCCGTTCACCCGGCGGCTGGATCCGCTCGAGATTGGCCGGCAGGAGAGCGCCCGCTGGCTGGAAGGCACGCGGCAGATGGTGGCAATGGGTGACGATGCCGGCCTGCCGGAGCCGGTGCACCATGTGGACCACAACGCCCTGGTGGCGGACCCCGTGGACGCGGTTGGCGCGCTGTATAGACATTTCGGGCTGACGCTGTCGCCGCAGACGGCCGAGGCGATTGAGCGTTATGTGCGACAGCGTCCGCGCGGCGGCTACGGCCCGCGCAACTATCGGTTTGCCGACCACGGCCTGAACGAGGCGGCGGAGCGCGAAAAGTTCCGCGGCTATGTCGAGCGCTTCGGGCTAGGATAGTATTTCTCAGCGGCTCCGCTTTGTAGGCACAGTTGGCTCCCAGACGATGTCGCAGTCATCCCCTGGCTTGGCGTCCGACAGATCATGCAGCGATGCAGGCTTCGTGCTGCTGATCGTCCTGTGGTGGTTGGCCCTGCTGGCGCTGATCGTAACGCAGTTGGTTGCGAGTGGCCGCACTGAGGCGCGCATCGCCGCCAATCTGCGCGACGGTGCCATTGCGGAAGCGGTTGCGGATGCGGCAGTACATCGCGCGATCTTCCAGGTGCTGGCGCATCGCTGGGACATTGACGGCAGGCTACGGGAGGTCGGCAGTGAGCAGGGCACCGCGCTGGTCCGCATCGATGACGAAGGCAGCAAGATCGACCCGAATGTGGCACCACCGCCGCTGATGGCGGCTTTGCTGCGCGCCTGCGGTGCGCCCACGAAGACCGCCGATGCGCTTGCCGCTGCGATTTACCAGTGGCGCGGGATCGACGTGACAGGCACCGTGGCTGGAAAGATCGCGCAACAGTACAGCGCGGCATCATTGGGTTACCTGCCGCCCAACAAGCGCTTCGTCAGCGAAGACGAAGTGGGCCTGGTGCTTGGCATGACGCCAGACCTGCTAGCCTGTATCAGGCCGCATATCTCCGTCTATTCGCTGTCGTTGCCGTCGCTATCGACGAGTAACGACAGGCTGGTGCGCCAGGCACTCGTCGATGCCTATGCTGACGCCGCCGTGGTTCCCGTAGGGCAGCGTATGCAGGAGGTTTCCGTCGTGCGGATTTTGGCGACGGCCCAGACCGTCGCGGGCACCCGCTTCCGTCGTCTGGCTATCGTGCGCGTCATCAACGCCACGCTGGACGAGCGCTTCGCCTACCGGATCCTGTACTGGGAAGGCGGCGCCGGCTGATCTGTCACAGCGGATCCAGCATCGGCGCGACCAGCAGGTCGGGCCAATCACCGGGCCTGGTGTTGTCCGGCACGATGTGGATCCGGACCAGCCGGGGCGGATTGGCGTCGTGCCAGACCGATGTCCAGGCGCCATTCTGGGCTGGCCAATAGCTCAGGTCGAACGTCGTCACCTGAGGCAGCAGCACGGTGTTGATCGGCGCAGGCGCCGGCCGGGTCCTGACCGCGTGCAGGTGCGGCGTCCACGAGAGCACCAGGCGACGGCGCTCATCTATGGCGAGTCCAACGTCGGCGCGTACGTCGGGCCTATTCGTCGTGCTGACCGGCAGCAGCGAGGTGAACGCGACCGAGTGGGCGCTGCCGATGAATTCGGTGGCCTCCCAGTCCGAGCCCGGTCGTGCCGTGGCAATCAGATGGCGCAGGATGCGCTGTATCGCGTCGAAGTCGGCATGCCGGCTAGAGGACCGGTTCAGGTGATCGACGGCGAACAGGCCGAACCGCGTGCCCTGAAGCAGGCCGACCAGAAGCAGCCCGACCAGAGATAGAACGACAAGGACCTCAAGCAGCGTGAAGCCACGGGAGGGCGCGCGAACTCTGCATGCCGCTCGCGCACCAAGAAGCGGCCGTTTCGGCCGCTTCCGCTGCGGGCCGCTAAGGCGTTTAAGGTGTAACGTCGTGATCAGTGCAGTGTGGCTGCTTGAAGCCTGTGTTGGGTGGGTCAGCTGGATCGAGATAGACAATGTTGTCGGAGTTCGGCGTTCCGTCCAGGCCGGCCTGGTGGCGCATCCGATAGGCGATCGCATGGTCGGCGCACGATGTATCGCCGCTGACGCCGAGGCCGCCGATCACCTTGCCGTTCTGGTACAGGGCAACGCCACCGCCGAAGGTGATAATGCCACCCGGCACGAACCCGATTCCGGTGCCCTGAGGCTGGAACTGCGGATTGAAGGGATTGGAGTTGTTCAGGCCATAGAGCGAGCCGCCAGGCTGTGTCGGCGCATACAGGTTTGCCGTAGAGAGGGCGTTCGCGTCATTGCTGAAGTCATTCCCGGTGCTCGCCTTGGCGATGGCGATCGAGCGGCTGCCCGGCCACGCATCCCCGGTTACAATCACGGAACACAGAGTGCCCTTGCGGTCCACCACCGCCGACCACATCCGGTTCGGCGAGAACAATCCGCCATTGTTCAGCTTCACGACCGAGGCAAGCTGGTCTTGCACGTTCTGGACCGTGTGGGCCGGTATAAGGCACGACTGCCGCTGCGAATGATCGGATCCGTCGGATGAGTCGGCGAACGCTGCCGGAGACGCGAGTACAAAAGCCGCAAACGCGGCTGCCGTTTTGATCATTTCTGTTCCCCCATCGCAGATCTTGCTACGCCTGCGCGACCAATCTGGTTGCGCAACACACAAACTGTCCACAAATTTCTGCACACGAGTCGGTGAGCGAAATGAGACCTAAATGGGAGATCTGATGACCTGCTATGATTGCCAGAACGGCTTGTTGGCCTCCATTTCCGCCTCGGAGTAGCTGACGCCGATGTCCTTCAGCATTTCCCCATCAAGCTGCGCGATGCGCTGCCGCGACCGATGGCGAACCCACGCCGCGCGAAGCGCTGACCATAGTGTCTGACCCTGCTCCGGCAGCGGATGATGATGCCGCAACCGAAGTGGTTCGGCGTGCATCTGGCGATTGGACATGGTGGACTCCATTGATTGGAGCCCAACATGTGCATCGCGCGCCCATTAGTAAAACGAATTGGCCTGATGACATAAATCAGCTAAGCTGATGCCCATGCTGCCCCATGCTCTCGACACCGACCTGCTGCGCGCCTTCGTGCTGATCGCCGAAGGTCACAGCTTCACGCAGGCTGCGGCCCGGGTCGGGCGCACGCAGTCGGCGGTCTCGATGCAGGTGAAGCGTCTCGAGGAGGCGCTGGGCCAGCCGGTGCTGACCCGCAGCAAGGGCGGCAGCGTCGAACTCACCCCACATGGCCACTACCTGCTGACCCGTGCCAGGCAGATCCTGGCGCTGAACGACGAAGTGCTGACGACGTTCCGCGCGCCGCAGATCGCCGGCACCGTGCGTCTCGGCACCCCGGACGACTACGCGTTCGCCTACCTGCCGACGATCCTGAAGCGCTTTGCAGAGACGCATCCAGCGGTGCAGGTCGACGTGGTGTGTTCGCCATCGAGCGAACTGATGCACCGGATCAAGGCGGGTGAGCTTGATCTGACCCTGATCTCCAATGGTCACCATTCAGCAGAGTGGCCGACGGTGCCGCTATGGCGTGGACCCCTGGTCTGGGTGACCTCCACGCGGTTCGCGCCGCATCGGCAGGACCCGCTGCCGCTGGCGATAGCCGATCGCCGGCCCCACCTCGCGCGTGGCCAGGATTGCGAGTGGGCTGGTGCCGCGGTGCGCGCGCTGGAACAGGCGGGGCGGCGGTACCGCGTCGCCTATACGTCTGCCTCACATATCGGCACACACGCTCCGGTGCTGGCGGGGCTTGCGGTCACGGTCTCGACCTTATCATGGCTGCCCGACGGACTACGCGCGATGCGGCCGGAAGAAGGGCTGCCGGCGCTGCCAGAGTTCGGCATCCTGCTGCTCAAGGCAAGGCGCCCGCTGCAGCCGGTCACCGACGCGCTCGCGGCGCATATCGAGGAAAGCTTCGCGATGGATGGCCGTCGCGCCGTCGCAGCGGAATAGCTGCATCACGTCATTCGCAGCACCCACGGCTCAGCAACGCCAAGCCCGCGCACCACAATGCCGTTGGCAAGCACCGCGGTGTAGGCCTCGTGGTGATGGCCGTGCACGACTAATCGTGCGCCCATGGTCGCGGCCAACTCGTCGATGACCGCGAAGCCGTAACGATGGCAGGACGGCGCTTCATGCGTCACCAGAACGTCGCAGCGCCGCGCGGCCAGGCAGGCGAAATCCTCCGGGAAGATCGAATCACGGTGCCACAGCGGCAGGCCACTGCGCCAATGCTCAGCCGGCCTCAGGCTGTCCAGGAAGGCACGCCGTGTGGCGAAGCTGGGCGGCTCCGGCGGCTCCCAAATGCGCGGCCTGAATACGCCGCCCAGACCCGCGATCCGCAGACCGGCGGCCTCGATCACCCGACGGCCGATGTCGCCCCCTGGATGGTCTACGACCAGATTGTCGAATGCCACCTCAGTCTCGGCGTCCTTGTTGCCGATTATCCAGTGCACACGCCAGCCGACCTCTAACAGTGATGCCAGCGTCTGGCGCAGCGGCACCCGCAGGTCGCAGTCGCCAAGCAGGATCAGCGTGCCAGGCGCGAGCGCACAGCATGCATCAAGGATCGGCGCGAAATTGCCGTGTGGATCGCCAGCGATGACAACAGGAGGCACCGCGGCTGTCATTCGGCGCGGCGGAAGCCCAGAAGCAGGGCGGCGGGGACCAGCGTCCAGCCCTGGATCACCAGCGATACCACCACGACGACGAAGACGCCGGAGAACAGCCTGGCATCGCGCAGCGGGTCGGCCAGTGCCGGGATGAAGCTGAGATAGATCGGGACGGCGCCGCGCAGCCCAACCCAGGCGGCGAACGCCGACTGGCGCCATGGGAACCGGAACGGCAGCAGGCAGGCGAAGGTCGCTACCGGCCGGGCCACCAAAAGCAGAACCAACGCGGTGCCGATCCCGATCGGGATAGACGGCCCCAGTTCATGCGGCGTCACCAGCAGGCCTAGCATGAGGAACAATACGATCTGGGCGAGCCAAGCGCTGCCCTCGACGAAATTGGCGATCTCGTGCCGTGCGCGATGGGGCGAGGCGCCGACCACTACGCCGGTGAGGTAGATAGCCAGGAAACCGCTGGCCCCCAGCACCTGTGCCAGGCTGAAGACCATCAGCCCTGCAGCCAGCACCAGTACCATCGCGGTTGGCGGGTCCATCGCAAGTCGCCGCAGCAACTGCGCTATCAGCCAGCCGCCAGCAAGCCCGATCACCAGCCCGCCAAACATCTCGTGCAGGAACAGCATCGCGGCTTCCAGCCAGTCGGCGGACCCCGGTGCTATGATCACGCGGATGACGAACACCGTGAGAAAGATCGACGCCGGATCGTTGAGGCCTGATTCGACCGTGAGCAGCGAGGTGACGCGTTCCGGCAGCGCCAGTCGGGCGCGCCCCAGCAGCGCGGTGACGGCGGCCGCATCGGTGGGGGCGACCGCCGCGCCTACGAGCATGGCCATGGTGAACGGCACCGCTGCGATCCACGACACTGCGGCCGAGACGATGACCGCGGTGATGCCGACCCCGATCACCGCGAGCGCCAATGCCGGCCACAGCGCCAGCCGGAGCATTGCAACGTTCGTCTCCAGGCCGCCCTGAAGCAGGATCACTGCAAGCGCGGCGCTGCCAACCAGGTAAGCCGACGAGAAGTCGTCGTAGCGAATGCCGCCGAGACCGTCCTCGCCCGCCAGCATACCCAGCACCAGGAATACCAGCAGCACCGGTGCGCCCACCCGGCGCGACAGCAGGCCGGCGATGATGCTGAGTACACCGAGCAGCGCGGCGCCGAGGATCATCTCGTGGGCCGCGTCCATATGCGCGCGGCCAAGGGCGACGAGGTCGGGACCGATGGGCATGCGGGGTCGGATGTTCCCCGTTAGTGACGCGCGAGGCAATGTCCGGCGCAAAAATCCGTGCAACGCTCAAGGCGCCAGGCGTCCAGCGTCAGGCGTGTGGCCTGCTTTGGTCGTGCGGTAATCGCGCTGCGCCTCGTCGCGACAGCTCGGCGGCGGGAACCGGCACATCGGCGGAATCAGATTCTGTCCCGTGCCGAAGTGTGTGGCGGGGCCGCCCTGGGCGCCGCTGATAACCCAACGCCCGCAGCTCGCGGCTCAACGTCTGTATGGAGACACTGACTTCGAACCTGTCCCACAGCCACTGGCGCACATCGATCAGGCGCAAGCGCGCAACGCTACCCTCCGCCCCATCTGGGCCGATCTCCGTGGCTGCCACCAGCATGGCACGCTGCCACTCTTTGAGACGCGGCGGGCGGCCGGGTGACTTTCGGACGATCAGCCCCACCGGACCATGCGCGTTGAATCGGAGCACCCAATGGCGCACTGCCTGCGAACTCGCGCCGCCGGCCCGGGCAGCGTTTCTCCTGCTCCGGCCGTCATAGATGGTCGCCAGCACGAGGAGTCGCCGCGCCTGATCGACATCGGCGCTTTTCTCGGCGATGCGGCGCAGTTCTGCTGCATCGTAGTCAGTCCTGAGTGCAACCGGTCGCCGCATGGCGAACCTCCATGGTCTAAAAGCCAGCTCAACACCGGACAGGTGTATGAGCGTGGATTGTGGCCATTGCCGGCAATGACGGGCGCTTGATCACGCGCGCCGACATTGCTGCATCCGCCCCATCCCAATGTTGACGAGGGAGTTGTAACGGACTCCTGTTTTCGGCACTGCTGTCAAAATAACCAGGGCAGCGGTAGTAAGTGATTACCGCGCATGCCGAGTGAAATTGCGTTGCAGGTATTGTCGGGATCGGTCGCGCCGTCCCGTCAGCTTATGGCGGAGGTCCCGGCGTGAATTCCACGCCAGGACCTCCGCCCTCGGTTATTGCGCGGGGACTGCTGCACGCTGCTTCGCCATCTCCTCTTCCCATGGCCCGGGGAACAGGCCCAGATTTACAACGTCGGGCGCAAACACGCTTTCCTGGCGCGGCCACTTCTCGCGCGGCAGCTCGTACGACACTTCCAGACCGTTGCCGTCCGGATCATGGAAGTAGATGCCGATCGACAATCCGTGGTCCGATACGTGGTCGATCGGCACGCCCTTCGCCTTCAGCCGCTGGTATGCCTCCTTCAGGTCGTCCAGGCTCTCCATCATGAAGGCTGCGTGGTTCAGCCCGACCTGCCGCTTCAGTTGCAGCGGCGCATCGTCGCCCAGCTCCATCAGCGCGATCTCGTGCGACTTCTCCTCGTCCGCAGACATGAAGGCGGCGCGGCCGGGGCGGAAGTGATACGTATGCAGGCCCAGCACGTCCTCATACCATTGGCGTGATCTCTCGGCGTTGCGCACGTACAGATTGACGTGTCCAAGATGCTTCGGCCGGTAGCTCATTGCAGGGTCTCCCTATCGTCTTGCTTCAGGAAATCGAGCACGCGCTGCATCGCCTCGTTCTTCGGGTAGATCGCAGCGAGCGCCCTGGCCCGGGTCAGCGGGTCGGAGGCGAAGAAGCGTTCATACAGCACCTGTCGGCTGCCGAACGAGCTGCCGGCGACATCCCACGCCAGGCGGAACAGCTGGACGCGCTGACGCGCCTCGATCGTGTCGGTTGCGAGGTACTGTTCGATGTGGCTGGCGAGTGGACCGGCGAAGTCGGCCTCGCTGGGCGTCAGCATGAAGCTCGATGATCCCAGCAGCTGGAGGATTTCGATCATCCGCGGATAGGCTGTCATGAACAGGTTGCGCGTGCTCTCGATAGTCACCGGATCGGGGCACATCACGCCCCATTCGTCGAGCTTCGCATCCGCCTCTGCGGCACGGATCAGCGCGCGGGTCAACGTGGTGTTGAGCATCAGCTCACCGATCCGGTCCTCGACATGCGGCAGATGCTTGTTGCCAAGCGCCTCGGTCATCAGCAACGCCAGCCCCAGCACGAACTCGCACTTCGCCAAATTCTTCGCGGCACCCTGGTGCGAGGAATGCGCCGAATAATGCGTGGCGTACGCGGCGCGATTGAGCTTGTCCACGTCGCCGTAGATGAACACACGCTCCCATGGCACCTCGACATCGTCGAAGAAAACGATGCAGTCCATCTCTTCAAAGCGCGAGTTGAGCGGCGCGTCGAAGTGCGAGCGGCCGCTGTCGAAGCTGTCGCGGCACAGGAAGCGCAGCCCGGGCGTGCCACATGGGATCGCGAAGGCCAGCGCGAACGGGCTGTGGTCGGTGGTGTGCTGGCCTAAGCGCGGCGAGTAGACCGCAATCTCGTCCGAGATCGGTCCCAGCGTCGCGAGCACACGCGCTCCGCGGACCACCAGGCCGTTCGATGTCTCGCGGATCGCCTGGAGCGCAGTGCCTTCCTGGAGGTTGAAGGCGCCCGACGCGTTGCGGCTGCGCTGGAGGTTGATCAGCGAGTGGGTCAGCACGACGTCGTTCTCGCGGATGAACTCATAGTAGCGGCGTACGTTGTCGGCGTATTTGCCGAAATACTCTGCCGCCGCACCCCACGCCGCCAGCGTGACGTTCATGAAATCGGGCGAACGGCCCATCATGCCGCAGGTGCTGCGCGCCCAGTTCAGCATCATCACGCGGCGCGCGATCAGTTCGTCCTGGGTGCGCGGATGGATGAACGACAGGCCGACCTGTTCGCCGGTCGAGGGCGACGTATAGGTCATCTCGTCGCGGTACCTGGGATCGCCCTGCATGTCGTACAGCGCGGCGATGGCCTGTGCGCCGCCGGCGAGACCGGGATGCGTGGTCACGTCCTTGACGCGTTCGCCGCGCAGCCAGATTTCGCGCTCCTGTTCGCGCAGGCCGTTCAGGTACTGGCGTCCGGTGCGAGCGGGCATGGCGCGTCTCCCTATGGCACCCCTCAGTCTGCCATGCCGGCGGGGGCGGCTACCAGTCGGAACGGATTCCGGCGAAGCGACGAGTAGGCGGCCGGCTGGCGCGTCGGTGGGGAGTCCGCCCTTCCTTGCGAAAATGCTTCGTGGCGGACCCTCCTCGGTGTGGGTGCCTCAAGATGCGCACTCATGGTATCCGGCACTTCTGCCGCCGTTACCCTCCATCTATAGGTGACCCGGCGAGGCATCTATTTTGGTCCACCCCGGTCGAGGC
>DASSRN010000279.1:0-8247 GCA_035701785.1 Acetobacteraceae bacterium | reverse complement strand
GAGCATTTCGCCCCCCACTGGATCGTCGGAGTAGAACGGGAAGCGCTGCACCCCCGTCTGCTCCTCCGCGACACGCTGCCTCCCATCGGGGTCGATCTCGAACGCAGCGCGAATAGCAACCAGCCAGAATTCCGCCCCCCGCTCATCCCGGGTCCAGGTCCGTTCAGCCGAGAACGGGGTGTCATTGTCAAGCAGCCACATGCGGCTTAGCTCGGTCAGTCATTCGGATTACGCTCACTGTCAGGGGGCGATGCAGGTTTCTGACCGATCGTCATACCCGCAAGCGCAGTCTCAATACGCCGATCAACTGCATCAATCGGGTGCGCTAGTTGATCTGCACGGAAGCACCGGTGATACGCTGCACCCCAGAGGACCGCAGCGACACATAGGCGCCCCGAACTAATACTTTCCCAGCGCGGGTCAGCACTAAGCTAGCACGGCCACACTGCAACACGATCTCACTCGCCGCAGTCAAAGTCAGGCGGCCGCGCGGCCCTTTGCAGTCCGACTCGTCGATCCTACCGAGTGGCGCATCAGGCTGTACCACCACACCAATCGCTAGCGGGTGCGCCCGATCGCCGCCGAGGAACATCAACGCCACCGCACGGCCAGGCGAGAGGTCATCATAGCGCGCCGTGGCCAGTGCCGGCACCGGAGCACCCACAGGGTTATCGGGAAAGTCAACCTCCGGCACCCCGTCGGCACCTACGCTGATGATCTGGCCGATCACCACCTCCGCTGGGCCTAGTGTCGGCACTGATGCGTCGATAGCGTCAGCCGCCTCAGTTTTGATCGATTTTTTGTCCCTTAATGACGACATCGCCTGACCCCTTGATGGTGATCTGTTTACCCTGGATCGTGATATCGCCGTTCTTCTTCATCGTGATCGACGCCGATCCGGTCTTGATAACGATCTCCTCGCCGGCGGTAATCGCGATCTTCTTGCCAACCTCCAGCGCCTCGTTCTCGCCCACATTGGTCGAGCGGTTCTTGCCGATCGACGTGGTCTCGTTGTTCGCCACGTTGATGGACTGATCGTCGCCCACGCTGATCGACTGCGACGCACCGACGGTGATCGTCTGCGCATCCCCCACCGCCACGGTGCGCGCCGCCCCGACGGTGATCGCCTCCGCCGCGCCCACCGTGTGCGCCCGCGCCACGCCGACGGTCAGCGCCTCGTTAAGCCCCACCGTGTGCGTCCGGTTCATGTTGATCGACACCGTCTCGTTCATGTGCACCGTCTCGGTGCGGTTCTTATCGACGGTGATCGTCTCGTTCGCGTGCACCGTTTCGGTGCGGTTGTTGTCGATGGTGATCGTCTCGTCGTGCTTCACGTGCTCGGTGCGGTCGTGGTCCACCGTGGTAGTCTCGTCATGCCCCACCCAGTGCGAGGCGTCGTGCTCCACCTCCGTCGTCAGGTCCTTCTCCGCGTGCAGCAGCACCTGCTCGGAGCCCTTCTTGTCCTCGAAGCGGAACTCGTTGCAGTTCGCCGCGCTGCCGCCCATCGACGAATGCGTGCGCAGCCCGCTCTGCGTCTTGTTGCCCGGCAGCGCGAACGGCACCGTCTGCTCGGCATTGTAGACCGATCCCACCACCAGCGGCCGGTCGGGGTCACCCTCCAGGAAGGTGACCACCACCTCCTGGCCGATGCGCGGCAGATACCAGGTGCCGAAGCTGCGTCCCGCCCAGCTCTGCGCGACGCGCACCCAGCACGAGCTCTTGTCGTCCTTCTTGCCCTGCCGGTCCCAGTGGAACTGCACTTTGATCCGGCCGTATTTGTCGGTGAAGATCTCCGCCCCGCCAGGCCCGGTCACCACCGCGGTCTGCGTGCCGTGGATGCGCGGGCAGGGCGTCCGCATCGGCGGCCGGTACGGCACCTTGCGCGAGGCGCAGGTGAAGCGGTTGGAGTAACTCGCCGGCTTGGCGTCCTGCGCCATCAGGCTCCAGTCGTCCGCGCGGTGCTCGACCGAGGTCAGCACGTTCTCCGCGCCGGCGTCCCGTCCCTGGGCGTTCTTCACCTTGAAGTAGCTGCCGACAGCGAAGCCGACGCAGCCGCCTTCGCCGACGATCTCCTGATACGCCGCTTCCTCGTATTCGATGCGCCGTTTCGCCGCGGCCTCGCCCGGGCCCGTCGTCATGTAGCGGCCGGGGTAGTCGAACCGCTCGAAGCTGCGCTTGCCCAGCACCGGATTGATGGTCGGCTTCTGCACGTTCAGCCGGGTGGACGGCGTTTCGAAATTGTAGTCGCTCAGCGCCCACTTGCCGGTGCGGAACTGGTATGTGCTCTCCCACTCCCAGATGCCGCCCATCGTGCCGACATCCGAGCTCGCCACCACTTCGGTATTGGCGCAGCTGGAAAATCCGTTGTTGTTGTCGGTGAAAACGATCGTGTGGTTCTGCTTGTCGTGCTGGAAGTAGAAGCAGATGCCCTCCTCCTCCAGCAGCCGGCAGATGAAATCGTGGGCGGTCTCCCGGTACTGCACGCAGTAGTCGCGCGCCGGGTGGTCGCCGTTCAGCTTCCAGGATTTGTGGTTGATGCTGTGCTCGCTCAGCAGCTGATCGACGATCTGCTGCACCGTCTTGTCCTGGAAGATGCGGCAGTCGCTGGTGCGCGTCAGCAACCATAATGCGGGCACCAGGCGGACGCGGTACACCGTCAGCCCGCGCGCCGAGCGCTGCGCCACGGCGAAGCGGTTGATGATGCCGTTCAACGGCATGCGCACAGCGTCACCGTCGTCCAGCCAGACGGTCGCCGAGGTGCCGAGAAGATCGTCCGGCTTTATTGAGCCGTCAGTTGATGCGAGTTCAAGGTCGTAGGAGAAGCAGGCCGACATCCGGTCCTGCCCACGCAGCGAGACGAGAGCCACGTGGTCCTGGCCCAACACAGTGTCGATGCGCAGCAGCCGATGCTCTTGCGTATATGCGTCCACGGCTCCCTACCGCGCCTGTGTGGTTGTTCTCTCCCGAACACGCGCGGCAGTTTGTATCGAGATCGATCGCCGGAAGTCCAGCACAATGAGAGCGTGCCCTGTGTCTTGGATCACTAGCTTCGGCTTGTCGGCGACATCCTCCCGTGGTCATTGGTAGTCGCCCGTCCTGCGCACCTGCGAGCGGCTCGGCGCGCGGTGTGCGGACGCGCGCCGGCGTGGCGGGCTTCAGCGTGACGCAGGACCCCGCGACCTGCCACAGATCCGTTCCCGGCAGGGCGCGCTGCGGCTGCCACCCCCACCCTTTGCCCGGAGCCGGTCACGCGCTATCTGTGAAACCCGTTGCACGAGGTTCGTTGCATGGCAGAAGACGAGGAGCGGCAGCCGGAAAGCCTGCTCCCTTATGACGAGTGGGTAGAGGCAGCGATGCGGCAGGTGATGGTGCGCGCGCTGGCGCACGTCGCCGCGCATGGTCTGCCGGGCGAGCATCACTTCTTCATCACATTCCGAACTGACTATCCGGGCGCGGTCGTCCCGCCGCGGCTGCGCACGCAGTACCCGCAGGAGATGACCATCGTCCTGCAGCACCAGTTCTGGGACCTTATGATGGATGAGGAAGCGGGGCTGATCAGCGTCGGCCTGTCGTTCGGCGGTGTGCCGGCGTCGCTGGTGATCCCACTCGGCGCGGTGACCGGGTTCGCCGATCCCTACGTGCGCTACGGCCTGCGCTTCCAGCCGGTGCCGGCGGCCGAGGCGATCGAGGAAGAGCCTGAAGCGGAACAGAAGCCGGGACAGCCGGCGGAGGAGCCGCAGGTGGTCAGCCTCGACGCGTTCCGCCGCCGTCCGCCGTCAAAATCCTAGCCGCGAGGCATCGCTGACAAGTTCGTCGGAGACATGTTCATGAACGCCCCGCTGCCGCGGCCCTCCGGGTTTCTTTATTCGCCGATGTTCCCGCTCGGGCCAGATCGCACCCAGTTCAAGCGGCTGCCGATCGAGGGCGTGCGCACCGCGACCTGCGACGGCCAGACCGTGCTGCGCGTTTCGCCTGACGCGCTCAGTGAACTCGCGTTCCAGGCATTCCGTGACGTGTCGCATCTGCTGCGTCCGGGGCATCTGACGCAACTGCGGGCCATCCTTGATGACCCCGAGGCCAGCAGCAACGATCGGTTCGTTGCGCTCGATCTGTTGAAGAACGCCAATATCGCCGCAGGCGGCGTGCTGCCAATGTGCCAGGACACTGGCACGGCGATCGTGTTCGGCAAGAAGGGGCAGCATGTCTGGGTCGAAGGCGACGAGGAAGAGGCGCTGTCCTGGGGCGTGCATAGGACCTACACCGAGACCAACCTGCGCTATTCGCAGATGGCGCCGCTGTCGATGTTCGACGAGGTGAACACCGGCAACAACCTGCCGGTGCAGTTCGACATTATGGCGGCTCCGGGCGAACACCACGCCGACGAGTTCCACCTGATGTTCGTCGCCAAGGGAGGCGGCAGCGCGAACAAGTCGTTCCTGTTCCAGGAGACGCGCGCCATCCTGTCGCCGGAGCGGCTGCTGAAGTACCTCGACGGCAAGATGCGCTCACTAGGCACCTCTGCGTGTCCACCCTACCACCTCGCCATCGTGATCGGCGGCACCTCGGCGGAGCTGACGCTGAAGACGGTGAAGCTCGCCTCCACTCGCTGGCTTGACACGCTGCCCACCACAGGCAGCAAGGCGGGGCATGCGATCCGCGACCTGGAGATGGAGCAGAAAGTGCTGGAGCTGTCGCGCCAACTCGGCATCGGGGCACAGTTCGGCGGCAAGTATTTCTGCCACGACGTTCGCGTGATCCGGCTGCCGCGGCATGGCGCGTCGCTGCCTGTCGGCATCGGCGTGTCGTGCAGCGCCGACCGGCAGATCCTGGCCAAAATCACGCCGGACGGCGTGTTCCTTGAACAACTGGAGACCGATCCCGCGAAGTACCTGCCGGAGACCACGGACGCGCATCTCGGCGACGATGCGGTGGCAGTAGACCTGAACCGGCCGATGGCGGAGATCCGCGGCCAGCTGTCGGTGTATCCGGTGAAGACCCGCCTGATGCTGACCGGCACGATGGTGGTGGCGCGCGACATCGCGCACGCCAAGCTGCAGGAGCGGCTGGACCGCGGCGAGGGCCTGCCCGGCTACATCAAGGACCACCCGGTGTACTACGCCGGCCCAGCGAAGACGCCGACGGGCTACGCCACCGGCAGCTTCGGCCCGACGACAGCAGGGCGCATGGACAGCTACGTGGCGGGATTCCAGGCGGTGGGTGGGTCGTTGGTGATGCTGGCGAAGGGTAATCGCTCGAAGGCGGTGCGTGACTCATGCAAGGCGCATGGCGGGTTCTATCTCGGCAGCGTCGGCGGCCCCGCGGCGCGGCTCGCGCAGGACTGCATTCGCAAAGTCGAGGTGCTGGAGTATGCTGAGCTCGGCATGGAAGCGGTGTGGCGCATCGAGGTGGAGAATTTCCCGGCGTTCATCGTGATCGACGACAAGGGCAACGACTTTTACGACGGACTTGAATGATGCGCTTTACCGTCGACCGGATCGACCATCTCGTGCTGAACGTCAAAGACGTGGAGATCGCCGTCGCCTGGTACATGCGCGTCCTCGGCATGGAGCGCGAGGAGTTCGGCCCCAACAACCGCACTGCGCTGAAGTTCGGCGGCCAGAAGATGAACATCCGCCCGACCGATGCCGAGCCCGGCAGCTGGGTCACTGGCGCGCACGCCGTGCCTGGCTCCGACGATCTGTGTTTCATCACCGCCGCCCCGCCGGACGAGGTGATCGGACATCTCCAGGAATGCGGAGTGCCGATCCTGGCCGGTCCCGTGGAGCGTGCCGGCGCGCTGGGACCGATCCGGTCGGTGTATTGCCGCGATCCGGATGGCAACCTGATCGAGATCGCCTCGTATCAGCCGGGCTGACGGACGGCTGCGATGAGAGTGCGTGTCGGATGGCTCGCCTTCGCCTGCTTCCTGGCGTCGATCCCGCTGGCGAACTGGATGATCCTGCACGTTGGCGCTCTGTGCGTGCCGCAGGGGCCATGCCTGGTGCCGGTGGCGCCGGGACTGCTGGCGCCGTCGGGCGTGCTGACGGTCGGCGTGGCGCTGGTGCTGCGCGACGTGGTGCAGCGCTGCCTCGGGCTGCGCTGGGGCCTTGCGGCGATCGCCGTCGGTACCGCACTCTCGGCGGCGGTGGCGCCGGCTTCCCTAGTGCTGGCTTCGGGCACCGCCTTCGCGCTCAGCGAGTTCGCCGATTTCGCAATCTATTCGCCGCTGCAGCGGCGGCAGCTGATGCTGGCGGTGATCACCTCGTCCGTCGTGGGGCTCGTGGTGGATTCGGTGACCTTCCTGACGCTGGCGTTCGGCAGCCTGGAGTTCCTCGCCGGCCAGGTGGTCGGGAAGCTATGGGCCGTGCTGGTCGCGATCCCACTGATCGGGCTGCTGCGCCGGGTGGCGCCCACACCCGCCTGATGCGGCTGGCCGACTTCGACTTCGACCTGCCGCCGGACCGCATCGCGCACCACCCTGCCCGGCCGCGCGACTCTGCGCGTCTGCTGCACGTCGCGGGGGGCGGGCTGGCGGACCATGTGGTGCGCGATCTCCCGACGCTGCTGCGGCCCGGGGACGTCCTGGTGGCGAACGACACGCGGGTGATCCCGGCGCAGCTCGCCGCTCGGCGTGGCGACGCGCGCATCGGCATCACGCTGGATCAGCCGCGCCCGAACGGGACGTGGCATGCGCTGGCGCGCAACGCACGGCGGCTGCGTGTTGGCGATGAACTGAGCTTTGACCGCAGCGACCAACTGCGCGCGACGGTGATGGAGTGTCACGCGGATGGCGGCGTGGTGCTGGCGTTCAATCGGCACGATGCTGAATTCACCCACGCCCTTGGCGCGGCGGGACAGCTCGCGCTGCCCCCTTATATCGCGCGACCGAGCGGGCCACTGGCAGAGGACGCAGCCGACTACCAGACGATGTTCGCGCGCCATGATGGCGCAGTCGCCGCACCGACCGCCGGGCTGCACTTCACGCCTGCGCTGATCGCGGCGCTGCAGACGCGCGGCATTCGGCGTGCGACGATAACCCTGCACGTCGGCGCCGGCACGTTCCTGCCGGTGCGGAGCGACGATGTCGCACAGCATCAGATGCACGCGGAGCGCGGCGAGGTCACCGCGGAGGCTGCCGATGCGATCACAGCGGCGCGCGCCGGCGGCGGCAGGGTGGTGGCCGTCGGCACCACCACGCTGCGCCTGCTGGAGACTGCGGCGGCGGAGAATGGCGTGATGTGGCCATTCCTGGGCGACACCTCGTTGTTCATCATGCCGGGTTATCGCTTCCGCGCGGTCGATCTGCTGCTGACCAACTTCCATCTGCCGCGCTCGACGCTGTTCATGCTGGTGTCGGCGTTCGCCGGCAGCGAACGCATGCGCAGCGCCTATGCGCACGCCATCGCCGCGGGTTATCGCTTCTACTCCTACGGCGACGCGTGCCTGCTGGACCCGGTGGGATGACTGCATTCGTGCATCGCGTCGTCGCCACTGACGGTCAGGCGCGCGCCGGCTTGCTGCACACCGCGCACGGCGACGTGCCCACGCCGGCCTTCATGCCGGTCGGCACCGCAGGCACAGTGAAGGCGATGACCGCCGATGCGGTGCGTGCCGCTGGTGCCACCATCGTGCTGGGCAACACCTATCACCTGATGCTGCGCCCTGGCGCCGAGCGGGTCGCGCACCTGGGTGGCCTGCATCGCATGATGGACTGGCCAGGGCCGATCCTCACCGATTCCGGCGGCTTCCAGGTCATGTCGCTTTCGAACCTGCGCAAGATCGACCCCGATGGCGTGACGTTCCAGTCGCATCTCGACGGTTCGTCACACCGCCTGACGCCGGCACGCTCGATCGAGATCCAGCACCTGCTGGACGCCACCATCAGCATGGTGCTGGACGAGTGCACGCCATTCCCGGCGAGGCACGAGCAGGCGTGTGCGTCCATGCAATTATCGATGCGGTGGGCGCGCCTGTCGCGCGAGGCGTTCCGATGCCGCGACGGCTACGGGCTGTTCGGCATCGTGCAGGGCAGCGTCTATCCGGACCTGCGCGAGCAGTCGGCGCGCGCGCTGCGCGACATCTGCTTCGACGGCTACGCGGTCGGCGGTCTGGCGATCGGCGAAGGCCAGGCCACCACTTTTTCAGTGCTCGATGCCACGATGCCGCATCTGCCGGAGGATGCGCCGCGCTATCTGATGGGGGTGGGTACGCCTGATGATCTGATTGGCGCGGTGCAGCGCGGCATCG
>DASSRN010000278.1:0-9836 GCA_035701785.1 Acetobacteraceae bacterium | reverse complement strand
GCGATGGGACAGGACCGCGACCCCCTCCCCCCGCCCCCCACCCGCAAGGGGAGGGGGAGGCTGTGTGCACTCCTCACATTCCTTCTCGCCACCACCCCGGCGCTGGCGCAGAAGTCCGCCGACACACTGCGCGTCGTCTGGCGCGACGCACTGCCCAACGTGGATCCCTACTTCAACAGCGCACGCACTGGCCTGATCGTCGCGCACCAGGCGTTCGACACGCTGCTGCAGCGCGACCCCGAGACGCTGCGGCTGAAGCCGCTGCTCGCACAGTCGTGGAAGTGGCTGGATGACCGGACGCTGGAATTCGAACTCCACCCCGGCATCAGGTTTCACAACGGCGATCCGCTCACCGCCGCCGATGTCGCCTATACGTTCAACACCATCTCGGCCCCAGAGACCCGTGTCTCGGTGCCCAGCAACTCGGTCTGGATCGATCGCGCCGAGGCTGTCACCGACCGCACCGTCCGCGTCACCGCGAAGTCTGTCTTCCCCGCCGCGGTCGAATACATCGCCATGGCCCTGCCGATCTGGCCGAAGTCATATCGCGAGCGCGTCGGCGCCGACGAGTACGCGAAGCACCCGGTGGGCGCCGGTCCCTACCGGATCACTCGCGTCGACGGCGTGCGCGAGATCGATTTCGAGCGCTTCGACGACTACTACGCCGACAGCCCGAAAGGCCGCCCGGCGATCCGCCGACTGATCATCAAGGAAGTGCCTGAAGAAGCCACCCAGGTCAGCATGCTGCTGGGCAACCAGGCCGACTGGATCTGGTATTTCAACACCGACAACTTCGACAACATCGCGCGCGTGCCGACGCTGCAAGCGGTTCGCGCCGAGTCGATGCGCTACGGCTTCATCAGCCTGGACGCTGCCGGCCGCACCGGCGTCGAGAACCCGCTGACCAACCTGAAGGTGCGCCAGGCGATCCACTACGCGATCGATCGCGCCACGATCGCCAACACGCTGGTGAAGGGCGGCGCCCGCGCGCTCGACGCACCCTGCTATCCGACGCAGTTCGGCTGCGACCAGCAGGCGGCGGTGCACTACGACTACGATCCGGCTAAGGCGAGGCAGCTGCTGGCAGAAGCCGGCTTCAAGGACGGCGTCGAGACCGAGCTGGTGACCAGCCTGCTGCCGCAATGGGCGACCGCGCTGCAGAACTACCTGGGCGCGGTCGGCATTCGAGCCCGCCTCACCGTGCTGGTGGGTGGTGCGGCGACGCAGCGCCAGCTCGAGGGCAAGGCGCCGCTCTATGGCAACGCATGGGGCTCGTATTCGATCAACGACGTTTCCGCCGGCCTGCCGTATTTCTTCTCGGGCGACGCAGTGGACTATGCGCGCGATGCCGAAGTGACGCGGCTGGTGCGCGAAGGCGGCGCGGTCGCCGACCCCGATGCACGCCGACGCGCTTACAGCGCTGCGATCCGGCGCATCACCGAGCAGGCGTATTTCCTGCCGCTGTGGAGCTACTCGACCACCTATGCCTTCTCGCGTCAGCTCGATTTCAAGCCCTGGCCAGACGAGTTGCCGCGGTTCTACCTTGCGAGCTGGAAATAGCGGAGGGGATGCCGTCATGCCGGAGCTCGATGATGCAACGCTCGATCTCCTGCTGGCCCGCAGCGGGCTCTCTCCAACTCAGGAACAGCGTGACGGCCTGAAGGCCGCCTATCCGCATGTCGCCGCGATGGCGGAACGCGTGCGCAAGCCGCGCGGGCGGATGGCCGAGCCGGTGCTGACCTATGGCTTCGCCGAGGAGGACCTGGCATGACCAGCATTCCGACGATCGCCAGCGCGGCGAAGTTGATCGCGACGAAGCAGCTGTCGCCGGTGGAGCTGACGCGCGACTGCCTGGATCGCGTGCGTGCCCTGGACGGCGAACTGCACGCCTTCATCCTGGTCACCGAGGAGCGCGCGATGGCCGACGCCCGCGCAGCCGGGGCGGCGATCATGGCAGGGCGCTCAACCGGCCCGCTGTGTGGCATCCCGATCGGGCTGAAGGACATCGTCGATACCAAGGGCATCCCGACCACCTGTCATTCGAAGATCCTGCACGACAACGTGCCGACAGCGGATGCGACCTGCGCAGAGAAGCTGGCCGCGGCCGGCACCGTGCTGATGGGCAAGACGGCGACGCATGAGTTCGCCGACGGCGGACCGTCATTCGACCTGCCCTGGCCGCCGGCGCGCAACCCATGGAACACCGCGCATTTCACCGCCGGCTCCAGCAGCGGCACCGGCGCGGGTATCGCAGCGGGCCTGATCCTGGGTGGCATCGGCACCGACACCGGCGGTTCGATCCGCGGCCCGGCGGCGCTGTGCGGCATCGCCGGCATCAAGCCGACATACGGACTGGTCAGCCGCGCCGGCGTCGCCCCGGCGGCGTTCACGCTGGACCATATCGGGCCGATGGCGTGGACCGCGGAGGACTGCGCGCTGATGCTCCAGGCGCTCGCGGGCCCCGACGCGCGCGATCCCGCCAGCGCGTCGCAGCCGATCCCCGACTACACGGCGCAGCTTGGCACCGGCATCAAGGGCCTGCGCATCGGCGTCATCCACCACTTCCATGAGGTGGACCACAAGGTGAGCGACGGCACGCAGCGCGGCATCGATGCCGCCATCGCGACGCTGCGCGAACTGGGCGCCGAGATCAGTGAGGTGACGCTGTCACCGCTCGCCGAATGGCATGCCTGCGGCACGCTGATCTCGCTCACCGAGCGTGCTGCGGCCTACGACGAATGGGCACGCACGCGGTTGGCGGATTTTTCTGCGCGCGTGCAGCAGCGTTTGCTGATGGGCGCACTGGTGTCCGGCGTGGACTACGTGCAGGCGGTGCGCCGGCGGCGCGAGTTGCGCGCGGAGTTGAAGGCCGCGATGGCGGGGCTCGACCTTGTGCTGACCGCGGCGCAGCCGACCGAGGCGCCGAAGATCGACGAGGTACCGGACTGGGACGTGGGCCAGAAGCCCGGCTTCACCATGCCGTTCAACGTCGCGGGTTATCCGGCGATGTCGCTCTGCTCGGGCTTCGGCGAGGGCGGACTGCCGGTCGCGATCCAGCTGGTCGGCAAGCCGTTCCAGGAGGCGACGGTGCTGCGTGCCGCCGATGCGTTCGAGAAGGCGACAGAGTTCCGCGACCGCCGTCCTGCGCTAAGCTCCGCGTTGGTTGCCGCCCAGTAGGAGCACACGATGGCCCAGCATCAGCTTCGCGCCTCGCCACAGACCGTGCGGATCGGCGTGTTCGACGCGACCTTTCCGTCGGTGATGACGATCGAATCCGGCGACACCGTCGTCGTGCAATGCGTCTCCGGGCGCGAGGGCGTGCTGCCGCCGGCGAGTGCCGGTCTCACCGTGCCGCCGGAACTCAGCGCCATCATCGCTGCCAATCCGGACATGCGCCCCGGGCACATCGTCACCGGCCCGATCGCCATCGCCGGCGCCGAGCCCGGCGACATGCTGGAGATCCGCATCGAGCAGATCGAGCCGGGCGCCGACTGGGGCTACAACATGATCCGCCCGCTCGCCGGCACGCTGCCGGAGGACTTCCACGAGACGGTGATCAGCCACATCCCGGTCGACAAGGCGCGTCGCGTCTGCACGCTGCCCTGGGGCACCGAGCTGCCGCTGGCGCCGTTCTTCGGCGTCATGGGTGTTGCTCCGCCGCCGGCGTTCGGCACCATCGCGTCGAAGGAGCCGCGCATCCACGGCGGCAACATGGACAACAAGGAGCTGACCGCCGGCTCGGTGCTGTATCTACCGGTGTGGGTACCAGGCGGCAACTTCTCGGTGGGCGACGGGCACGGCGTGCAGGGCGATGGCGAGGTATGCGTCACCGCGCTGGAGATGTGCCTGACCGGCACCTTCACCTTCGTGCTGCACAAGGGCGGCGGCGCATCTCGGCCGGTGCTGAAGATGCCGAAGGCCGAGACGCCGACCCACTTCATCAGCATGGGGCTGAACGAGGACCTCGACCAGGCGATGAAGCAGGCGTTGCGCGAGATGATCGGCTTCATCTGCTCACGCAGCAACCTGTCGCGCGAGCAGGCCTATCAGTTCTGCTCGCTGGCGGTCGATTTCCACGTGACGCAGACGGTGAACGGCGAGAAGGGCATCCACGGCATGCTGAAGAAGGGGCTGCTGTTCTAGCACCGAATGGCGATCCGCCTCGGTCTGCTGCGCCCAATGTCTGCATGTGAGTGCCGCCGGTGATGATGCGGGCGGACATGATCTACCAGTATCCGATCTGGGCGGTCGCGCTGTCGCTCATCGCCGCGACCGTGATTGTGACGGTCCTGCTGGAGATCGGCGTAAGAAGCTTCGTGTCAATCGACTTCCGACGCCAGCACAACGACATCGCGGCGGCGATCCTGTCCATCATCGGTGTGACATATGCGGTCCTGCTGGCATTCGTCGCCACGGTGGCCTGGGAGGGTTTCAACAAGGCCAAGGCGGCGGCCCACCTGGAGGCCGCTGTCATTGAAGACGTCTTCGAAGCGGCCAGCGGCTTTACCGACCCGCAGAGGGCGGACCTGATCGATCGCTTGAACCGCTATACGAGAACGGTCATCGCAACCGAGTGGCCAGCGCAGGCGCAGGGCCACGTTGACCACTCGGCTGACGCTTATCTGGACGAGTTGCAAAAGCTGGCGCTTGCTCTCCAGCCGTCCGATACGGCGCAGGCCAACTTCCACGCGCTGATCCTGCAATCCTTGGCGCGGCTGCACGATGCCAGACAGGAGCGCCTGTTGGCAGCGGAGGTCACGGTTCCTGCCATTGTTTGGATCGTGCTGATCGCTGGCGGGACGATCACCATCGCTTTCAGCTCGTTTCTGGGCGCACCTAACGTTGCCATGCAAGTTGCCATGTGCGGCCTGCTGGCAGTGTCCGGTGTGTTGGTGCTGGTGTTGATTATCGCGCTGAGCAACCCGTTCCGAGGAGACTTCCGGGTCTCCACGGCACCATTCGAGTATGCTCTTTCCCGGATACGGGGCTGAACGTGGGCAAAAGGCTGGAAGCGAGATTCCTGCTCTTGCTCACGCCTCCGCCGCGATGGTCGCGCACAACTCGTCTACCATCGTGCCGATCAGCGCCTCGTCCTCGCCTTCCGCCATCACGCGGATCAGCGGCTCGGTACCGCTTTCGCGGATCAGCAGCCGGCCGCATCCATTCAGTCGCGCCTCGGCGGCGGCGATCACCTGCTGGATCCGCTCGCTGCGCAGCGGTGAGATGCCGGCGAAGCGGACGTTCTTCAACAGCTGCGGCAGGGGGGTGAAGATGCGGCATACCTCCCCCGCCGGCCGCGCCTCCTGCACGATGACGGCGAGCACCTGAAGCGCGGCCAGCAGGCCATCCCCGGTGGTGGCGAAGTCCGACAGGATCACATGCCCGGATTGCTCGCCGCCGACATTCATGCCGGCCTCGCGCATGTACGCCGCGACATAGCGGTCGCCCACGCGCGTGCGATGAAGCGCCAGCTGCTGGCCGGCCAGGAAGCGCTCGAGCCCCAGGTTGGACATCACCGTCGCGACAATTCCGTCGCCGCGCAACTGGCCGGTCGCGGACCAGGAGCGCGCGATCAGCGCCAGGATCTGGTCGCCGTCGATCAGTTCGCCAGTCTCATCGGCGATCAGCAGCCGGTCGGCGTCGCCGTCCAGCGCGATACCCAGATGCGCACCATGCTCCACCACCTGGGCACAGAAATGCTCCGGCACGGTGCTGCCACAGCCGCGGTTGATGTTGAACCCGTCGGGCGCCACGCCCAGCGGGATCACCGTGGCACCCAATTCCCACAGCACGGTCGGCGCCACGCGGTAGGCGGCGCCATGCGCGCAGTCCACCACGATCCGCAGCCCATCCAGCCGCAGGCCGCGCGGGAAGCTCGCCTTGGCGACCTCGATGTAGCGGCCGGCCGCGTCGTCCAGGCGGGCGGCACGTCCCAGCGCGGCGGGCGCGGCAAGGCGTGCGGCCATGTCGCTGGCCATCAGCGCCTCGATCTCCGCCTCGGTGTCGTCGTCGAGCTTGAAGCCCTCGGGGCCGAACAGCTTGATGCCGTTGTCCTCGAACGGGTTGTGCGAGGCGGAGATCATCACCCCCAGATCGGCGCGCAGGCTGCGGGTCAGCATGGCGATCGCCGGCGTCGGCAGCGGCCCGACCAGCGTCACGTCCATCCCGGCGCCGATGAAGCCGGCGGTGAGTGCGGGCTCGATCATGTAGCCCGACAGCCGCGTGTCCTTGCCGATCACCACGCGGTGGCGATGGCTGCCGCGGGTGAACATCAGGCCGGCGGCCTGGCCCAGCCGCAGCGCCATCTCCGCCGTCATCGGATCGAGGTTCGCTGTGCCGCGAATACCGTCGGTGCCGAACAAACGCCGCTCGCGTGCCATTGCTGTTACGCCTTGGTTGCTGGCCGCGATGTAGCCGCAGCGGACCCGGCGATGGAAGAATTATCCGATAGCGCCTGCCAAACCTTGATCGCCTGCACCGTCTCGGGGACGTCGTGCACGCGCAGGATCGCCGCCCCGCGGGATAGCGCGAACAGTCCGGCCGCCAGCGACGCCGGCAAGCGCTGGCGGGGTTCGCGCTCGCCGCTGACGGTACCAAGGAACGATTTGCGCGAGACCCCGACCAGGATCGGGCAGCCCAGTACGCTGAGTTCGGGCAGCCGGCGCAGCAGTTCCAGCGACTGCCTGGCGGCCTTGGCGAAGCCGATGCCGGGATCGATGGCGATCCTGTCACGCCGGATGCCAGCGGCTTCGGCAGCGGCAATCCGCGCAGCAAGCTCCTGGATCACCTCGCCGGCGACATCCTGATAATGCGCGTGCGCGGGCATGTCCGCCGGCGTGCCCCGCATGTGCATCAGCACCACCGGGCAGTCGCGTGCGGCGACAAGCGCGAGCGCCTGCGGATCGTATGCCAGCGCCGACACATCGTTGACGGTGGTGGCGCCCGCATCCAGTGCCGCTGCCATTGTCGCCGCGTGCCGCGTGTCGACGGAGACCCGAAGCCCTGCCTCGGCGAGTGCCCTGATGACCGGCAGGATGCGCTCCTGCTCCTCGGCCGGCGTGACAGGAAGCGCATGCGGCCTTGTACTCTCGCCGCCGATATCGATGATGTCTGCGCCGGCCGCTGCCATTGCAAAGCCTGTCGCGATGGCAGCCGCCGGATCGGCGTAATCTCCACCGTCGCTGAAACTGTCGGGCGTCACGTTCAGCACGCCCATCACGCGTGGCTGCCGATCCAGCGCCAAGCCTGCCCATGCAATCGCCGGGGCGTCAGGAACCATCATATCCTGCCAGCGGTAGACCGGAGATTCTGTCGGAATACATTACAAGTTGCTCGCGCCGGCGGGACCTCCTCCTGTAATATACTGAAGGGCCTATAGATTTCCCGTGGCACGCGAATTGCTCAACCAAAACTAGAACGGAGGATTTCGCTTATGTCGCAAAGATGGTCCCGGTTGTTCAGTTGCTGTGCCACAGTTGCGCTGGCGGGAGCGGTCGCGCTGTCCGCGCCATCTCGCGCCAGCGCCGCCCTTTGCTCGCCGTCGGATCTGAGCTTCACCATCGCCGGCACGCTCTACACCCCCACTTCGTGCGTCAGCGCGTTGAACAACGGCAGTCCGTCCGCTGAGACGACAAATCTCAACACCGCGTTCGGCACATCGTTCAGTTACCTCGACAAATACGACAGCCAGTCTGGCAATGCGGGGGCTCAGGCCTACCAGGGGCTGATATTCACGGTGTCCACGAGCACCGGCAACACCGGCACGTGGAATGTGTCCTGGAGCGACAACAACGGCAGCACCCCGTTGAACCTGCCCGTCATCATGGACTTCGACGTGGGCCTGTTCGGCGGCAGCAACGGCTACGGCTACCAGTTCGACAACGTGCTTCTGCCGCAGAGCCCGAACAGCGGGTCCGGCAACTTCACCATCGCCTTCACCAACGGTGGCGGCCAGTACCCCGCGATCTCGCATCTCACGCTGATTGGCGGCGACGCAAGGACGCCGCCTGCCAATGTCCCCGAACCCGCCAGCCTGACGCTCCTTGGCGCCGGTCTCCTCGGTCTCGGCCTTCTCCGCCGGGCGCGCAACAAGCGTCGCTAAGCCTTGCGCGAAGCGCCGGGCAGCCGACGCAGCAGTTCCAGCAGCTGCCGAGCGGTCTTACCGAAGCAATCGCGGGGCGCCCGCATCGCATCGCCAAAACCGATCGCGCAACGCTGGGTTCCGCGTCAGGAATCTCAGCCCGGCTGCGGTGCCGGTCCCAGCCCGCCTGCCGGGGGCGTCGGCGCTGCCGGACGGCCGGCGTTCGGCACCGAGGCCCGGCGGCTTTCTGGCGCCGGCTCGTCCACCACTTTGCGGATCACCGGTTCGCCCCGCAGGACCGTGCGGATCTCGTCGCCGGACAGCGTCTCATGCTCCAGCAGGCCGCGCGCCAGGCGATGCAGTTCCTCGATGTTCTCGGTCAGGATGCGCCGTGCCTTGGCATAGGCGCGATCAATGATGTCCTTGATCTCGCCGTCGATCTCGCGCGCGGTCGCCTCGGAGACGTTCTTGTTCTGCGTCACCGAGTGACCAAGAAACACCTCCTGGCTGTTGTCGCCGTAGGCGATCATGCCGAGTTTGTCGCTCATGCCCCACTCGGTGATCATCCGGCGCGCCTGGTCGGTCGCCATCTTGATGTCGCCGGCCGCACCGTTCGACACCTTGTCCGGGCCGAAGATGATCTCTTCCGCCGCGCGGCCGCCCATCGCCATGGTGAGTTCCGCCAGCAGCTTGGACTTGCTCTTGGAGTAACGGTCACCTTCCGGCAGCGACATCACCAGGCCCAGCGCGCGGCCGCGCGGGATGATCGTCGCCTTATGCACCGGGTCGCACTCCGGTTCGTGCATGGCACACAGCGCGTGGCCGCCCTCGTGGTAGGCGGTCATCCGCTTCTCGGCCTCGGACATCACGAGCGAGCGGCGCTCGGTGCCCATCATCACCTTGTCCTTGGCGGCCTCGAACTCGGCCATCGCCACCACGCGCTTGCCGATACGCGCCGCCAGCAGCGCCGCCTCGTTCACCAGGTTGGCGAGATCCGCGCCGGAGAAGCCCGGCGTGCCGCGCGCGATCACCTTCGGATCGACGTCGGACGCGAGCGGCACCTTGCGCATGTGGACGCGCAGGATCTTCTCGCGGCCGTTCACGTCCGGGTTGGGAACCACCACCTGGCGATCGAACCGGCCGGGGCGTAGCAGCGCCGGGTCCAGCACGTCCGGGCGGTTGGTCGCGGCGATCAGGATGACGCCTTCGTTCGACTCGAAGCCATCCATCTCGACCAGCATCTGGTTCAGCGTCTGCTCGCGTTCGTCGTTGCCGCCGCCCAGGCCGGCGCCGCGATGACGTCCCACCGCGTCGATTTCATCGATGAAGATGATGCACGGTGCGTTCTTCTTGCCCTGCTCGAACATGTCGCGCACGCGGCTGGCGCCGACGCCCACGAACATCTCGACGAAGTCGGAGCCTGAGATGGTGAAGAAGGGCACGCCCGCCTCGCCGGCGATGGCGCGGGCCAGGAGCGTCTTGCCGGTGCCGGGCGGGCCAATCAGGAGCGCGCCCTTCGGGATCTTGCCGCCCAGGCGCTGGAACTTCTGCGGGTCCTTCAGGAAGTCGACGATCTCGGTCAGCTCTTCCTTGGCCTCGTCCACGCCGGCTACGTCCTCGAAGGTGACGCGGTTCTTGTTCTCGGTGAGCAGGCGGGCCTTGGACTTGCCGAAGCCCATGGCGCCGCGGGCGCCGCCCTGCATCTGACGCATGAAGAAGACCCACACTCCGATCAACAGCAGGATCGGCAGGGAGT
>DASSRN010000277.1:0-2966 GCA_035701785.1 Acetobacteraceae bacterium | reverse complement strand
GATCAGTGTCTGTGGCATCGACGAGCTGAACAGCCATTGCGAAGCAGGCGTCACTCACGTCCTTTCGATCCTCGACCCGGACTGGCCAGTGCCAGAGGCGTTTGGAGCCTTCGGTGAGCACGCGAAACTCGAGCTTCGCTTTCACGACGTCATCGACGAACAAGACACGGGCGTGCTTGCGCCGCAGCGAATGCACGTAATGGAGCTTCTCACCTTCGGCCGCAGTCTGTTGGCAGAACCGCGTGCAGAAGCTCACCTGCTCGTCCACTGTCACGCGGGTGTTTCAAGATCGACTGCCTCGATGGCCCTGATACTCGCGCAGGCACTGCCCGGCGTACCTTCAGATCGAATCTTCGAAGAGGTTTTGTGCATTCGCCCTCAGGCGTGGCCGAATCTGCGCATCCTTGAGTTGGGCGATGCAGAACTGAACCGAGGCGGGGAATTGGTCGCCGCGGCAGCGGGTATCTACCGTAGGCAGCTGGCAAGCAGGCAGTATTTGAGCGAGCAGATGCGGTCTGGCGGACGCAGCCGAGAAATAGACACGGCCATGCGCTGACAGACTCCGTCTGCCGACATGAAATCAATTTTCCTGCACATCGGTACCCACAGGACCGGCACGACGTCATTGCAGGCCTATCTGGGCCGGCGGCGGACTCTGCTCAACGCATCCGACTTTGCCTTCTATCGCGGCGGCTTCATGCCGAACAACCATATCGAGCTACATGCCGCGGCGCTGCGGGCGGAGCGCGACACGCCGTTCCGGCACTATGCGCGGATCGCCGATATCGAGCGACTGCGGCGGCGGACCGAACAGCGCATCGGTGCGTTCCTCGAGCGCGTGCCTCAGCAGAATCTGATCTTTTCGGCCGAAGGTCTTACCTATCTGCGCCATGACGACGAGGTGGCGTATCTCGCCACTCTGCTATCGCCGGCGCAGACCACGGTCATCGTCTACCTGCGGAACAGGACCGAGTTCCTTCGGTCGTACAAGCGCCAGATGCTACTGATGCATCTGCCGCTCTCAGCAGAGAAGGACCACTATGCCTACTGTGAACCTGACAGCTGGCTGGTGGATTACGACGCGCTGATCGCCGCCTACACGCGGCACTACAGCGATATTCGCGTGTTGAATTACGACGAGATCAGCGCGCGTGACCGCAGCATCATTCCGTCCTTCGCCAAGGAGATTGGCTGGCGCGATTACGATGCAGCGGGCACGCGGCTGTTCCTGAACGTGTCGCGCAAGCCGCTATAGCCGCTCGAACTTCACCACCCGGCGCACGCGGCCCCATTCGCCTGGCTGCACCACGTAGATGTCGCCGTGCGAATCACCCCAGATTCCATGGCACGAGCGGTGGATCGGATCGCCCCATCGCGCCAGCCGCTCGCCATCCAGCGTCAGGATGCTGATCATGCCGCCATTGTGCTCGGCGATGTAGACGGTGTTGTCCGGGTCGACGTAGAAGAACGCCGGTCCGATCAGCTCGGTTGGCCACACTTCCAGCAGCTGGCCCGACTGATCGAACACCTGCACGCGGTCGTTCTCGCGATCCGCTACCAGCAGCCTGCCGCGCCGGTCGATCCAGACGCCGTGCGGCAGGTTGAACTGGCCCGGTTCCTTGCCCGGCTCGCCCCAGGAGATCTGGTATTTCGCATCCGCCGAGTATTTGTGCACGCGCGCGTTGCCGTAGCCGTCGCTCATGAACATCGAGCCGTCTGGCGCGAAGGCGATGTCGGTCGGAATATTGAACGGGCCGCCGCCATGCGTGACCTTTTTCCATGCAACCGAACTGTAGTCGTCGGGCGGCACGCCGGTATCGGAGCGCGCATCCTTCTCGCCGATGGTCTGTAGCAGCTTGCCGTCGGGCGTGAACTTCATGAACTGCATGTGGTGGCCGTCGGTCAGCCAGGCGTTGCCGTCCTCACCGAAGCGGATCGCGTGCGGGAAGCGGAACATCCCCGCTCCCCATGAGAACAGGAATTCGCCGTTGCGATCGAACACCACCACCGGATGCGCCGGGTTGCGATTGAAGCAGTAGATACGATCGTGTGGATCGACCGTCACAGCCGCTGGCTTCATCTCGATGTCGGGCGGGACCTTCGCCCAGTCCTCGTGCACACTGTATTGGTACTTGCCGTTGCCGACGATCGTTTCCATTGGCTTTCCTCCTTAAGACAGCCCGACCACCTCCGCGAGTGCTTCCACCTGCTCGGCATGGCGTGAGACGGGGTTCAGCAGCAAATGGTTGGCGCCCAGAGCAATCACCGCCTCAAGCTTTTCGCGCACCTGTGCCGGCGTGCCGTGGATGCCCGATGCATCGGTACCGGCGGGGTTGTGGTACACGTCGGTGAACCAGCGATGCAGTTCGGCGCGCGCTATCTCCGGCTTCTGGTCCACTGCCATGAACAGGCGCTTGGAAATGGGAAACGCTGTCGGATCGCGCCCTGCCTTCTCCAGCGCCTCGCGCAGCAACGGCACCGAGCGGCCGAACTCAGCGATGCTGGAACCACCCGAGCCCATCCAGCCATCCGCGAGCGACCCTGCGCGACGCACGGCGTCGGGATGGCCGACACCCATCCAGATGGGAAGCGGCTGCTGCACCGGCCTGGGGGACATCGTGCCACCTTCGAGGTGATAGAACCGGCCGCGGTAGTCGACCTTTGGCTGGGTCCACAGCGCACGGATCAACTCGACCTCTTCGCGGAAGCGTCGCACGCGTGCCTGTTCGGGAATTTCGAACTGGCGGTAGTGATGCTCCCGCCCGAGGCCAACGCCGAGGATGGCGCGACCATTGCTGAGGTGGTCCAGCGTCGCCCATTGGTGCGCCACCATCAGCGGGCTGTGCACCGCCAGCACCACGACGGATGCGCCGAGCCGGATGCGGCTGGTGACCGCCGCGGCATAGGTCAGCACCACGACGGGATCGAAGCACACCACGTGGTTCAGAGTGTTCTCGGTCACCCAC
>DASSRN010000276.1:0-4175 GCA_035701785.1 Acetobacteraceae bacterium | reverse complement strand
GATCGCTGAAGAGGAACCAGATGAGGGCACGGCGCAGGCTCGTCCCAGCTAGGCCAGATTGCGGCCTGCTCAACCTCTCACAGCGAGATCGTGCGGTGTTTGATCGCTTCGTCCCACAGCTTGTCGCGATCGAAGTCGAATACCAGCGGCGGCTCCTCGGGCGTGGTGAACCAGCCGCCGAGGGCGATTTCATTTTCCAGCTGTCCGGAGCCCCAGCCGGCGTAGCCAAACGCGACAAGGCTTTGCCGCGGGCCTTTGTGACGACCTATGTCGCGCAGCACCTCGGCACTCGCGGTCATCGCCACCCGGCCATCAATGTCGATCGTGCCCTGGCGACGGTAGCCGGCGCTGTGCACGACGAACCCGGCCTCCGGCTGCACAGGCCCACCGGCGAATACGCGCACGCTGCCCTCGGCGCCCTTGCTGTCCACGCCGAGTGCATCGAGCAGCTTGGCAAGCGGTAGCTCGTTCACCGGATGGTTGATCGCGATCCCCAGCGCGCCTTTGGCGTTATGCTGTACCAGCAGGATGACGGTGCGTTGGAAGCGTGGGTCGCTCATGTCACGTGTCGCGACCAGTAGCTGACCGGCGAGCGAAGCACCGGGTGGAGCGTCCTCGGTCCTGGCGAGCGCAGCCATCGGCGCGATCAGGAGAACGCCGAATCGCAATACGCCACGCCGGGACCGCAACAAGGTCATCGCCACGGCATATTGCCGCGCTGCGATATTCCACGCAAAGGGGGAGCCTATCTCTGGCAACGCGCAAGGATCTCGTCCACCACCTGGTGAAGTGGTCGTGTGGCATCAATCGTCACGCCTTTGCCGGGTATGCCTTCCTTCGTTTGATGCAACCTGGCAATCAGTTCCCGTTCCGCTGGCGTTGCGCCCCAATCGGTCGGGTCCAATGCCACACGCTCACTGATCCGCTGGTTCACAGTGTCGAGGTCGGTATCCAGGATGAAAACGCCATCGAACAAATCGACGAACTTCGAAACATTCCTGGAATGGCCGCAGAAGAAAGTCACCGACCTGTCCTGGCTTGCGACCATGTTTTCGACTTTCTCCACATTCCAGATGTGGTGCTCGTGGGTAAACACAGCAGAGGGGTCGTGCACCAGGCCAGGTGTCGGTTTACCGGTTTCCGGGTCGCCTTGATACGCTAATTCACGATCACCATTGATGGCGCGGTAACCCCGCCGCTGCAATTCTTTGCAGACCGAAGTCTTACCGGTGCCGGAACCACCTTCAATCAGATAGTTTCTCATGCCCATTGCAGGACGATACCAGCGACCGGTCGAGACAACCAATGGCTGTCTCCAAGGGTATCCCCTATGTCAAATTAATCGAGCGCACGACAAACCTCAGGAGGAAATCGCATGTCCGATACGCCCAGCTTCGGCCGCTACGCTGAAATCCCGTTCGATCGTATGACGCCGGAACAGCACGAAGGCTATCGGTTCCTGGTCGACGGTCCACGCGGCCGGCTGCCCGGGCCGTACAAGATCTGGGTCCACAACCCGAAGCTGGTACATGCGGCCGAGCCGCTGGGACAGCACTTCACGCCGGGCGCGTCATCGCTTACCGAGCGCGAGCGCGAGATCGCCGTGGTGGTGATCACCAGCAAATGGCACTCGGCCTATCCAAACGGCGCGCATGAGAAGCGCGGCAAGGAAGTAGGGCTCCCGGCGGCGGCGGTGGAGGCGATCATCGCCGGCCGTCCCACATCGTTCGAGGATGCGCGCGAGCAACTGGTCTACGAGGTGGCACTGGCACTTGCCAATGTGCAGCTGGTGCCGCAGGGCCTGTATGATCGCGCCGTGAAGGTGTTGGGGCATGAACGCATCACCGACATGATCGTGCTGATGGGCTATTACACCTGCGTTTCGCTGACGATGAACTTCTATGCAGTGCCGGCGGGCAGCCCGGGGCTGGCGCGCTGACTGCACGGGTTGACGCAGCGCGCCTGCCGCGCTGCGTTTGCCGGGCAAGGAGGAATGCCGATGCCGACCAAGGTCCTGCTGGTGAACACGCTGGAACAGACCGTGAAGGAGGCGCAGGAGATGACGCCTCCTGGCTTCGACCTCGTGGTCGGCGCGCCCGGCAGCGCGGAATACGCGTCGGCCCTGGCGGATACCGAGTACCTGATCGGCAATGTCAGCCCGATGGACGAGGCGTTCTTCCGCGCCGCACCGAAGCTGCGGCTGGCACAGCTGTTCAGCGCAGGCTACGACCATGTCGACCTGGACGCGGCACGCCGTGCCGGCGTGGTGGTGGCGAACAACGGGGGCGCCAATTCTCGCGCGGTCGCGGAGCACACCATTCTGCTGATGCTCGCGGTGTACCGGAAGCTGGTGCCGCAGCACGCGATGACTGCGGCCGGGGTGTGGCGCGGCAACCGGCCGATCCCGACCTTCTACGAGATGCAGGGCAAGACACTGGGCATCATTGGCTACGGCACAATCGGCAAGCGCGTCGCGCGCATCGCCGCCGGCGGTTTCGACATGCGCATCCAGTACAACGACATCGTCCGCATGGCCGAGCACGAGGAGGACGCACTGGACGTGCGCTATCGCCTGCTGCCGGAGCTGATGCGTACCTCGGACATCGTCACGTTACACGTGCCGCTCACCCGGCTGACGCGCAATATGATCGGTGCGCGCGAACTGGGCTACATGCAGCCGCACGCGGTGCTGATCAATTGCAGCCGCGGTCCGGTCATCGAATTCCCGGCGCTGCACGAGGCGCTGACCGGCGGCAAGATCGCCGGCGCCGGACTGGACGTATTCCCGCAGGAGCCGCCCTCGCCGTCCGAGCCGGTGCTGTCGCTGGACAACGTGGTGCTGACGCCGCACCTGGCCGGCGCCAGCCGCGAGACACGGGTGAAGCAGACGCGCAACGCGTTCGACAACGTGCTACGCGTGCATCGTGGTGACCGCCCGCTCTGGGTGGTGCCGGAGCTGCGCGACATGGCGGTGAAAACATGACTGATCGTGGCGGATTGCCGCCGGTCCGCGTTGAGGTGACGGCACAGTTCCTGGCCGAGGCCACCGAGCGGCAGCGGGCCTATGCCGCGCGCCGAAAGCTTTGGACTCAGGCGTTCCATCCGTCCGAACCGCGCGCGCAGGCGGCGTCACGGTCGCGGCGGGCGGGCAAGATAAACGACCCCCGGCAGGGAAAATTCGAGCTTTAGCCGCGAGGTCATGTTGCCTGCCACCGCAACAGGCGTTTAGTGTACCGTGGTGGGGAGCGAGCAGAGACCAATCGACGAGGCCGTGAAGACCGGGGCAGATCCTGTCGGAACCCCGGGGCGGATCGAAAGACGCCGTCCGGGCCGCCGGACCGCAGTGCACGAGTCGCTGATCCCACTGCTGCGGCGAAACCAGGCACTCGACAGCGAGGGAAATGCCAGGGTGAATGACCCTGCCGCTTACGATCTGGGGCCTGCCGCTGGCTTGCTGGTGGGGGTGGTGGCGTCCTGCGGCCTGTGGGCGCTGATCGCGTGGGTCGTGTTGCTGGTGATCTGACGGCGGTCAGGTCGCGGTCATACCACCATCCACGATGAGACCAGCGCCGCTCATGTAGCCGGCGTCGTCGGACGCCAGGAACACGATGCCCTTGGCGATGTCGGTCGGCACGCCGAGACGGCCCCAGGGTACCGTTCCCGTCACGGTCTGGCGGATCGGCGCGGTGTCGTTGCTGCCGGCGCGCTGGGCACGCGCGATGAAGGTCTGCTCACCCATGTCGGTCTGGATGATCCCCGGGTGGATCGAGTTCACCCGGATACGATAGCCCTTTCGGCCGAATTCCAGTGCCGCAGACTTAGTGAACAGCGTCACGCCGCCCTTGGTCATCGAATACAGCGGATCGAGCTGCGAGCCGACGATCCCGGCGACCGAGGCAAGGTTGACGATCGCGCTGCCATGCTCGCTCGACTTCGCCGCCTCGCGCAGCGCCGGTACGGCGAGCTTCGTGCCCAGGAATACGCCGGTCATGTTCACCGCGACCAGCCGGTGCCATTCGTCGAGCGAGATCTCCTCGATGCCCTTGCCGATGAACACGCCGGCGTTGTTGACCAGGATGTCGAGCTTGCCGAACCGGCTGGTGGCAAGGTTGACGGCGGCGACCCAGTCTTCCTCCCGCGTCACGTCCAGGTGCACGTATTCGGCCTGGCCACCG
>DASSRN010000275.1:0-13956 GCA_035701785.1 Acetobacteraceae bacterium | reverse complement strand
TGCCTTCCAGAGCCGACTTCGCAGCCGCGATCGCAGCCTCGGCTTCGCCCTTCTCCTGCGCGCCAAGTTTGTCGCCGTGCTCCTTCAGGTTTTTTTCAACCTGATGCACCAGGCTCTCGGTATGGTTGCGCGCTTCGATCGTCTCCCGACGCTTCTTGTCGGCTTCGGCGTTCGCTTCCGCCTCCTTGACCATGCGCTGGATGTCGGCCTCCGACAGACCGCCGCTGGCCTGGATGCGGATCTGCTGCTCCTTGGCGGTGGCCTTGTCCTTCGCCTGCACCGAGACGATGCCGTTGGCATCGATGTCGAACGTCACCTCAATCTGAGGCACGCCGCGCGGTGCCGGCGGGATGCCGGTCAGGTCGAAGTTGCCCAGCAGCTTGTTGTCGGCGGCCATTTCGCGCTCGCCCTGGTAGACCTTGATGGTCACCGCCTGCTGGTTGTCGTCGGCGGTCGAGAACACCTGGCTCTTCTTGGTCGGGATGGTGGTGTTGCGCTCGATCAGCCGGGTGAACACGCCGCCCAGCGTCTCGATGCCGAGAGACAGCGGGGTCACGTCCAGCAGCAGCACGTCCTTCACGTCGCCCGACAGCACCGCGCCCTGCACCGCCGCGCCGATCGCCACCACCTCGTCGGGGTTGACGTTGCGCGCGGGCTCCTTGCCGAAGAAGGTCTTCACCGTGTCGATGACCTTCGGCATGCGGGTCATGCCGCCGACCAGGATGACCTCGGAGATCTCGCCCGCAGTGACGCCGGCGTCCTTCAACGCCGCGCGGCACGGATCCAGCGTCTTGCTGATCAGGTCGTCAACGAGGCTTTCCAGCTTCGCCCGGGTCAGCTTCATCACCAGGTGCTTCGGCCCGGAGGCGTCGGCAGTGATGAACGGCAAGTTGATCTCGGTCTCGCGCGAGGACGACAGCTCGATCTTGGCCTTCTCGGCGGCTTCCTTCAGGCGCTGCAGCGCGAGCTTGTCGCGGCGCAGGTCGATGCCCTGCTCCTTGCGGAACTCGTCCGCCAGATAGTCGATGACGCGGGCGTCGAAGTCCTCGCCGCCCAGGAAGGTGTCGCCATTGGTGGACTTCACCTCAAACACGCCGTCGCCGATCTCGAGGATCGAGATGTCGAACGTGCCACCGCCCAGATCGTAGACCGCAATTGTGCCAGCCGTCTTCTTGTCCATGCCGTAGGCGAGGGCAGCTGCGGTTGGCTCGTTGATGATACGCAGCACGTCGAGACCGGCGATGCGACCTGCGTCCTTGGTGGCTTGGCGCTGGCTGTCGTTGAAGTAGGCGGGAACGGTGATCACCGCCTGAGAGACCGGCTCGCCGAGATAGGTCTCTGCGGTCTCCTTCATCTTCCCCAGGATGAACGCGCTGATCTGGCTCGGCGAATACTTCTCGCCGCGCGCCTGAACCCAGGCGTCGCCATTGTCGCCGCGCTCAATCGCGTAGGGCACCAGTCCCTTGTCCTTGGCGACCATCGGGTCGTCGTAGCGACGGCCAATCAGCCGCTTGATGGCGTAGAGGGTGTTGGACGGGTTGGTCACCGCCTGGCGCTTGGCCGATTGGCCGACCAGCCGTTCACCGTTGTCGCTGAATGCGACCATCGAGGGCGTGGTGCGTGCACCCTCGGTGTTCTCGATCACGCGGACGTCCTTGCCTTCCATGATGGCGACGCATGAATTCGTCGTGCCGAGGTCGATACCGATCACTTTGCTCATGAAGCCGCTCCTTTCAGCGGGCACGCGCGACCCGAAGCATCGCGGGCGCCCCTACGGGTCAGATGACGTGGATGTATGGGGGTGAACCCGGCCCGGCAAGGGGCGTCGGGCGGATTCTCGTGCGTCGCCGACACGATCGCCTCAGGCTGTGGTATCCAGCTTGGCTGCGCTGGTGATCTCGGGCGGGGGTGCCTTGGCGACCACCACCATGGCCGGGCGGACCAGCCTGCCGTGCAGAGTCCAGGCCGGGGTCCAGGCCTGCATCACGCTGCCGGGCGGGTGCGCGGCGCTCTCCTGCTCGGCCATCGCCTGGTGCAGATTGGGGTCGAACGGGGTGCCGGTCGGATCCTCGCGCTTGATTCCGTTGCGCTCCAGGATCGCCAGGAAGTTGCGCTCGATCCCCTCCAGACCCTCGCGCAGCTTGGCGACGATCTCTGGCTCGCCGGCCGCGGCCGGCGGCAGGCTGGCCAGCCCGCGGTTCAGGTTGTCCGCGGCTTCGACCACGTCCTGGGCGAACTTCTGCACGGCATACTGCCGGGTTTCATTGACCTCGCGGTGCGAGCGGGCCCGCACATTTGCCATCTCGGCCTCGGACCGCATCCAGCGATCCTTCATCTCCTGCACTTCCGCCTCGAGTTCGGCAATGCGGGCGGTGGCGGCCTGCATCAACTGGTCTGGCGTCTGCGGCATGTCGGCCGCAGCCTCGTTGCTGTTGGCGGGCATCGGTTCGGTATCGTTGCTCATGGCGCGATCAGTTAGGATGGCAGCGCGCGAGGGACAAGCGTTTCGGCCAGGATGAGAAGGAAGCACCGGTCATCGGCGGCTCTAGTCGGGCACCGCCCGCACGCCGCGCGGCGAAGTGCGGCGTCGCTGGTCGCCAGCGGCAAGGCCGCAACGCACTGCAAGCTCCAGTAGATTGCGAGCCGGTATCCGCGAAAGTGAGCACACTGCTGCGCCAGATCGCTCCAGTGCCGACATCGTCGATCTCGAGCGGCAGCATGTCTGATGCGAATGGACCAGTTTCCAACCCTTATCCAAGCAATCGCCCGATCACCCGGGCGGTGTAGTCCACCACTGGGATGATCCGGCCGTAGTTGATCCGGGTGGGGCCGATCACGCCAATTGCCCCGACAATCCGGCCGCCATCGTTCCGGGCCGGTGCAACCACCATCGAGACACCGGAGGTGCCGAACAGCCCGCTTTCGGCGCCGATGAAGATGCGCACGCCTTCTGAACTCTCGGCCAACTCCAGCAGGCGCAGCATGGTCTCCTGCGCCTCCAGCCGGTCGAACAGGGCCTGGATGGCGGCCAACCGCTCGATCTGAGTCACGTCCGACAGCAGCCTGGCCTGGCCGCGGACGATCAGGCTGCCCGGGCGGCCTTCACCGGTCCAGGTGGCGAGGCCGGCCTCGACCACCTTGGCCGAGAGCGTGTCCAGTTCGGTTCGGTTCGCCGCGATCTCATCGCCGACAATGCGGCGGAGTTCGGCGAGGGAGCGGCCGGAGAGCCGCGCGTTCAGATAATTCGCCGCCTGCTGAAGCGCCGAGGGCGGCAGGCCCGCCGGCGTCTCGATCACACGGTTCTCAACGTGGCCGTCGGAGTTGACCAGCACCACCAGGGCGCGGCCAGGGCCTAAGGGCACAAACTCGATGTGCCGGATGGCGCCTTCGGACTTGGGCGCGAGCACGAGGCCGGCGGCCTGCGACAGGCCTGACAGCATGGAACTGGCTTCGGCCAGGGTGTCCTCCAGGCTGCGGCCGGCGGCGGCGAGCGCGGCTGTGATCGCTTCCCGCTCATCCTCGGCCAGTTCGCCGAAATGCAGCAGGCCATCGACGAATAGCCGCAGCCCCTGGTCGGTCGGCAGCCGGCCGGCAGAGGTATGCGGCGCGAACAGCAGGCCGGCATCGGTCAGGTCAGCCATGACATTGCGGATCGTCGCTGGGGACAGGTTCATCGGCAGTCGACGCGACAGCGTGCGGCTACCGACCGGCTCGCCGGTCTCGACATACTGCTCGACGATCTCGCGTAGCACTGCGGCGGAGCGGGCATCCAGCCCGGGCGGCAGGACGGTGCGGAATGGGATGCCGGAGTGACGCGCGCTGTCCATGAACTCCTCCAGCGGAAAGCTAGGGGCCCCCAGGCGGCCGGTCAATGGCTCTTGTCACAGTAGCCTTCTCTGCCACATTGTCAGGACATGCCAGATTTGAACAGTGCGACAGCAACTCCCGAAGCCAATTTGCCCGTGCGGGTCGCGCCCAATGGCCGCCTGATCATCCCAGCGAAATATCGGCAAGCGCTCGGGCTGCGCGATGGCGGCATGGTGGTGCTTAGCCTGAAGGATCGAGAGATTCGCATCCGGCCCATCGCAGCGGTGCTCGATGAGGTCCAGGCGATGGTTGCGCCGTTCGTGAAGGCCTCGGGGGACACGGTGGACCGCTTCATCGCGGACCGTCACGCGGAAGCGGCACGGGAGGAGCGCTAATAGTTGCAGCATGCCGGTCGTCCTCGACGCCTCGGCTGTTCTGGCGCTCCTGTTTCAGGAGGAAGGACAGGGTATTGTCGGGGCGGCGCTGCGGGACGGCGCGGAGATTTCTACAGTCAATGTCGCAGAAACGATCAGCCGCCTGGTGGCGACCGGCATGGCGACCGACGGGGCGGCCAGGGCCGTATTGGCTTTGCCAATGAGCCTGCACGACCTGGACGGGGTGCTTGCCATGGACGTCGGCACGATCACTGGCCAGACGCACCGGTTCGGATTGTCGCTGGGCGACCGGGCCTGCCTGGCCCTGGCTAAGCGCCTGGCGCTGCCAGCGCTCACGGCCGACCGCGTCTGGCTGGAGGCCGGGCCTCTGCTAGGTGTAGAGGTCCGGCTGATCCGATAAGCCGTCGCCTTACACCTGCCGGTACAGCTTCATCGCGTTGTTGAAGAAGAAGTCCCGCCGCTGCTGCTCGGGCAGCGGCATTGGGAGCGCCTGGGTCGGATCGTCGTAGTCCCAGTGCGGATAGTCGGTGGCGAAGATCAGCCGCTCCCAGCCGATCCAGTCGATCGCGTCCAGCACATGCTCGCGCGGCTGCGGCTCTTCCATCGGCTGGGTGGTCAGCCACACGCTCTCGCGGATGTACTCGGACGGGGCGCGCTTCAGGTGCGGCGTCTCCTGCTTCAGGCGGTTCCACAGCTTGTCCAGTCGCCACGCCAGCGGTGGCAGCCAGGCGAAGCCGGATTCGATCAGCACCAGCTTGAAGTTCGGGATGCGCTCGAACACGCCCTCGACCACCAGCGAGGTCAGGAAGGACTGCGACGACTGCGCGTGCCCGACCATGTCTTCGATGTAATAGGAGGGCCAGCCCGACCCGGTCACCGGGTAGCCACCGAAGCCAAAGGCGTGCACACCGATCGGCAGGTTCGCGGCTGCGGCGGCCTCGTAGATCTTCCAATACTGCTTCTGGCCCGGCGGGTTGGCGGTGCGGGTGACCATCAGTACCTGCACGAAGCGCGGGTCGCCGGCCCATTTCTCGATCTCGGCGACCGCGGCATCGGCATCCTCGTATGGCACCACGATCGAGCCCTTCAGGCGCGGCTCGATCAGCCACTCGGCGGCCACCCAGCGATTCATGGCGCTCGCCACGCCGATGCCGAACTCCCGGTTCTGGAAGCTGGAGCCGTTGTCACCGGTGGGATTCAGGACGCCCAGGGCGATGTTGTTCTCGTCCAGCAGTTGCTTCTGGAGGAACGGCAGGCTGCTGCCGGGACGCCCGCCCGGCGGCCAGGCATCGCGGCGCGAGGCGTTCGGCTGGCTTTTTGGATAGGCCGGGCCGGCCTGATAGGCTTGGCGCGGGCGCGACCCGAAGGTCTTCGCCATCTCCACCCAGCGCGCTTCCATGTAGGGGAACAGGTCCTTGTAGGAGTTGCGCTGCGGATGGATGTCACCATCGGCAATCGCCAGCTTCGAGGTGGCAGGTGATTGGACAGTTGGGCGGCTGGTGACCTGGACGTTCATGCGGCGGTCTCCCGGAGACGGTCGTTCGCCGCCATGATGTTGCCTGGTAGGGCGCCCCGCAAGTCTTTGCCCTCGTTCGCATCTCCGTGAGTGGTGCCCCAGGGTGCATCCTTCCGCTCACGCACCTTTGCGGGAGCTGTCGCTGACCGAACGGTTCAAGGCCAGGGGTCAATGTGCACTAGTGCCATCTGCCCGCAGTGGGACCGCGCATTATGCGCTCGGAAGATCATGAACTTTTCATCGGCAACCGACCCGACCTCCACAATCAGCGAAAGCTCAGCGCGCTTCCCGGCTGACCGCGGCATCATGGGCGGGCACATACGGGAGACAGACTGGTCCGCGACGCCGCTCGGCCCGATCGACGGATGGTCGTCGAACCTGCGGATGATGGTGAACTTCCTGCTGGCCAACCGCTTTCCGCTGCTGCTGTGGTGGGGACCGCAGTACATTTCGATCTACAACGACGCCTACGCGCCGATCCTCGGCAACAAGCACCCAGCGGCGCTGGGGCAGCCGGTCAGCGAATGCTGGGCGGAAATCTGGCACATCCTGAAGCCGCTGATCGACAACCCGTTCCACGGCGGGCCCGCCACCTGGATGGAAGATCTTCAGGTGGACATCAACCGCCGCGGTTTCGTCGAGGAGACACACTTCACCGTCGCATACAGTCCGGTGCCGGACGAGGCGGCGACGCGCGGCATCGGCGGAGTGCTGGCGACAGTGCACGAGATCACTGAGAAGGTGATCGGCGAACGGCGGGTCCAGGTGTTGCGTGAACTCGGCGCCCGGGCTGCCGAAAGCAGGACGGCTGAAGCCGCTTGCGCGACTGCGGCGGAGATGCTGGCCCGGCACGCCAAGGACATTCCTTGGGCGCTGCTGTATCTGCTGGAGGATGACGGCTCGCATGCCACTCTGGCGGCTGCCGCAGGCATCGCCGCGGGGGAGGCAGCGAACCCTGCGAGCATCGACCTCGCGGTGGAGGAGGCGCCCTGGCCGCTTGCTCAGGTGATCCGGGACGAAGCGCCGGTTGTCGTGGCAGATCCGCGGTCCGGTTCGGCCAAGCGTGCTGTGATGCTGCCGATCCGTTCCAACAAGCCACACCAGTTCGCCGGTGTTCTCGTCGCCGGGGTGAGCCAACACATCGAGCTCGACCAGCTCTACCTCAGTTTCCTGGAGCTGGTTGCAGCGCAGATCGCGACGGCAATCGCCAATGCGCGATCTTACGAGGAGGAGCGGCGTAAGGCGGACGCGCTGGCGGAAATTGACCGCGCCAAGACCGCATTCTTCTCCAATGTAAGCCACGAGTTCCGCACCCCGCTGGCACTGATGCTGGGGCCGCTTGAGCAGATGCTCGCCGACCCCGAGTCTTCAATGCCGGAGGGGCAGCGGCGGGACCTCGCGGTGGTGCACCGAAACAGCCTTCGGCTGCTGCGGCTGGTCAATGCCCTGCTCGACTTCTCACGCATCGAAGCGGGCCGGGCGCAGGCGAGGTATCGGCCGACCGACCTTGCTGCACTGACGGCGGACATCGTCTCTGGCTTCCGTTCGGCCACGCAAAAGGCGGGCCTTACGCTCGACGTGGATTGCGAACCACTGCCCGCACCGGTCTTCGTGGACCACGACATGTGGGAGAAGGTGGTCCTTAACCTGCTGTCCAATGCCTTCAAGTTCACCTTCGACGGTGGCATCACGGTCAGTCTGCGCGACACAGCAGAGGGCGCGGCGCTGAGCGTGCGAGACACCGGCGTCGGCATCGCCGAACACGAGCTGCCGCGACTGTTCGAGCGTTTCCGTCGCATCGAAGGGCAGCGCAGCCGCAGCTTCGAAGGAAGCGGCATCGGGTTAGCCCTGGTGCAGGAACTCGTGAGACTGCATGGGGGGCGCATCGAGGCCCACAGCGAGCCGGAGCGCGGCACGGAGTTCATCGTCACGCTGCCGTTTGGTTCCGTCCACCTGGACCCGGCCAGCCTGGGCCCGGCTACCGCAGAGGCGACCACGGCGACCGGTGTCGAGGCCTTCGTGCAGGAGGCGCTACGCTGGCTGCCCGATGCCACGGGCGAGGGTCCGCTCCCGGCGGCTGATCCTGAAGGCTCGCAGTCGTCGGTGCTGGTCGCCGATGACAACGCCGACATGCGCGATTACGTGGCCCGCCTGCTTGGTCGCCGTTACCGCGTGACAACAGTGCGAAGCGGCGAAGCAGCGCTGGCCGACATCGGCCGCCAGCGGCCCGATCTCGTGGTGGCCGATGTAATGATGCCCGGCATGGACGGGTTCGGCCTGCTGCATGCGATCCGCAGCGATGCCGATCTCCACGATCTGCCGGTGATCATGCTGTCCGCGCGGGCGGGTGAGGAGGCGAGTGCCGATGGGCTGCTGGCCGGGGCGAACGACTATTTGGTAAAGCCGTTCTCTGCCCGCGAACTGCTGGCCTCCGTGGACGGCAACCTGAAACTCGCTGAACAGCGTCGTCGTGCGCGTGCCGAGTTGCAGATGAGCGAGCGCCGCTTCCGCGCGCTGGTCACCGCGAGCGCGGAGGTGGTGTACCGAATGAGCGCCGACTGGAGCGAGATGCGCCTGATTGCCGGACGCGGCTTCACCCAAGACGGCGGCGACGCGACCCGCGACTGGTTGGAGGTCTATGTCCATGCGGACGACCGCTCGCGGGTCGTCGCCGCGGCCCTGGAGGCCGTGCGGAGCAAGCACATCTTTGAACTGGAGCACCGAGTCCGGCGGGCGGATGGGCCGCCGGGCTGGGTATTCTCGCGCGCCGTGCCGCTGCTGGATGCACAGGGCACGATTCTCGAATGGTTCGGCATGGCGAGCGACATCACCCAGCGCAAGCAGTCGGAGGAACGGCTGCAGGTGCTGAATGAGCACCTGGAAGCCCGCGTGACCGAGGAGGTGACGGCGCGCGCGCGCGTCCAGGCGCGGCTTGCCCAGGCGCAGCGGATGGAGGCGTTGGGGCAGCTCGCGGGTGGCATCGCGCACGACTTCAACAACGTGCTCCAGGCGGTATCCGGCGGGCTGAACCTGATCCAGAAGCGGGCCGACGATCCCGCGGCGGTCCGGCGGTTCGCCCACATGTCGGCCGAGGCTGCCGACCGGGGTGCGGCAGTCACCGGGCGACTGCTGGCGTTCGCGCGGCGTGGTGAGCTGCGCGCCGTCTCGGTCGAACCGCGGCCACTGCTCGAGAACCTGAGCGAGATCCTGCGGGCAACATTGGGCGCGGACATAACCGTGGAGATCGGTGTGCCGGAGGGTGCACCGCCCCTGCTGGCCGACAAGGCACAGCTTGAGACGGTGCTGGTCAACCTGGCGGTGAATGCGCGTGATGCGATGCCGACGGGCGGCACCTTGACCGTGACAGCGACGCCCGAACAGGTCGACGCGTCACGCCCGCATCCGGCCGGAATTCAGCCCGGGACCTACCTTCGCTTCGAGCTGGAGGACACCGGCAGCGGCATGGATGCTGCGACGCTGGCACGCGCCTCGGAACCGTTCTTCACCACCAAGACCGCGGGACAGGGGACCGGCCTCGGCCTCGCCATGGCACGCGGCTTTGCTGAACAGTCGGGCGGCGGTTTCGAGATCCGAAGCACGCCGCGGGCAGGGCCCACCGTGACATTGTGGTTCCCGGTCGCCGTCACGGCCGCAGCGGACAGCGCCAGCCATGCGGACGAAATCAGGAAGTTGAGTCCGGCGGTGGCGCGCGCCCTTGTTGTGGATGACGACGCGATGGTTCGTGAAGTGCTGGCCTGGCAGCTTGCGGCTCTCGGCTGCCGCGTGACCCAGGCCTCGGATGGGCTGGCGGCGCTGGCGCGGATCGACGCCGGGGAACACGTAGACCTGCTGGTCACCGACTACTCGATGCCTGGCATGAACGGCCTGATGCTGATCGAGGAGGCGCGCCGGCGGCAGCCGACCCTGCCTGCGCTGCTGCTGACCGGCTACGCCGACGCCCATATCCGCGACTCTGTGATCGCCGATGACGAATTGACCGCTCTGCTGCGCAAACCGGTGTCGGACCGCGAACTGGCGGACCGCGCCAGCGCGGTGATGAACCGGCAGGCCGTGACCTGAGCGCACGAGCCGAACGGCACTCACGGGCGTGAACAGCCGGGGCTGCACGCTGCTGACACCACGCTGTCAGCAGGCGGTCTCTATTCTCCCTGGCATGGAAGCGCAGGAGGCTGAATGAGCCGGCACACACAGGGCGTCGTGCTGATCGTCCTCTCGGCGATCGCCTACAGTTCGGCGGGGTTTTTCACACGGCTGATCCATCTCGACGCCTGGACCATGCTGTTCTGGCGCGGGTTGTTCGCCGGCCTGATGATCCTGTGCGTTATCGTCGTGCAGGAGCGCGGCCGGACAGTCGCTGCGATGCGCGCGATCGGCGCTCCCGGCTGCGTGGCGGCGGTCTGTTCGACGGCGGCAACGATCCTTTACCTGAACGCGTTCCGCCGAACCTCGGTGGCCGACGTGGCGGTGATCTTCGCCGTCGCGCCGTTCCTGACCGCCGGCATCGGCTGGCTGTTCCTTGGCGTGACCGAAGCCTGGGCGACGCTCGCTGCAAGCGTATTCGCCGTGGTTGGGGTCGCCATCATGTTCGGCGGGGCGGCGACCGAGGGGCACCTGGTCGGCGACCTGCTCGCCGTGGGCATGGCGACCTGCATGGCCGTGATGATGCTGATCATCCGCCAGCAGCGGCAGATCTCGATGCTGCCGGCGGCCTGCCTGTCCGCGCTACTGTGCCCGGCGGTGGTCTGGCCATTTGCCTCGCCATTCACGGTGGGCGGGGCGGACATGCTGAACCTGTTCCTGTTCGGCACCACCCAGTTCGGGCTGGGGCTGGTATTCCTGACGGTGGGCGGCCGGCTGGTCTCGGCCACGGAGAATGCGCTGATCAACACACTGGAGACGCCGCTTGCCGTCGCCTGGGTCTGGGGGTGCTTTGGCGAGATGCCGTCAGTTCCCAGCTTCGTCGGCGGCGTGGTCGTGATGGCGGCGGTCGGCGGACACCTGTGGTACAGCAGCAGGCGGCCCGGCCTCGCGGCAGCCACCAGCTGATTGCGTAGCCGGCGCCGGGAGCATGGTCGGATCCAGCGCGACGCCATCGGCACTGAGCCAGTGCAACTTCCGCCGCTATTTCGTGACCCAGGTGGTCTCGAACGTGGGGACCTGGGTGCAGATCACTGCGGAGAACTGGCTGGTTCTCACGCTCAGTCACTCCGGTCTGGCGCTGGGCGTGACGAACGCGCTGCAGTTTGGTCCATCGCTGTTTCTCGGCATGTATGGCGGCGTGGTAGCCGACCGGCACGACCGGCGCCGCCTGCTGATGGCGACGCAGGCCTGTCTGGGCCTGCTTGCGCTCACAATTGGTCTGCTGGCCGCTTTCGGTCTGGTGCGGCTGTGGATGATCTGGTTGGCCGCCACGGGGCTAGGGCTCGTCAAGTGCTGCGATCTGCCCGCCCTGCAGGGCTTCGTGAAGGATCTTGTCGGCTCAGCCGCCCTGCCGAATGCAGTCGCGTGGATGAGAACGCCACCAACGCGACAGGCCGGATGCTTGGTGCCGCTTGCGGTGGAGTGCTGCTGACCGAATTGGGTGCCGCGTCAGGCTTCGTAGTCAACGCCGCCAGCTTCGCGCTGATCGTGCTGATGCTGGCGACGCTGAGTCGCGGCGAACTTGCACCACAGATGCCTGTTGCGCGTGAGCCCGGGCAGATCCGCCAGGGCTTGCGCTACGTCTGTTCGGACCACGTGCTGGTGGCGACCGCGATCATGATGCTGGTGGTCTTCCCAGCCGCATACAACTTCCAGATCGCGATTGCCCTGATCGTGTCCACCACGCTTGCCGGCGACGGCCAGACCTACGGTGCCTTGATGGCAGTGCTGGGGCTCGGGGCTCTGGCTGGCTCTGTGCTGCTCACGCGGTGGGTGCGCACCGGCCTGCCGGCGATCATCGCCTGGACCGGCACTCTCGCCGTCGCACAGGCGATGGCGTCTGCGGTGCATTCGCTGGAACTTCTGCTTGCTGCCTGCTTCGCCTATGGGGTTAGCGCCAGCCTGTTCAGCGTAACGGTGGTCGGCACACTGCAGGCGCGGACGCGCGACGAGATGCGCGGCCGTGTCATGGCGCTGTATGCGATCTGCTTCAATGGCAGTGTGTTGTGGGGTGGTCCGGCATTCGGCGGCATTGCGCAGTGGCTTGGTGTCTCGGCCGCCCTGCGCGGATCGGCTGCCATCTGCGCCTTGCTCGCGTTGGCCGCCGCCGGTTACCGGCTCTCTGCGAAGTTCATCCAGTCAGGCGAGCGTAGGTATTCCGCGGATTATCAACCATGATCTTGCGCACCAGCTCACGCGACAGTCCTTCGGGCAGCACCGCGTCGCCGTCGAACTGCCAGTGCGGATAGTCGGTCGAGAACAGCAGCATCTCATCCGAGCCCATATGGTCCATCAGCCTCTGGAACATCTCCGGCGAGGGCGGCCCGTCGCATGGCGTGATCGTCAGCCGCACATTCTCACGCACGATGTCGGTGGGCGCGCGATCCACCCACGGCACTTCCATGCGCAGCCCGCGCCAGAACTTGGTCAGGCGCCACAGATGGGCCGGCAGCCAGGTGAAGCCGGATTCCAACAACACGACCTTGAGGTTGGGGAACTTGGTGAACACGCCTTCGCACACCAGCGACGACAGTGCGGCCTGGAAGGCGGCGGCCTGCGCGGCGTAGTCCTCGGTGTAGTAGGTGGGCCAGCCGAGCGGCGTGACAGGATGGCGATAGGCGCTGCCGGCATGGATGCCGATCGGCAGCCCGTGCTTTTCGGCCGCAGCGTAGATCGGCCAATAGTGGCGCTTGCCAAGCGGGTGGTCGTGCATCACCAGCAACAGGATCTGGACGAACCGCTTGTCGGACGCGACGCGCTCGATCTCGTCCACCGCCAGCTCCGGGCTCTGCATCGGCACCACGATAGAGGCGCGCAGCCGCGGCTCCTTGTCCAGCCATTCGGCGGCCATCCAGTCGTTCACCGCACGGGCGAAGCCGGCACCCATGTCTTCGGAGAACAGCAACTGGACGCCGTACAGGCAGTTGCAGATGGCGATCGCGCTGCCGAATGGGGTCAGCGCGTGGGCGCGCAGCGCGTCTAGGTCGGAGCCTGGCTTGCCGTTCGGCAGCCGCCAGTCGGGGCGTGAGGTGAGCGGCGAATTGGCTGGGTAGGCGATCGATTCCAGCTCGTGCACGCCGCGCTGGACGACGATGTCGCGCCAGTGATCCGACAGGTACGGATGTAGCGCGCGGATGTTCGGCACTGCGGGATGGATGTCGCAGTCGATACCGCCGGGTTCGAGAAAGGACATGCGTCAATGATCCTGCACTTCGGCCGAGGATGATAGCGGCTGCCCTGGTGGGGTCCAGTCGCGATTCCTTACACCTCCGTTTCTATCGGCCGGGCGTGGGGCGATAACCCTTTGATCTGTCTGTTCATTCCGGGTTGGCACCATATCTGCATAGGCATGGCTGGATCTTTCGGGGATTCCGACTATGCGCACTTTGGTCATACCGGCGGCTCTGACAGCCGCCCTGCTTGCCAGCCCCGCCTCGGCGGCGTGGATGGAAACAGTCGACACGGTCACCATGCCGACGACGCCCGTATTACATCTAGCGACACCGGTCTCGTTGGACGCCTATGTCGGTCCGGTGTCGTTTAATGGCAACAACTGGGACTATGCGTGGTGCATCGATCTCTACCACGAAATCTATCTCGGCTTGCAGGTGCCGCTGCTGAGCTACAGCGTTGAGGCGTTTGACACGTCGCCCTACACGCAGCCACTGCTGACCAGTGGCCAGGCGGAAGAGATCGCCGGTCTGGCCGAACAGGGCGACCTCCTGCTGTTCAACGGCATTGGCAATCCGTCCGACATCGGGGAGGCGACCCAGTTGGCGATCTGGAGCGTAGAATACTCGAACTTCACCTATAGCGGTGCGAGCGACGCGGTGAACGGCTTGGTCACTCAATACCTGGCCGAGGGGCTGAGCTCGAACCATGGCCTGGCCTGGACCTCGGAAGACGGGCACCAGACGTTTGCCACGGTGCCTGAACCGATGACCCTGACGGTGTTCGGCACCGGCCTGTTGGGCCTCGGCTTGTTGCGTCGCCGCGCACGCTGAGTCTTGGCGGTGCGTCAAAACCGGGCCATGCCGGGCGGGAGGCCGAACAGCACCCGCCCGACGGGCTCCAGGC
>DASSRN010000274.1:0-2969 GCA_035701785.1 Acetobacteraceae bacterium | reverse complement strand
TCCGCATAGCCGGTCTGCTATACGTGTCCTCTCAGGTGTGATCCCGTTCACACCCGACTGGCTGCCCGCGCGGCATGGTGCGCCGACCAACGGACGGGGGACGGCAATGGCACTGTCGATTGGCGACACCGCGCCGGATTTCCAGGCGCAGACAACCCAGGGGCCGATCAGCTTCCATCAGTGGCTGGGCGACGCCTGGTGCGTCATGTTCTCGCATCCCAAGGATTTCACGCCGGTCTGCACCACCGAGTTGGGCACCATGGCACGGATGAAGCCGGAGTTCGACCGGCGTGGCGTTAAGATCGTCGGCCTCAGCGTCGATTCCGTGGAGAATCACGCCAAGTGGTCGAAGGACATCGCCAATATCGCAGGTGTCGCGCCGAACTATCCGATGATCGGCGACACCGACCTGAAGGTTGCCAAGCTATATGGCATGCTTCCCGCATCGGCCGATGGCAACTCGGCGAACCGCACACCGGCCGACAACGCGACGGTGCGGACAGTTTACGTCATCGGGCCGGACAAGCTGATCAAGGCGATGATCTCCTATCCTATGTCCACCGGCCGCAACTTCGACGAGGTGCTGCGGCTGATCGATTCGGTTCAGCTCACGGCGAAGGCGAAGGTCGCCACGCCGGTGAACTGGCGGCAGGGCGAAGATGTGATCATCGTCCCGTCGGTGCAGGACGCAGAGGCGAGGGATCGGTTTCCCAACGGCTGGAAAGCGCCGCTGCCCTACCTGCGGATCGTGCCGCAACCCAAGGTCTGACGGCTATCTGTCCAACCAGATCGTCGCCAGGTCCTGGTTGATGTAGTGGCTCGGGCTGATGCGGAAGCCCTTCACGTAGCTGCGATACGGCACGATGCGGTAGCGCCACAGCAGGAATGCCTCGTGCGCCTCGGTATCGAGCACGCGTTTCTCGAACTGCCGCATCAGCGCCCGCTGCTGCGCGAAGTCGGTCTCGCGCAGCATCCGGTCGTATAGCGCGACTTCGTCGGGGTCCTCGTAGTTCCCATAGTTGGCGTCCGAGACCGAATGCGGCAGGTACTTGGTGCCGTCCAGCAGCGGATTGACCACGTTCTGGCACTCCGCATCGATCGCCACCGCGAAATCGCCGTGCCGCAGAGCCTCATCATACGGGCCGGTCGGCAACACGCGCTGCGTAGCGCGGATGCCGATCTTGCTCCATTCGTCGATCACCCAGGTGCCGTTGAACTTGTACGGCTGATCGACATTGCGGTTGAGCAGCTCGAAGCTCAGTCCCTCTGCGCCCGCCTCCTTCAGCAGCCGCTTCGCCTCGGCACGCGATTTGTCGATGTCCGGCCAATAGCCGGCGATCTGCTCCAACTCCTCCTTGTTCGCTGCCAGCGGCGAGCCCGGAAACACAATGCCGCCGACAGTGCGCGATACCGTGATACGCGACATCGGCGCCGCGCCATGCCAACGGTCGATCGCCAACGTCAGCGCACGCCGCACCCGCGCATCGTCGAACGGCTTGCGCGCATGATTGGGCGTCACCAGCGCGCCACAGTTCCAGTCGCTCTCCTGCACCGTGATCTTGTCGCCGAGTGCAGCCACCAGTTCGTCGCGCGTCGCCGGCGGGAAGCCGCGGAATTCGATCGCAGCGCGGTCCGCCTTGATTGCGGCAACGCGCACCGCCTGCTTGTCTGCGAAGATGCCGACGAAGCCGTCGAGATAAGGCAGACCCGGCCGATAATAGTCGGGATTGCGCACGCCGGAAATCGACTGCCCCGCCTGGTACTCTTTGAACCGGAACGGGCCGGAGCCCATGATGTTCTTCTCGAACCAGCGCTGATCGCGATCAAGGATCTCCTTCTTGTACATGAATGCGTATGGATCGGCCAAAGCCGGCAGGAACGCCGCAGTGGCGAACTTCAGGCGGAACACCACGGTGCTTGCGTCTGGTGTGTCGACGGCGTCGATCATCGCGTAATAGCCGCGACGCACGCTGATCACACCCTCCGGCGGATCAACGATCCGCTTCCAGCTCGCCGCAACGTCGTACGCCGTCATCGGCGAACCGTCCTGGAACTTCACATCGCCGCGGATGTGGAATGCGTAGCTCCGCCCGTCATCCGTCGGCGCCGGCATCTCAGTGCAGACATCGCAGACGAACTGCGTGGTGTCGGAGGGATTCTCTGGATTGGCTCGGATCAGCACGCTGTAGAACGGCGCCACCGCGTGGACGGTGGCGAAGGTGGCCTCGCGATGGCCGTCGAAACTCGGTGGCGCATCCGCGGGGATCATGAAGGTCAGCGTGCCGCCCCGTTTCGGCGTCTCCTCGGCTGACGCCGCAAAGCCGGCCAACATAAATAACGCACAGGCAAGGCGCAGAAGACGACGCATCACGGCACCCTACGTCGGCCGCAGACGCGCAGCTTCCTCGATCTCCGCCGCCGCGATCGCCCTCGCCAACGCACCGCTCAGTTGCTTGGCCGCTTCCAGCGTAAGCTCGACTGCGACGCGCGCACTCGGCCCCATAGTTTCGTTCACGAAGTCGATGGTGATGGCCTCCTCCAGCAAGGCGTGATGCGGGTGATCATACGACACGACGGAGTGCGTGAGCGAGAACCACCCGCCTTCACCCTTGCCGGCACCATTGGCGCCGACGATCTCGACGATCGACGTGCACATGCCGGCGTCAGGTGGCCAGGTGCTTCCGCAGGAACCCGAACACCTTCTGCCAGCCATCCAGCGCCTGCTCGATGCGGTACATCGGGCGGTCGTAGTAAAAGAACCCGTGCCCCGCGCCATCATAGCGGTGGAACTCGTAGTTCTTGCCGTGCTTCTTCAACTCGGCTTCGTGCTGATCGACCTGCTCCGGCGTCGGCGCGCGATCCTCGTTGCCGAACAGGCCGAGTAGCGGACACGACAGGTCTTTGGTGAACTCGATCGGCGCGACAGGCTGCTTCGGGTTCAACTCCTCCTTGCTCATCACCACGCGGCC
>DASSRN010000273.1:0-9733 GCA_035701785.1 Acetobacteraceae bacterium | reverse complement strand
GACCGCTGCCGCCTGGCGCACCGCCGGTCTGCGAGGTGTTCCGTCATCTGCCCGACGCGCTCGAGCGGGCAGCCGAGCTCGATGCCCGCTACGGCCAGAACCCTGATCTCGACAGCCTGCCGATGTACGGCGTGGTGTTTTCGTTCAAGGATCCATTCGACACAAAGGACATGCGCACGACCGCCGGCGGCGATGCGCGCTATGACATCGATTTCCCAGCGCGCGACCACATCCTGGTCGAGCAGTTGCGGAACAAGGGCGCGATCATCTTCGCCAAGGCGGTCAATACCGAATACAACGGGCGCGCCGGCGATCCAGGAGGCCGGCACAGCCCGGACAAGGTGCTGCCGTCGGTATTGGGGTATCAGCGCAGCAGTTGGGCGGGGAACCCTGCCAACCCGTACGACACGACGCGTGCCGCCTCACTTGGCTCGAGTTCGGGCTCAGGTGTGTCGGTCAGCGCCAATCTGGTGATGTGCAGCCTCGGTGAGGAAACCCGCGCCTCGTGCCGCGGGCCGGCCAACCATAATGCCGTCGCGCTGATCCTGCCGCACAAGGCGATGCTCGGCTTTGATGGTGGTGCAATCGGCGCCGACATCTATTGCGACCGCAGCGGCATCCTGGCCCGCACGATCGCCGACTGTGCGAAGGTGCTGGACGCGCTCAAAGACCCGGTCCTGGGCTACTACGATCCGCGCGATCCATACACGACGGTGCCACGCTCGTCGGTCATCGCGACGCCCTACATTGATCACGCGGCGATGCCTGGCACGCCTGGAGCGCTCAGCGGCGTGCGGATCGGGATCGTCCGCGAGTCGATGTTGGTGCTGCCCGGCGAAACGGCGGCCGCGCCAATAGCAATCGCTGCTGCTGCCGAGATCAAGTCGGTGCTTGGAAAGAAACTTGGTGCTGTGTTGGTGGAATCGTCCGATCCTGCCTGGCGCCCGGATCCGGAGATCGAGCAGATGAGCCCGGATTTCCGAACAGCGCTGACGCGCCTGGTCCCCGTCTTCATGCCTGATCTCCTGTTCCGGCTGACCGCGAGTGGCGAGCCGCTGTTCAAGGAGTTCGCAGCGGCAATCCAGCCGACCGAGTTCGAACCCGGCAAATTCTTCGGCAGCGGCACGCTGAGGCCAATCGATTACTGCGTCGCGCTGGCAGAGGGGCGGCTGACACCGCCAGCAAACCTCGACATCGCCACGGTCCAGGATCAGGAGCTGGCGATGTCCTTCCGGTTCCACGTGCAGCAATACCTCAGCCGTCGCGCGGCCGATTGGCAGGCACGGGGCTTCAGCGAAGGCTTGCGCGATTTCGCGGCACTCAACCAGCGTTCGAAATTCTGGGGCGATGACGGCCGTGCTGCCTTCCGCAATTGGGAGGAAGTCGCCGACCCCCGCAACAAACTCGGCGGACGTCAGGGAGTCGACGAGCGCATCATGCTGCGTGAGTTGTTGCGCCGCGTCGATATGATGGTGATGCTCGAGAACCGCCTGGATGCGCTGGTTCGTTTGCACACGCCGTTGCCGCCGGCGCGGATCGGCGGCGCGCCCGAACCAGGGGTACGGCAGAACCTGCGTCTTGAGTCGTTTTACGGGCCCAACGCAGGCCTGTCGGAGGTGTTGATCCCGGCCGGATACGTGACGACCGTGTATGACCCGGTGTTCAAGCTGAGCGCGGATGGCACCCGTTACGTTTCGGTCAATGCAGAGGCCCCGACGACGATCCCGGCGCCGGGGCTGCCATTCTCGCTGGTGTTCCGCGCCGAGCCGGGCAGGGAGGATGTGCTGCTGTGGATCGCATCCGCCTACGAGGCGGCCTCGAAGCGGCGCATCCCGCCACCGGCATTCGGCCCAGTTGGCGGGCGATGAATCAATGAACCAGCGTCGGCGCCGTTAGCGGCTGCGCGGCCACGAGATTGGCGATCAGCATCGCGCCCAGCTTCGACGCGAACTGGAGCAGGCGACTCTGGCGCGGCTTGCGAGCGATGGTGGTTTCCACTGTCCCCTCCTGGGTTCGCAGGGCCGCGCTTATTAGGGTGCGCGGCGGATCGCGCGCTACGTGGATTTGTGCCCGGGATTTTCCGCGAAAATGGGTGGCCTCGTTGCGCCTGGCCCTCACGTGTAGCATCCGCTCGAGCGAGAGGAACGCATGCGCTTCGGTCTCTGCTACATACCGGACTACCACCAGGAACTGTCGGGCACCTGGCAGAACTGGTACGACAACATGATCGCCGAGGTGAAGCTGGCCGAGGCGCTGGGCTTCGACGGCGCGTGGTTCGCCGAGCATCGGGTCGCCGGCTTCGCATTCGGCTCGCCGGCGCTGTTCATTGCCGCCTGCGCGCGTGAGACGCGGCGCATCCGGCTCGGTTGCGCGGTGAGCCTGCTGCCTTTGAACAGTCCGGTGCGCGTGGCTGAAGACTATGCGATGGCCGATGTGCTGTCGCACGGACGGCTGGACTTCGGTGTCGGGCGCGGGCTCTACAAATACGACTACGACATCGCCAATGTGCCGATGAATGAGAGCCGGGAACGCTTCGACGAGAATCTGGCGATCATCCGCGCACTGTGGTCCGAGGACCACGCCACGTATCGGGGTCGTTGGACGACGCTGGAGGACCACACGCTCGGACCGCGGCCGGTACAGCAGCCCACGCCTCCGATCTGGGTTGCCGCAGTGCGCACCGAGGCGACCTATCGCTGGGCCGGCGAGAACGGCTTTCACCTGCTCACCGCGCCATTCTTCTTCACCGATCATCGCGAACAACAGGCGTTGCTTTCGGTGTACCGCGACAGCCTGTGTGAACACGGTCACGATCCTGCAACACGCGAGGTGATGGCGGTCTATCATCTGTACTGTGCGGACAACGATGCCGACATCGCGCGCCATGCCGATCCGGCGCTGCGGCGCTATCAGGCATTCACAAAGGCGACGGATCTCTCACGTCAGGCGTATCGCGATCCGGTGGCGTATCGGGCATGGCAGGGCTTCTTCGAGAACCGCAAGACGATCAAGCTGGAGCAGATGAAGGCCGATCGAGCGGTGATCGGGCGGCCCGAGGAGTGCATCGAAAAGCTGCAGATGTTGTCGGAGCGCTTCGGCATCACCTATTTCAGCTTCGAGGTGAATTTCGGAGCGCTGCCGCATGATGAGGTGGTGCGATGCATGCTGCGGTTCGCCCACGATGTTATGCCGAAGCTGCGCTGAGCAATCTCGATCAGCTTAAGTCGCGCCGCATCAGCACGACCTCGATGTTCCTGCCGGTATCGCGCTCCAATCCGACACGTTCCCATCCGAGGCGGGCATAGACTGGCTCCGCTGACCAGGTATACAGCCACAGAACTTCTGTCGACGCGGCAGCGGCCTGTTCTACATGCTTGACGAGAGGCGTGCTGTATCCGCGGCCGCGGAACTGGGGGCGCACGAGTACGCTTGCCAGCCATGGCGTCAGATCCGGGCGTGACGGCAGGTCGCTGACGACCAGACTCGCGGTTCCTACCGGAACGTCGGCATCGAACAGAACGAAGGTTTCTTCCGGGGCCTGCTGAGCAAGAAGGTCTGCGACCTGCTGCTCATAGGATGGGCCACCGGCATGACGGAATTCATCGAGCAGCCATTCGGCAACGGACGGTGCGAGATGCGGCTGTTCGCTCAGCGCTACGATTTTCATCAGGCGGCTTCATGAACCACCGACCTCTTGGTTGCAAGGGCGCAAATCCAGGCGTAGCAAAATCCGTGAGGCGTGGAGAACCAGGGAGAGGGGCAAATGTCCATCGAGGTGGTCCCCAGCGGAGCTGCTGTTGGGGCTGAAATCCGAGGCGTCGATCTATCCCGTCCCCTGGATGACGAAACCTTCGCTGCCATCGAGAATGCCTACAATGGTCATGGCGTCATCTTCTTCCGTGGCCAGAGCCTCAGCCCGGCGCGGCAGGTCGCGTTCACCCGTCGCTTCGGCGAGATCGAGTTCAATGTCTTTGGCGAGCGCTGGAGCGTCCCTGACAACCCGGAAATCGTGGTGATCTCCAATATCACTGAAGGAGGTAGCCCGGTCGGTGTCCGCCGCGCCGGAGAAAACTGGCACAGTGACATGTGCTACGCCGCACGTCCGCCGCGCGGCACGATACTTTATGCGATCGAGGTCCCTGAACTGCATGGCCTCGGCTTGGGTGATACTGAGTTTGCCAGTGCGCAAGCGGCATGGGAGGCATTGCCTGGTCCGATCCGCCAGCGCATCGACGGCCGGCTTGCCGTGTTCGATTTCACGGGCCGCAAGCGGGCCTTCCCTCCCACTCAGGATGAGATCGATCGGTATCCGCCCGTAACGCATCCGATCGTTCGCACGCATCCCTATACCGGGAAGAAGTGTTTGTATGTGATGCGCGACGATTGCACCGGCATCGAAGGTCTCGAGCAGGATGAGGCAGAGGCGATCATTGCCGCCCTCGCCGATCATATCGTGAAGCCGGCGTTCGTCTACCGCCACCAGTGGCGCGCAGGCGATGTGCTGATGTGGGACAATTGCACAGTCCAGCATCGCGCCATCCAGGACTACGAATTGCCGCAGCGGCGGTTGATGCATCGCACCACTATGGGCGGGTCGATCCCCGTGTGAGTTCCCGGGGAGACATCCGATCGGATCAGTTCGCCTTCGCCTTGTGCCGTAGCCGGCGACGGGCTCGGTGCGTATGTGCTGCGGTCTTGGCGCCCAATGCCGCCATCAGCACGCCTGGCCAGCGCAGCCGCCGCTGATGGTTGTTACGCGGCAGTCCGCGCAGCGAGCGCATCTCCTCGCGCGTGGGCTGGAGCTGTCCGACATCGATGCAAGCCGGGCCGCCATTCTCTGGCCGCTCCAGTTGCATCACTGAAATCAGATCGGGTGCTGCCGCCACACGCGCACTGAGCGGTGGGCCGAGACCGAACAGCGCATCGAGTGTGGCGATGATCGACGTGTGGTCGAAGGGAAGCTCGCCAGGCGGCCGGAGAATGCTGCCCGGCGCTATGTATGGTGAAACGATCACCGCAGGTACCCGCGGGCCGAAGCGATCGAATGCGAACCCGTTCCGCGCGACTCGTCCGACCGGTGTGGCCATCGGTGGCGGCACGTGGTCGTAGCAGCCGCCATGCTCGTCGAAGGTGATGACCAGCAGCGTGCGTTCCCATGCCGGTCCAGTGCGCACCGCATTGTAGACGGCGGCGATCAGCTGTTCAGCGAACGCGACGTTATGAGGCGGGTGAGCATCGTTGGGAACTGCACGGCGCAGGCGGCTGGAGAAGTAGCGCGGTTCGATGAAGCTGTAGCTAGGCAATCGACCATCGGCAGCGTCTGCAACGAACTCTGGGTCGAAGAAGCGGAATCTTGTCGGGATGTGCGGCCACAGATCGACCATCGCCGCTGTCTGTGGCACGTCGTGGAAGTAGACCTTCCAGGTTCGTCCGTGCCGCAGCAGGCGACGGAACACGGTCGGTAGCAGGATGGGCAGCGGTATCGCAGCATTGTCGGTCTGGCCGCCGCTTTGGCCGGCATGAACGAACAGCCGATTCGGCCAGGTCTCGCATGGAGCTGAAGCGAACCATTGATCCGCCACCCCAAAACTCTGTGCCAGCTGGCTCAGCACCGGAAGTTGGTCCGGTACGAAGCAGTGCATGATGGAACGCGGGTCGAGGGGTGTGTCCGAAACAGGCTGACGCATGTAGTTGTCGACGAACCCGTCCATGCGCGGAGTGCCGTCCGGATGCAGACCGTAGATCTGCATGTTCATGTCGTCATAGAGTTCGCCGGGATCGGCCTCAGGCAGGCTCGCGGATTGAGGCGAGAGCGTGCCGTCGTTCCACACCGGGATTTGCTCCACAGTGCCATCATCGCGATGCCACGGATTGCTCTCGTCACCGCGCAGTCCCGCGAAATCCGGCCTGTCCCGGTACAGCCAGCCTAGCATGCAGTCGAACGACCTGTTCTCCAGCATGAGAACCACGACGTGTTCGATCACTCTGATCTGAACTCCGGTGCTGCTGTGCACCGCTCAGCTGACGGCGCTGCTTCGACCAAGCAATCTGCTATGCAGGCTGGCCCTCAACCGCCGGCAGCGAGGTATCCATGCAGGCCCAGCTTGGCGCCGAGGCCGTCCATATGTTGACTGACGGGCGCGCCAGTTCCTGGTCATCGAGAGTTCCGGTCCTGATGATCAGAAGGTGCGGCCGGCTTTCAGCCGCACTGAACATGGGCGTTCCACACTTTGGGCAGAAGCTGCGCCGCATGGCATTGCCGCTGTCTGCTGCGCTTCTGTAGTCGCTGAGCTGGCCTTTGATTTTCACGCTTTCGGCTTTGAACACTGCGTTGACGGTGGAATTGCCGGCCGCGAGATAGCGACAGTCCCTGCACCAGCACGCGCGCGTCATGATTGGCGGTTCGTCACAGGTGAAGGTGACTGCGCCGCAAAAGCACCGGCCGGTGATCGGCATCGAGGGAACCCTTCTGTTGAATGGTGCACTCAACCACCAGGCAGTGCCTGATTGCAATCCAGCGGCTAGAGCGCCGCGTTGGCTAAGGCCGTGCCCGCTGCCAGGGACCGGAGCTTGCCCTTCGCCGCTTGGCGGGAGAGCGGCATCATCCCACAGTCAGTGCAGGCAAAAAGGTGATGCGGGTCAACGTAGCGCAGCGCCGCATGCAGTCGTTCGGCGACGATCTCGGGGCGCTCCACGGCCTCCTGGCCAACGTCGACGACGCCCAGCAGGACGTCCTTGCCGCGCAGCGCCTCCACTACAGCAACATCCACCCCGCTGGCGGCGGTCTCGACGGAGACCTGATCGATAGACGACCTGGCCAGCAGCGGCAGCGTTGTCTCGTAGTGGCTCCAGTCAGTGTTGGCGCTCTTCCAGCGCTTCACCTCTTCCACACCATAGCCGTAACAGATATGGACGGCCTTGGTCGCGCGCACGCCCCTGGCGGCACGCTCCAGCGCTGCCATGCCCCAGTCCTTCACCTTGTCAACATAGACATTGAAGCAGGGCTCATCGAACTGGATCACGTCGGCGCCGGCCTCATCCAAGGCGAGCGCCTCGGCGTTCAGCAGCTCGGCGAAACGCATCGCGAGCCGGTCCTCGGTCCGACCTCCCATGGTGTCGATGAGGCTGTCGACGATCGTCATCGGGCCGGGGAGGGTCACCTTGACCGGCAGCTTCGTCATCGCCTTTGCTGCATGTAGCGCATCCACGAAGATGGGACCGCGGTACTCCGGCCCGCTCACCAGGCGCGCTGCCGAAATCTCCTTGCGATAGCGCTGAGCGCGTTGCGGACGCATACCGAGATTGACGGTGTCGATACCCTCCAGTCCCTGGAAGAAGCCCCAGATATAATGCTGCCGACGCTGCTCGCCGTCAGTCACCACATCAAGGCCTGCATTCTCCTGCTCGGCGATCCAGATGCGGACAGCATCCTCCTGGCCTTCGCGGAGTACGTCGCCCTCGAGCTTCCACGGTGGAAACATCTCACCGCGTCCTGCGAGCCAGCTCGGCCGAGGCAGGCTACCGACTATTGTCGCGCGGATGCCTTGTGGTCGATCCATGGAGCCGTTCCTTCTGTATCGCACGTTGTCGGCCATCCTGATCTGTGCATGCATAAGTCACGGAACAGGCGCTGGTCGCATTTGCATGGAGGGATTGATGGCAACGCCGCCGAGTTTAGCCGCGCTATATGGTGCAGGCGAGACCAGCACATTCCTGGGTTTCCGCGCCTGTGCCGACCTGAGCAAGATAGACGCGACAGTCGCTCTGCTCGGTGTTCCGGGCGCCACGCCGTACGCATCGGTGGGTGCGTATTGCAGGAACGGCCCGGCGGCATTGCGCCGGGCAATGAGCGGGCTGTCTGCCAGTGTGGACCGCTATGACTTCGATGCGAACGGTCCGATGTTCCCGGCTGGTGCGACGGTGCCGCTCGATTGTGGCGACCTGCCGTTCAGCGAAACCGATTTCGCGGCAAATCGCAGCACGATCCAGGCTGCCGTTCGCACTGTCGTCGAACAGGGTGCCGTGCCTGCGCTTATTGGGGGCGATGACTCGGTTCCGATCCCGTTCCTGGATGCGCTGTCGGCCGCCACCAGCAACCTGACGATCGTGCAGATCGACGCGCACATCGATTGGCGCGATGAAGTGCGCGGCGAGCGGATGGGGCTGTCGTCAACCATGCGGCGCGCATCCGCGATGGCGCATGTCGGAACGATGATACAGATCGGCGCCAGGGGGACAGGGTCGGCAGCCGCTTCCGACTATCAGGACGCAAGAGCGCACGGAGTGCGGTTCTTCCCGGCCGAGGGGATACACCGAGACGGCGTGCGAGAGGCGGTCGGAGCAATCCCCGCGAGCAGCGACATCGCGATCTGTTTCGACGCGGATGGACTGGACCCATCGATCATGCCTGCCGCGATCGGCCGGTCGCCGGGCGGGCTCTCCTACTGGCAGGCACTGGACCTGCTGCGCGGTGCGGCGAGCAGGGGCCGGATCGTAGGTATGGCCTTCGTGGAGTTCATGGCGGAGCGTGATGTGGACGGCCTGGGCGCATTGAACTTCGGCCGGCTGCTCGTCGAAGCACTCGGCCTGGTTTCTCGGCAACGCGCATCATCGGCCTGACCACTACGCCATCGACAGTTCCTGATAGCCCCCGGTGGAGATCGCATCGCAGCGCTTGCGGAACGCGGGATGGCCGCCGCTGTAGCGCATGACGCGGCGGACCTGTTTGCCCTCCACATTGCGGTTGATACCGGTCATCCAGGAGTCGACCTCGGTGAACAGCAATCCCTCGTTGGTTTCGATGACGTGATCTGTCCACGCCTTCGCGGCTTCCTGCGTTGCATCCACGCGGGTGATGCCGTTGTCGCGGGCGTGGCGGATCAGCGCGGTGACCCAATCGGATGTGTATTCGACCGCGCGCGGGAAGTTGCCCAGGCCGGCGTGCGGTCCCATCACCATCAGGAAGTTCGGAAACCCATCAACCAAAATGCCTAGCAGCGTCACCGGCCCGTCGGCCCATTTGTCCTTCAGCGACGCATCGCCCACCCCCCTGATGTCGATGCGATCGAACGCTCCGGTGATCGCGTCGAAGCCAGTGGCGTAGATGATCACATCGAACTGGTAATCCGCGTCCGAGGTGCGGATACCCTCTGGGGTGATGCGTTCGATTGGCGTCTCGGTCAGGTCGACCAATGTGACATTCGGCTGATTGTAGACTTCGAAATAGCCGCTTTCCAACGGCACCCGTCGCGTCCCGAAACCATGCGTCTTGGGGATCAGCCTTTCCGCGACCGCGGGATCCTTGACTCGCTGGCGGATCTTCCCCGCCAGATAATCGGACATCATCCTGTTGGCCTGGCGATCGGTCAGGACGTCGCGGAAGTTGCCCATCCAGATGCCAAAGCCCGGTTCGCCATAGCGCTTCTCCCAGAACGCCTTGCGTTCCTCTTCCGTCACTTCGAATACCGAGCGCGGGTCGGCGGCGTGGATGAAGCAGCCGAGTGTTTCCTGGCAACGGGCGAAAATGTCGGCGTAGTTCTTGCGGATCTCGCGCATCTGATCGGGCGTGACCTTCGAGTTGTGCAAGGGCGCTGACCATTGCGCAGTGCGCTGGAACACGGTGAGGTGGCAAGCGGTCTTGGCGATTTCCGTGATGGCCTGGATGCCGGTGGCGCCGGTGCCGATGACCGCGACGCGCTTCCCGGCAAAACTGACCGGCTGCTTGGGCCAGTTA
>DASSRN010000272.1:0-7135 GCA_035701785.1 Acetobacteraceae bacterium | reverse complement strand
GCATGGTGCCGCTTGCGTTGCCGTCGATGGTGCTCGCGCTGGGGCTGCTATGGGCCTATGTGGGGCTCAAGTTCCTGCCGATCTATGGCACACTCGGCATCCTGCTGCTGGCTTACGTGACGCATTACCTGCCGTTCGGCGTGCGCTCCGGGTCGGCTGCGCTGCGCCAACTGCACGCCGAGTTGGAAGATGCCGCACGCATGAGTGGTGCGACATGGTCGAAGACGGTGCGCTGGATCGTGCTGCCGCTGATACGCCCGACGATGACCGCGACCTGGACGCTGCTGTTCATCCTGGGGATGCAGGAGGTGAGCTCCTCGATCCTGCTGTACACCAGCCGCACCACGGTGCTGTCGGTTGCCGTGTTCGATCTGTGGGAAGCGGGCAATGTGAATGCGCTGGCGGCGTTGAGCGTGACGCAGCTTGCCATCACCTTTGCCGCGCTGCTGGTGCTGTTCCGGGCGCGCGAGGAGGTGATCGCGTGAGCGCCGGGTTCCTTGCCGTCGAACGGCTGGCGGTGAGCTACGGACCGGTCGCCGCAGTGAAAGACGTGGACTTCACCGTTGGTCGCGGCGAACACGTCACGCTGCTGGGCCCATCGGGCTGCGGCAAAACGACGACGCTGCGGGCGATCGCCGGGTTGGAGACGCCGACCGGCGGTCGGATCGCCATCGATGGCGTTGTGGTCGCCGACGCCGCCACCGGCATGCATGTCCCGCCGGAACGGCGCGGTCTGTCGATGGTGTTCCAGTCGTACGCGATCTGGCCGCACATGACGGTGTTCGACAACGTGGCGTTCAGCTTCCGCGTGCGCGGTGTCGGTCGCGCGGCGGCGCGTCCGACGGTCGAGCGCGCGCTGGCGCTGGTCAACCTGGCGGGCTTCGCCGACCGCCCGGCCACGCGGCTGTCCGGCGGGCAGCAGCAGCGCGTCGCATTGGCGCGTGCGCTTGCCTGCGATGCCAAGATCGTGCTGCTGGACGAGCCGCTGTCGAATCTCGACGCACAGCTGCGCATCTCCATGCGCGCCGACCTCGCCGACCTGCGCCGCCGTGTCGGCTTCACCGCCGTCTACGTGACGCATGACCAGGAGGAGGCGTTCGCGCTGTCCGACCGCATCATCGTCATGCGCGCCGGCCGCATCGAGCAGCAGGGCACGCCGACCGAGATCCACGCGGCGCCGCGCACCCGCTTTGTCGCCGGCTTTCTTGGCATGAAGAACATCATCCCGGCGGAGATTGCGCAGGTTGCGGCGGGACTGGTCGAGGTGAGGCTGGCGCCCGACGTCGTTTTGCGCGCACGCGATGCGTGGCCGAACGGCGTGCTGCCTGCGTCGGGCGCTGTCGGGTTTCGGCCAATGGACGTTGCGGTCACGCTGGACGGAGACGGCACCGACGGCGTGATCACGCATTCGCTGTATCTCGGCGACGTGGCCCATTATACGATCCGGTCGGGCCAGCTCGAGATCACCGCCCATGACCGTCCGCGCGCCGAGCTGTCCGAAGGCAGCAGGGTGCGATGGCGCGTAGCTCCGGAAAAGTGCCTGTTGTTGCGAGAGTAACCATGAGCGCCACGCAGACCGACCACGCCCGCTCCAATCGCGGATTGCGCATCCTCTGCCCGAACGGGCACCTGGGCTTCGCGCCAACCAAACTCGGCAGCTTCAATATCGGCCTGGATGCCGAACCTGACATGATCGCCTGCGATTCCGGCAGCTGCGACTGCGGGCCCGGGCCACTCGGCGCCGACACCAGCGTGAGCCCGATCGCCTGGCAACGGCACGACATCGAGGCGATGCTGGTCGGCGCGAGCCGGCTGAAAGTGCCGATGATGATCGGATCGGCGGGCGACACAGGTACCAACAGTCGCGTCGATCGCTATGTCGGCATCATCCAGGAGCTTGCCACGCAACATCGGCTGCCACGTTTCAAGCTGGGCTATTTTTATTCCGAGCTGAGCAGGGACGCGGTGCGCACACGGATGGCGCGGGATGCGGTGCGCGGACTGGATGGCCGACCTGACCTGACGGAAGCCGACCTGGATGACAGCGACCGCATTGTCGCGGTGGCCGGCGTGCATCCCTACATCAGGCTGCTCGACATGGGCGCCGATGTGATCATCGGCGGACGCAGCAGCGACTGCGCGATCTTCGCCGCCCCTGCGATCCGCGCCGGCTATCCGCAGGCACTGGCGTATTTCTACGGCAAGGTGATGGAGTGCGCGTCGTTCTGTGCCGAACCGTATGGCGCCAAGGAATCCATCATGGGCGAGATCACCATGGAGGACGTGAAGGTGACCGCCATGCTGCCGGAACAGCGCTGCACCATCGCCTCGGTCGCCGGGCATTCCATGTACGAACGCAGCAATCCCTATTACGAGTATTTCCTGGGCGGCCACATCGACATGAGCGCATGCGTCTACGAACAGTTCGACGAACGCACCACCCGTGTGACCGGCCCGCGCTTTGTTCCTGCTGAGGAACTGCGGGTGAAGCTGGAGGGCGCCGGCAAGGTCGGCGAGCGCTATGTCGGCATGGTCGGCGTGCGCGATCCCTACACCATCGCGCGCATCGACGACGTTATCGGCTGGGCGAAAGCGCAGGTACGCGAGCGCTTCGGCGACGACGGCTACCAGCTCAGCTACACTGTGTATGGCCGCGACGGGATCCTGGGCGAGCTCGAGCCGCTACGCGATAAGCCCAGCCATGAGCTTTGCATCGTTGTGCAGGGCGTCGCGGCGACCAAGGCGGTGGCCGAGGAAGTATGCATGATCGGCACGCGCCAGATGTTCTACGCGCGGCTGCCGAACGTGAAGGGCACGGCAGGCGGGGTTGCGTTCATGCTGGACGAGGTGATGCCGGCCAGCGCCGCGTATCGCTGGACGATGAACCATACGATGCGCATCGACGATCCGCTGGAGCTGTTCCCGGTGCACATGATCGAGGTGGGAGGCTGAGCCATGCCGACCCTCGCCGACATCGCCAAGACCATCCGCAGCAAGAACGCAGGTATCGACAAGGTGACGTTCGACATCATCTTCGATGACCGCGCCGCCTACGATCGCGTCCGTGGCAGCGGCGTGCTGAGCCGTGCGGCGATATGCCGGCTGTTCGGCATTTCCCCGTCGCGTATCAGCGATCATGTGGAGTTTGACCCAGGTCTGGCGATCAAGTTCACGCTGTACCGCGCACGGCCGAGTGGCAGCGTCGGCGATGCGGACGTGTTCGGCAGTCAGCAATACGGACCATTGCTGGGCATCGAGGTTCCCGCTGGTTGACCAGGACGAACACCCGCCCATGGCCGCGTCGCTTCGAACGCTGTGGCAACGCGCAGCAGTTCCGCGTCCGCGCCGGGCCGGGCCACCAGCTGGATCGCCAGCGGCATGCCGGCGGCATCAAAGCCGCAGGGCAGGCTGACTGCGGGATTGCCGGTCAGGTTGAACGGCATGGTGTAGGGGTACCAGGACGCGCGGATATTCTCGACCAGCTGGTTGTCGATCTCGATCGGGCCAAAGAAATCCTGATCGATCGGCACCGCGCTGCGCGACAGCGTCGGCATCGCCACGATGTCGCAGGTATCGAACCACGCCTGCACCTGGCGATACAGCCGCGTGCGTTGGAAGATCGCATCGTAGAGTTCGGCAGCCGAATAGCTGGCGACGCGGTCCATCTGCCGCACGAAGGTCGGACACATGATGGCACGGTGCTGCTTCAGGTGATGGCCGAACTGCGCCATGCGATAGGCACCGTTGTTGACGAACCAGACTGCCTCGGGGTTCTCGAACGGCGCGGTCAGTTCCGACAGTTCCGCGCCGAGACTGGCCAATGCTGCGAGAGCCGACTCGCACGCGGACAGAACCGCCGAGGCGACGGCCGAATTGCCCAGCCGCGCGCGCCAGGCGATGCGCAGGCCCTGCAGGTCGCCGTCTTGCGCCGCAGCGAGGAAATCGACCTTGGGTCGTCCGGTGGTGAGCGGATCGCGCAGTTCGGGTCCCGCCATCGCGTCCAGCATCAGCGCAGTGTCCAGCACCGTGCGGGTCATCGGCGTGACGTAGGAGATATTGCCGAAGCCGTCCTGCGCGTATTCCTGCGGCACCACGCCCAAGCCCTGCTTGAAGCCGACGATGCCGTTGCAGGCGGCAGGAATGCGCGTCGAGCCACCGCCATCGGTGGCGACCGCGATCGGCACCAGGCCGGCGGCGACAGCCACGGCCGATCCGCCGCTCGATCCGCCTGAGCTGCGGTCGGCGCGCCAGGCGTTGCGCGTGCGTCCGAACAGCGGGGCCTGCGTCAGGCACTGCTGGCCGAACTCCGGCGTCGTGGTCTTGCCGACGACGATCGCGCCGGCCTGCTTCAGCCGTGCGACCGCGACGGAGTCGTGGTTCGGCACGTGGTCCTTGAAGATCAGCGAGCCCCAGGTGGTGCGGATGCCGGCCGTGGGGATCAGGTCTTTCACCGCGACGGGCACGCCATGCAGAGGTCCCACCGCCTCGCCGCGCATCACCGCGCCTTCTGCCGCACGAGCGCCCGCCATGGCTGTGTCACCGGCGACGGTGATGAACGCATTGAGTTCTGGCTGGCTGCGCTCGATACGGTCGAGCGTGGCGTGCATCACCTCGACCGGTGAGATCTTGCGACGGCGGATCAGGGCGACAAGTGCGGCGGCGGAGAGGTAGGCGAGGTCCATAGGGCACTATCGCAAGGCGTGAATGACCGGCACAAGACCACGCGCTTGCCCACGCACAGCGCTAAGCAAGTCATACACAGAGTTCCACGAAGTGCACACAGAGTTTCACAAGAGACTCATATTGCGCGAGCGTCGCGAGCGATCAGTTCCTCTCGGGTGCAGTTCTGTGTGCGCTCTTGTGACACTCTGTGTAGACTTCCTTGCCTGGTCACAGGCCTCGCGCTTCAGCGGTCACTCCGCTGCGGCTCGCAGCTCGGCGCTGGCCGGCCGGTTGGAGCGCAGGAAGCTGCGGACATGCCGCACTGCCAGAGGAATGAGATCGGGCGGGTCTTTCCAGGGATACAGGCTCACCTGCGCATTCGGGGCGAGGCGTGCCGACTCCATCGCCACCGCGTAGGGATGCGCCGGCACATCGTCCGGCAGCACCAGGATCGGGGTCTGGCATGCACGCACGAAATCCCGCGTCACGGTGAAGACGAAGTCAGGATTGGATCGGTACATCTGCGTCAGGAAGCGATCGACCATATCCATGGTGATGTCGGGCCGACGCTCGCACAGTGGCGGGCCCCAACCCTTGATGTTGTTCTGGTAGAACAGGTCCGGCATCTCGGGACGGAAGCCGCTGGGCTGCGCCAGCACGGCGGCCACCACGCGGTCGGACGCGCGCTTCAGCATGTTCCAGATGAATGGGGCGCCGATGCAGAAGCCCATCACCATGAACTCGCGGATGCCGAGATGATCCATCAGGCCAAGGTGGTCGTCGGTGTATGCGTCCCACGGGCGGTCGATCTCCAGCGGGCCGGAGGACTCACTGCCATTGGCGTTGCGCAGGTCCGCGGCGATGACGCGGTACTCGTCTTTGAACTCCTCGAACACGTTGAATGGACCGTTGACGGTGACGTAGGGGATCCTCGCGTTAAGACCCCCGCCGGGGATGATCAGCAGAGGGAAGCCGGAGCCGACCTCTTCGTAGTGGATCCTGACGTCGCCGCGTTGGTAGATCGGCATGGCGGTTCCTCCTCCTGTTGCCCCGCACTGTATCGCGGGGTGGCTGGGTTGCCAATTTCATCCAGGCCACTATATGAAATCGATCTGTAATCGCGAACCAGGCCCGATGTCGAGCGCTGTCAGCCGCATCCTCGACCACCTCCGCGACGATGGCGGCCTTCAGGGCAAGGACATCGCCAACATCGTCGCGGTGTCGCCGGCGACCGTCTCGCGCTGGTTCAGTGGCAAGGCGACGCCCGATCTGCGCACGCAGACGGTGATCGCTGAACTGCGCTACGTCATCGACCGGCTGAACGAGTTCTACACCCCGGACGAGACGCGGCTCTGGCTGCACACGCCGCACCCGATGCTGAATGGCGACCGGGCCATCGACCTGATCAACGCGGGCCGCACGGAGGAGGTGCTGGCGGTGATCGAAAGCCTGGACACTGGAGCCTTCACCTAGGTGCCATCCGGATCGCGGCGCGCCCGTGATAGCGCTCCCGGCGTAGCCGTATAAGTGGCTGAAATAATTGCGCAAATTTAGGGGTCAAATCGGAATGACCCCACTAGTGACCCCACTACCGCGTGGACCTGTTGCGAACCGGCAGCGGGCGGTCGTATCTGCGCGCCATGTCAACCATCGAACACAACGAAGACCTGCCGGCGATCCCCGGCCTGCCGACAGCGCGCGATATGCTCCGCTGGTGTGAACTGATCCAACCCCACGTCGGCACCTCCCACGAGGTTGTCGGCTTCCGGCTTGTCGAAAGCGGCAAGGTCATGGCGATTGTCGCCCGTAAGACGTCGCCACCGCAGTGACCCCGCACACGAGTCGAGGCCCCTCGGCATTGGACAACCCTACCGCTTGCCGCTTCAATGCCGGTCAAGGGGAGAGTGTCATGCCGTTCGACGCTACGGGGTTTGAGAGGGACCCGTCGCCACAGCGTCGGCGCAGCGATGCAGACTACCTGCCCGAACTGGTCGGGCTGCTCATCCTGCCGTTTCTCATTGGTGTCGTGTGCTGGTCGGGATGGATTGTGTGGCTCGCGACCACGGACGCGGTCGGCATCTTCTGTTGTGCCGTATCATTCGCATACGTCGCACTTGCGATTGCCGCTCTGGTTCTGTGTTGGCCGCGTAGCTGAACCGCGCCGGCGCGCCACGGGCAAAGAGAAGCCGCCGCCCAAATGAGGGAAAGAGCGGCGGCGAGTCTGACGGATGGAAATACACAGCCGCGTCGAGGCTGCACCTTTAGCGTATAGCAAACCCGTTGCCGCGGCCAAGTTGGCGGTTGGTTAGCCAATGCATATCACGTCAAAGTTTCGTTACTGATGAATTAATCCCACCCCGCTGGCGTCGTCCCAGCGGAGGTCGTCATGAAGTCGCTGTCTTCGCGACAAAGCCGCTGATGCACGTAGCGGCCGCTCTGCTGAGTGTGGCCGTTGCTCTCCTGCTGATCTGGC
>DASSRN010000271.1:0-11534 GCA_035701785.1 Acetobacteraceae bacterium | reverse complement strand
GGCAAACTCCAGGTCGGTGCGGCGACGGCGCAGCGCCGTCATCAGCCGCGCGCCGAGTATGTCGCCGCTGGCTTCGCCGGCCACCAGGTAGATCAGCGGCACAATGCGTGCGCCAGGAGCGGAACCAGCGTGCGATGTCGGGCTATCGGTGTCGGCGCATCCGCTGGCGCGGCCATGCCGATGCGGTCGTGCCACCAGGTCGGCAGGCCGACGCGCGCGGTGCCGAACAGGTCGTAGGCCGAGCCGGCGACGAACAGGCAGCGGTCCGGCGCAACATGCAGTTCGTCCAGCGCCATGCGATAGGGATGTGGATCGGGTTTGTAGAAACCGGCCCGTTCGGCGGTGACGATGACGGTGAACGGCACCGGCACCCGGCTGGCAGCGAGATGCCCGAGTCGGTCCGAGCAGTTGGTCACCACGCCCAGCGGAACGCTGGCCGCGTGCAGCGCACCGAGGACCTCCGCAGCATCGGCCCAGGGCTGGATGTCGCCGTATCGTGCGGCGAGCTGGTCGGCGAGATCGCGCGACAGCCCGACGGCTTCGGCGGCATCGGCCACCAACGCCTCGTAGGGTTGGTAGCGGCCGGTCCGGTAGGTCAGCGCCAGGTAGGCGTCACGCCAGCGGCGCCCTGCCGCTTCGTTGCCGGCGACCGCATTCCACAGCGACCAGCTGTCCAGCAGCGCGGTCAGCTGGTCGAACAGGATCGCGTCGTAGCGGCACCTCATGCCAGCAGGTCGCGACAGCCCAGGTCGTCGACCGCAAGCATGATCCGCTCCAGGTGATGCCACCAGATCAGTGGCGGAAGGCCGCTGGTGGCCTGCCACACCGGCGTGACGAGCTGCATCAACACAGCCCAGCGGTAGTCGTCACTTAACGCCTGCCGATCGTAGTCGCGCACCCCGTGCCGGAGCAGCGTATCGTGGTAGCGGTCCAGCAGCGCGCGCTCCAGGCGTTGCCGCCGGTCCGGGTACCAATGCAGCGCCATCATGTAGGCAAGGTCGCTGACTGCGAAACCGATCCGCCAGCCATCAAAGTCGAACAACCGCAAATCGGCGCCACCGTCGCGCGGCAGGAAGACGTTCCAGCAATGAGCATCGCCGTGCTGCAGCGTCCGGTTGCCCTGCCTGTACCGCTGCAACAGGCGAAGCCAGGCGTCCAGGAACTGCTCGTATAGAACTCGTCGTTGTCCCGACAGCGTGTCACCCAGCCTGTCGGCGAAGCGTGCGAAGCGGTCCCGCAGCTCGGCGTGGACGCGCGCGATATACCCGCTGTCGTGCCGCGTGCCGATCGTGTTGCCGAGACGTGCATCGTTCCACCAGGCGGCGTGAAACCGAGCCAAGGTTTCGACAATCCTGGCGCACTGAGCCTCAGCGGGCGGCAGCGGCAAGCCGGTGGCGACGGCGTGGGTTTCTGTCAGGTCCTCCAGCAGCAGGTGCCAGTCCTCGCTCGCGTCATCCCACTCGGCGGCATAGCAGCGCGGGACAAGGCCCGGCGCCATCGCAACCGCAACCTTGCGATAGAACTCGACCTCCTTCCGGCCGCCGGGGATGCGCTCGAGCTGGGACGTCTTCAGGATGAGCGAAGCAGGTGCGTCAGGGGCAGCGTTGTTGTAGCGCAAGCGCAGCCGCATGATCCGCGACACGAGCGTGGGCCGGTCGCTCCCCACTGTGACATCCACCACGTGGACGCTGGACGGCACACCGGCGCCATGCAGCGCCTGGGTGATCGCTGTGGGGTCGGCGGCCGCGGGCAGTTGCTGCGTCATGGCACGGCCGCGTCGTTGAACGCGCGCAGCCCCTCCTCGATCACGTCGCGCGGCAGGTCGCGGGTGATGAACACCAGGCGCGAGGTGCGCGGGTCGCCGTCGGGCCAACCCGCGAGCAGCGCCGGCGGATGGAACAGGTGCTGCACGCCGTGGATTGCAACGGGACGATCCTGGCCCTCGATGTTCAGGATGCCCTTGATCCGCAGCAGCGATTCGCCGCGCGTTGCAACCAGCATGTCCAGCCAGGTCGCGACGCCCTCCCAGTGCAGCCTCTCGTCATAGGTCAGGCAGAAGGCGGCGATGCGGGCGTCGTGGCGGTTCGGATCGTGGTGGTGGTGGTGATGATGGTCGTCCGCGCCGGCATAGGCTTCGGCATCGAGCCAGCCGCGCACGTCGACGATCTTGCTGTCCGGGTCGAACAGCCCGGCATGAAGCACCGCGGCTGCATCGAGTTCGCCTTGCACCACCGTCAGCAGTGGCGCGCCTGGATTGAGCCGCCGCAGCCGAGTGCGCAGTTCGGGGGGATCGGCGAGATCGGTCTTGCTGAGCACGATGCGATCGGCAACCGCCACCTGGCGCACCGCCTCCTGCTGCGCGTCGAGCTGCGCCATGCCATTGACCGCGTCGACCACGGTGACGATGCCGTCCATGCGGTAGGCCCGGGCGGCCAACGGGTCGCTCATCAGCGTGGCGAGGATCGGCGCCGGATCGGCAAGGCCAGTGGTCTCGATCGCGACCCGCCGCACCTCACCCGCCGCGACGCGCGGCAGCAGGTCGGCGAGCGCTCGCGAGAGATCGCCGCGCACCGTGCAGCACAGGCAGCCGGCATTCAGCAGCACCGTGTTCTCGTCGAGCCGCTCGACCAGGAGGTAGTCGAGGCCGATCTCGCCGAACTCGTTGACCAGCACCGCTGTGCCGGCGAGTGCCGGCTGGCGCAGCAGCCGGTTAAGCAGCGTCGTCTTGCCGGCGCCCAGGAAGCCGGTGAGCACGGTGACCGGAACGGGATCAGCCATGCGGGTGGCTGCCATACAAGGTTTCAGGCGCAACCAATGGCGCCGCGATCTCCTCCAGTGCGCCGTCGCGCACCGCGCGGAAGAAGCAGTTGCGGCGTCCGGTGTGGCAGGCGACACCTTGCTGGTCCACCAGCAGCAGCAGCGTATCGCCATCGCAGTCGATGCGCAGGTCCTTCAGGTGCTGCACCTGGCCCGAGGTTTCGCCCTTGCGCCATAGCGCGTTGCGGCTGCGGCTGAAGTAGCAGACCCGGTTGGTCGCCAGCGTCTCCTGCACTGCCTCGCGGTTCATCCAGGCCATCATCAGCACCTCGCCCGTGTCGTGCTGCTGGGCGATGGCTGGCACGAGGCCGGCGGCGTCGAAGCGGATGGCGGAGAGGCTGTCGGGATCGGTCATGGCTGTTATCTTGGGGTCGGGCTGTTCCAGGGGAAAGGTGCGCGATGCCAGTGATCGCCTCGGCCGATGATGCGGCCGCCAGCCGGCGGCGCGCCAGTTCGAACGGCACCGGGTTCTGGCTCACCAGCTATATCGGCGCCAATCGCTATTCGTCGAACGGAGCGCCATCGCCAGAGCCGGGTGCGATCTACCCGATGGCGTTCCTGGTCGAGCAGGATCCGGGCGCCGTGGTCGGCGCGCACTACCATCAGGCGGACCAGTTCCAGATCGTCGTGGCCGGCAGCGGGCGTCTCGGCACCCATGATGTCGCGGCCGGAGCCGTGCACTATGCCGGCGCCTGGTCGGCCTATGGGCCGCTGAGCGCCGGGGCTGCTGGGCTCAGCTACTTCACGTTGCGCAATGGCTGGGACCCGGGCGCGCGCTATATGGAGGTTCCGGCGAACCGCGCGGACCTGCGCGCCAGGCCACGCGGTCATCGCGAGGTAGTGGGCCATCTCCCACAGGCGCCCGACGGGCTGTGGGCAGAGACCTTCCGGCTGGCTGCCGGCGAAGCATTGGCTGGCCCAGCGCCGGCACGCGGCTTCGGGCAGTTCTGGATCGTGCTGCGCGGCAGCCTGCGCCATGACGCGGCAACGCTGGGACCTCGTTCATGCGTGTTCATCGCCCCGGAAGATGCGCCGATGCATGGGTGCGCCGGCGCTGATGGGCTCGAGGCGGTGGCGGTGCAGTTTCCGGCGATGCCCTTCCTCTCCCGCGCAGCGGGGGGTGGTGCGCCACGACAAGCACCCCCTCCCTGCCCTCCCCCGCTGCGCGGGAGAGGGTTAGCGGGACGCTGCGGCGTCGATCCATCCGGCGGTGCGACGCACGCCGCCGAAGGTGAAGACGTGCAGCCCGGCGATCGGCGCGATCGGGTTCTCCCGGGCTACCAGATCGTCGATCAACATATCGGGCCCGGCCTCGGTCAGGATGCGCGCGAAGGCGGTGTGGCCGCGCGCGAGCGCCCGCAGTGACGCACCGATGCCGCAGCGGATCGCGAACTTCGCCAGCGTGGCAACGCTGGCGGGACCGGCGATGCCGACATGCGCCGCACAGTCGATGTCCTGCCCGCGCAGTGCGGATATCCAGCGCAGGATCGGGCCGGCCTCGAAGCCGAACTGCGTGACGACCGATACGTTGAGGCCAGCCTGACGGGCAAGCGAGACCTTGGCTGCCAGCGCAGCCTGCAATGCTTGGGAGTCGATCGACGGGTGACCTTCCGGGTAGCCGGCGAAGGCGATCTCGCGGATCCCGTTGCGTTCCACCACGCCGGTCGCCAGCAGATCGAGGCTGGCGCGGAACGGGCCGGCCGGGCTGTCGTCGCCGCCGATCAACAGCAGACGGGCTACGCCCGCCTCACCCGCGGCACGCTGCAGGAAGTCGCTGGCCTGGGTGAAGCTTGCCAGCCGCCGCGCCGCGACATGCGGCACCGGCTCGAAGCCGGCACGGCGAAGGCGTGCACAGGCCGCGACGATGTCGTGGTGGGTCGCGCTGGACGCGTGGTTGACGAACACCGAGGTGCCTGCGGGCAGCAGTTGGCGCAGCGGCTCGCCGACCAGTTCGTCGCGCGGCGAGAGTTCGATCGAGCAGGAGCGGATCAACTCGGCAGCCCGGGCGTGCTGCGTCATCGTGAGTGTGGCGGCGTCCATCAGCCGGAATTCCGCTTGCGTGAGATCACGTAGGACTCATCCCAGAACCACAAGCCGTCATGCTCGCGCAGCACCGACCTGGTGGCATCCAGATAGGCGCCGCTGCTGATTGCCTCGGACAGCCGCTGGTCCTCGATCTGCGCCACATAGACCGCGGCATTCCATGCGGCGAACAGCGTCGAGGTGCCGATCGTTTCGCTGATCTCGCTGGGCAGCGTGTGCATGTCGTAGCGGAACAGCGAGCGTGCATCGGCATAGGCGCCGAAGTTCAGGTCGCGACCGGCGCTGCCGAGTTCCGCCTTGGTGGCGCGCAGCAGCGCGTGGCGGTCGGTGGTGAACGGTTCCTCGCCTGGCCAGATGCGCTGGATGATCTCCAGCCCGGGGTCGTCGCCGTGCGAGTGGATGGCGATCAGCCGCCCGCCCGGCGCCAGCGCGCGCGCCAGCGGTGCGACCACGCGGCGCGCCTTGAATTCCAGCGGCGCGCGGGCGCGATAGGGCTGCGAGGCGATGATCAGGTCATATTCCGCATCGGTGAAACCGCGGCGCGGGCGCACCTGGTCGAGCAGGAATTTGTGATCCTCGCGATAGATCACCAGCACCACCGGCTTCTCGTACACCGGATTGCCAGACGTCCGGCTGACCTTAGCGCGCCAACTCTCGGTCAGGAACGGCCCAAGCTCGGTGATCTGCTCCTCGAAATCGTGCGCGGTATTCCCGGTCAGCGACAGTTCGTGCCACACCAGGCTGGTCGCGGCGTTCACCGAGTTCGGCTTCAGCCATGGCGCCTCGGCGTAGTACATGTTGGTCATCACCAGCACGGTGGCGGGATGCTCGAACAACCGGTCGGGCATCTTCTCGAGCACGAGGCGCACGTCCTCGAGACTGATCTCCTTGCCGACGATGTGGAACGGCATGGTCGGGAAGCGGGCGTGCATCGCGCGCATGGTGCGCGACAGCACCGTGCCGTCGCCCATGCCGGCATCGAACAGCCGCAGCGCCGGCGGACGCGGATGGATGTTGGCCAGTTCCATCGCGACGCGCTGGGCGATGACCCACTTCTCCCCGCAGGTGGTGACGAACAGCAGGTACTTCTGGCGGTTGTCGTAGAAACGGAAGTTCTGAGTTGGGGCCGCGATGGCTTCCGGCTGTGCGGCAACCGGCTTTGGGGTCAGCGCGGGCTCCGGGCTGCCGTTCGCCGGGCGGCTCGCCTCGCGCGCGCTGATGAAGGCGTGCACACGATCGACCGTATCGGTGGTCACGCGGCCACCAAGGCGCAGGCGGTTGACCAGCTTGCCGTCGTTCACCGCGAGCCGGCCGAACGTGGATTCGGCCATGCGGGCGCCACGGCAGTATTCGGCGATGTCACGCAGCAGAGCTTCGCTCAAGGCGCGCACCTCCCGATGCGGTTCATCGTCCAGTGAGCGCCGGGACGGGAGGTGGGTCAACCACAAAGATGCCCACTCATAAAGTGGGCAGGGTCGTGGGATGAGCGCCACTAGCCTACACTTCTATTCGATGGCCAGAATTCGTGACCTCCTGCCAAGGGGCGGCGGATTATTGCCGAACCCGCCGTCATCGCAGCCGACCTTGGGATCAGCAGATCCTAACCCCGGCGGAAAGCGTTCGTTCGCTAAGAATATTATTCTGATACCAGACCATACCTTCAGCTAGCAGGGTAGAAAGGCGGCATACGGCCGTTGCTATTCCGGCTCCGTTACGTGCAGAGCCGGCGAGGCGGACGAATTGGTGTTTGCACCAGCCGAATGATCGAAGTGCGTTCAGGCGAGACGCTGCGAGCGACCTTGGTCCCAGCGCGATGGGTCGAACAATTGCTCGCGTTCAAATCCATTCTGAGTTATGGGCGCGCCGCCTGCATCAGCTGGTCGAGTTCCGGCAAGGGGAGGACGCTCAAAGCCTATGACGACCATCGTACGCCATGGCCAGACGCTGACGACTAATGGAGGTGACCGCGACATTCGCCTTAAAGGCGGAGATATATTGACGGTCAATCTGCCGGCTCCATACGACAGCACGCCACTGGATATCACGTCATCCGGGAACAATACCGTCCAGATCAATCAGCAGCCTGTCGGCGGTAGCTATACTGCTGATATCGTCGCCAAAAGCGGCACGCTGACACTGAACCCTGCGATGTACAGCGGGGCCAACGTCACCGTGTCAGGCGGTGGGCACGTGGACTTCAACGCGGAAATCGGTGGCCGCTATGGCAGCAGCCATCTCACGGTCGATGCCAAGGATGGCGGCTCCAAGGCTTTTGTCATCGACAACGGCTCGCTGACCTTCGACAAGCTGAAGTTCATCCAGTCGGCTGACGTGACGCTTTACGACGAAGGCGAGCCAGTTGGTAACATCGGCGGCCCGGTGCCGGTGTTAGAAGTCGATGGTCTGAAGGATCTGCACGGCGTCACCTACTCGCAAACTGGCGGCCTCACGCTCGATTTTGCGCACGGCCAGTCGGCCACGATCCCGGGCCTGCATATCGCTGACCCGCAGTTCTATTCCCTGACTCAAGACGCGAAGGGAGACGTGACCATCCAGGCCACCGCGACCGGCTATAGCCCGAGCATATTCCAATATGTTGCTCCGGTCGCGCCGGCCGGTGGTCATGTGTTTAAGCTCTGACCATTTTCGTCTGCCCAACGGGGCAACGCCCTCGCGCGTTGCATCCGACCACACATTTCGTCAGAGACGGCAACCTGATGCAACTCGAGCGTTTGGCGGCGTCAACGCGCGCATGGCGCCACCGTTGTATTCGATCCGGAACGGATGATGTACGATGACGCATTTCCTTGTCGTGGGCGCTGGTTCAGCCGGCGCTGTACTGGCGTCGAGGCTGTCCGAATTACAAGCCCACACCGTGACGCTGCTGGAAGCCGGCCCTGACCATGCGACTGTGCAGGAGTTACCGGAGGACTTGCGTGATTCTCGCGGTCTCGGCGGCGCCGTGCATCAATGGGGCTATCAGGCGGAAGCCCTTCTTGGGCGGGTGATTCCTTACCCACGCGGCCGCGTTGTCGGTGGCACGGGTGCGATCAACGCCGCCGCCGCACAATGGGGGCGACCAGAGGACTTCGCCGCATGGCAGGCGATTGGCCTGAGCGAATGGGGATGGGCTGACGTCGAGCCGTGGTATCGACATCTGGAGCGGGACCTGGATGCCACGGCTTCGCACCACGGCCGCAATGGACCGATCCCGATATCGCGCTATCGGCTTGATGAACTGATTCCGATTCAGCGGGCGTTCCATGATGCGTGTGTCAGGAACGGCTTTCGCGACATCCACGACCATAACGACCCTGCGTCACGAGGGCCATGCGTCGGCCCGTGGCCGATGAACCGTATCGGCACGACACGCACGACATCGGCGCTGGCGCATTTACAGGCCGCACGCGGGCGATCGAACTTGTCTATCCGTTCGAACACGATCGTGGACCGGTTGCTTATCGAGGCGCAACGCACCATCGGCGTGCGTCTTGCATCAGGGGAGGAGATACGCGCGGACTACACAGTGCTCGCCGCGGGCTCGTTTGGTTCGGCGGCAATCCTGATGCGCTCAGGAGTTGGGCCGGCCGGCGATCTGAAGGCGCTGGGCATCGAGCCCATCCTGGACCATCCGGACCTGGGTACGCACCTGTTGGACCATGCCGCTGTACCGATCTATCTCGTGCCGCACGCTGGCGAGGCAGTCATCGGACGCGATCCGCGGTTTCAGCTTATGGCCCGGTTCACGGCGGAAGAGCCGGACGACATGCAGCTCGTGCCCACGTCGTGGCTTGATCTGCGCGCGACACCGGCGTTGGCCGAGATGGCGGAAGCAGAGGTCGTTACAGCGTTGCGTGTGGCCTTGCTGCTTCCGAAGGGGCATGGGTCGATGCGACTGACCGGTGCGGACCCGCTGGCGCCTCCGGCCATCCATCTGGACTTTGCCGCGGAACCCGAGGATCTGCGGAGACTGTGCAAGGGGCTTCGGCTCGGGTGGCAGGTGGTGAAGGCTATGCCGTCAGCCTACCAGTGGATCGCCTGTCTGAATGACGAGATCGTCGCCTCAGATGAGGCTTTGACTGATTATATCCGTGCACATATCGGCACCTATTGTCATGCCCTTGGCACCGTACCCATGGGCAGCGTCGTCGACCAGCGCTGCAAGCTGCGCGGTCTCGGCGGGGTTTCAGTCGTTGACGCTTCGATCTTCCCGGCAGTCCCGCGTGTCGTCGGACATCTGACGATCATGATGATCGCAGAGCGGGTCGCAGCCTGGCTTGCCGATGTCTAGTGGTGCCCAGGGGCGGAATCGAACCACCGACACTGCGATTTTCAGTCGCATGCTCTACCAACTGAGCTACCTGGGCGCCGGGCCGCTCGCCATAGCCGATGCGACCGGACCGATCAAGGCTGGTCCGTCGCCTCGCTGTCTCCATCGTCCGGAGCCGCCGGAATCCGGTACACACCGGTCAGCCACCGGCCCAGATCCACCTCGGCGCAGCGTTGGCTGCAGAATGGGCGTAACCCCTCTGCCGCTGGCCTGCCGCAGATCGGGCAAGCCGGTTTCGGTGCGACAGTCTCATTCATCGTTCGCCTCGATGCTCCATCCCATCGGGGACAGCCTGGTGTCCGAGCGCAGGATCAAGGCACGCCCCGCCCGTCGCGCAAGATCCTGTAGCGCCTGAGTGTCGTCTTCCAGCGCGCGGACGATGGCGGGCGACGCGCGCAGTGCCGGCAACCGATGCGGCGGTAATCGCACCGCGGCCGCAACGGCGCGCAACGCGGCCAGTCCCGCGGCGTGCGGGCCCGCCAGCAGTTCGTGCAGCGGCGGATGTACCCGTGGCCGCACGATCTCGGCCAAGCCAAGCGCAGTGAAACCCAGCAGGCGCGGGCGCAGCGGGTCGTCGGCCAGCGCCGCGTGCAGCGCCGGCGCGAGCGATGGACGCCGTCGCGCGGACAGGCCGGCGAAGTCGATCATGATGGCGCCGGAGAGATTGCGCAGTCGGATCTGCCGCGCCAAGGCCGGGAGCGCCGCCAGGTTCGCCGCGGCATGCGACGCCCCCTTGCCCTGACGCGACGCCAGGGCCTGTGAGGCGTCCACGTCGATCGCGACAAGTGCCGGCGTCGGATGAAAGTGCAAACGAACGCCACCCTTGGCTTCCGCCTCGGGCAGTGCCAGTGCCTCGACCTGTTCCTCGGCGGCTTCGTCGAAGGCCCGCGCGATCGTTGCGACCCGATCGCCCAGGAACGGCTTCAGTCGGCCCGCGACGCCAGCATCGTCCACCAGTACGGCAGCATCGGTGTAGCGATGGGCCAACTCGAGCAGCGGACCTGGCCCGCGAGCCGGGGGCGTCTCTCCCACCGCGAGTCGCGCGGTCAGCCGCGGTCCCTTGCCGCCCTGCGCTGCGCGGGTCACCCGCACCGGCACAAGGTCGCCCTGGCCCAGGCCGGTGCCGCCCTCGCTGTCCGGCAGAAAGCCCTCGGCGCCATCCAGCGCCACGAAGCTGCCGGCCATGGCAGCAACGCGTGCGATGACCCGGCCGAGATGCAGGTCACCGACGCCGTCCGGAGCGCCCGGTCGCCAGATCGCGTAATCGAGCAGCAGATTGTCCCGCACGACGGCGACACGGACCTCACCCGGGCTGCACGCCGCCAGGATCCGCTCGGTCATGCCAGCGGCCAGCCGAGCCCGCGCAGGAGTTGGGCTGTCTCGAACAGCGGCAGGCCCACGACATTCGAGTAGCTGCCGGACAGGAACCGGACGAACGCTGCCGCCTGCCCTTGGATCGCGTAGCCGCCTGCCTTGCCGCGCCATTCGCCGCCGGCGAGGTAGGCGGCAATCTGCCGCTCGGTCAGGCGCGCCAGGCCGACCACGCTCTGCACCAGCCGCTCGCCGCGACGCCCATCCGGTGCCAGCAGCACCACCGCCGTCGTCACGCGGTGGCGCCGCCCGGACAGCAGCGCCAGGCAGCGCCGCGCATCGGCTTCGGTCTCCGCCTTCGGCAGGATGCGGCGGCCGGCGCCGACCACCGTGTCGGCCGCCAGCACGTAGCAGCCAGGTGCGGCCACCGCGGCAGCCTTGGCGCGCGCCAGCCGCTGTGCGTGCAGGCGCGGCAGTTCGCCGGGCAGCGGGATCTCGTCGATGTCGGTGGATACGACCCGGTCCGGCACGATGCCGATCTGCGCCAGCAGGTCGAGACGCCGCGGGCTGGCGGATGCCAGCACCAGCGTCGGGATGGTCACTTGAAGCGGAAGGTGATCCGGCCCTTGCTCAAATCGTATGGGGTCATCTCGACGTTGACCCGGTCGCCGGCCAGCACCCGGATGCGGTTCTTGCGCATCTTGCCTGACGTGTGCGCCAGGATCGTGTGCTCGTTGTCCAGTTTGACGCGGAACATGGCGTTGGGCAGCAGCTCCATCACCGTGCCGCTGAATTCGATCATATCCTCTTTCGACATCCGCCCTCATAAAAGCTTGATCTCGCGGCGGAACATGAGCGCGGGTCACAGCAAGGTCAAGCGCGCGGCTGCAACCTCAGAGCGATGCTGCGGGCGTGTGCGTGCAGCCCTTCTGCTTCGGCGAGCGCGATCGCCGCGGGTCCGACGCGGGCCAGCGCAGCGGCATCCGCCGCCACCCAGGTGGTGCGCTTGAGGAAGTCGAAGACCGACAGTCCA
>DASSRN010000270.1:0-2027 GCA_035701785.1 Acetobacteraceae bacterium | reverse complement strand
CACCCTGGCTGGCTCGACCTGTTGGCCGAAGCCGGTATGCGCGTGTGCATCGCACCGATGTTCCGCTCGGCGCGCTGGTACACGAAGAATGGCCACCTGGTGGAATACGCCTGGGACGAGGCGGCTGGCGAAAAGGCGATGGCCGAGGCGCTGGCACTGATTGAGCGCGCCGAGCAGCACCCCTCGGGCCGCCTGTTTGGCATGGTTGTGCCTGCGCAGATCGACACCTGCACCGAGGGCCTGCTGCGCGACTCGTTCGCCGAATCCAGGGCGCGCGGCCTGTCGTGGCAGATCCACGCGGCGCAGTCGGTCTCCGAGTTCCACGAGATCACCCGCCGCCACGGCCACACGCCGATCGGCTGGCTGGATCACCTGGACCTTCTGTCAGAACGCTCGATCATCGGCCACGGCATCTTCCTGGACGATCATCCGTCGACACGCTGGCACACCGACACCGACGTGCAGCGCCTCGCCGAGACCGGGACCACGGTCGCGCACTGCCCCACGGTATTCGCCCGCCGCGGCATCACGCTGAAGGACTTCGGGCGATACCGTCGGGCCGGCGTGAATATGGGCGTCGGCACCGACACCTACCCGCACAACATGCTGGATGAACTGCGCCTGGTGGCCTATCTGGCGCGCACGCAGGCCGGCAATCCGCGCACGCTGAACTCCACCGACCTGTTCGAGGCGGCCACCACCGGCGGCGCGCGCGCGCTCGGACGCGACGATATCGGCCGCCTGGCGCCGGGTTGCCGCGCCGACATCGTGCTGGTGGATATGACTCATCCGATGATGCGCCCGACGCACGATCCGGTGCGCAGCCTGATCTACGCCGCCGGCGACCGCGCGGTGCGCACTGTTTACGTGGATGGTCAAAAGGTGGTCGACGACGGACGTGTATTGACGATCGACTATCCAGCCGCTGCCGCCGCCCTGCACGAGGCGCAGCAGCGCACCAAGGCCAATGTGCCGAACCTCGACTGGGACCACCGCACGCCCGAGCAGATCTCGCCGCTCACCTTCCGCACCGCATGAGCGGATCCGACCGCACCACTCCCCCTCCCCTTGCGGGAGGGGGCCGGGGGGAGGGGGCAGCAGCATCACCACCGGGCACCGCCCCCCCACCCCAATCCTCCCCCGCAAGGGGGGAGGGGGCCGTGCAACCACTCCTCACTGTCTCCTCCCTCCGCACCACCTTCCACACCATCGCCGGTGAAGTGACCGCGGTGGACGGCGTCGACATCTCCGTCGCGCGTGGCCGCACTCTCGGCATCGTCGGCGAGTCCGGCTGCGGCAAATCCGTGCTGTCGCTCTCGGTGATGCGCCTTGTCCCACCACCCGGTCGCATCGCCGCCGGCCAGGTCATGTTCGACGGCCGCAACCTGCTCGACCTGTCGCTCGCACAGATGCGCGACGTCCGCGGCAACCGCATCGCAATGATCTTCCAGGAGCCGATGACCAGCCTGAACCCGGTGTTCACCGTCGGCGACCAGATCACCGAGGCGATGCGCGCGCACGACCGCACCGCCTCCGCCTCCGCGCTGCGCAGCCGCGCGATCGCGTCGTTGCATCGCGTGCGCATCCCCGCGCCCGAACGCCGCTTCGACGAATACCCCCACCAGATGTCCGGCGGCATGCGGCAGCGCGTGATGATCGCGATGGCACTGGCCTGCGCGCCCGACCTGCTGATCGCCGATGAACCCACCACCGCGCTCGACGTCACCGTGCAGGCGCAGATCCTCGATTTGCTGCGCGAATTGCAGCAGCAGACCGGCATGGCGATCATCCTGATCACCCACGACCTCGGCATCGTTGCCGAGATGGCGGACGAGGTCGCGGTGATGTACGCCGGCCGTGTGGTGGAGCGTGCGCCGGGTGCCGCGGTGTTCGACGATCCGCAGCATCCCTACACCTGGTCGCTGCTGCGGTCCATCCCGCGGATCGACGCCGACCGCAAGGATCGGCTGCGCTCCATCGAGGGCCTGCCGCCCGACCTGATCGCGCCGCCGCCCGGGTGTAAGTTC
>DASSRN010000269.1:0-6280 GCA_035701785.1 Acetobacteraceae bacterium | reverse complement strand
CAGTACAGCAACGGGGCCAGCACCGCCGCCACGGTGATCAGCATGCTGGTTGCCGCCGCCGTGGCCAGCCCGACATTGCCGCGATCGAACAGGTGATCCATCACGAACTTCGCCGGCACTTCCGACGCGATGCCCGGCCCGCCATTGGTCATGGCAACCGACAGGTCATACAGCCGCGCCACGCTGACCGCGAGCAGGATGAGCGCGGTGGCAAAGCTGCCGCGCATCAACGGGATGATGATGAACAGGTAGACGCGCCAGGACGGAATGCCATCGACCCGCGTCGCCTTCCAGATCTCGGGATCGACGCCGCGCAGCCCGGCCAGCATGATCGCCATAACAAGGCCCGCAGCGTGCCACACCGCGGCAAGCACAAGGGTGTAGATCACCCGGCTGGGCTGCACCAGCCAGTCGAAGTGGAACGTGGAGAAGCCAAGCCCGCGCACGATCTTCTCGACGCCGAAGGTGGGATCGAGCAGCCAGCGCCAGGCAAGTCCGGTGACGATGAACGACATCGAGAACGGATACAGGAAGATCGAGCGCAGCAGGCTCTCGCTGCGCACGCGTTGATCGATCAGCGCCGCCAGCAGGAAACCCAGCGCGAGTGCTGCGGAGATGAACAGCACGCCGAACACCACGATGTTCTGCACCGAAGTGAGCCAGCGTTCGTTGCTGGACAGGCTGGTGTACTGCCGCAGCCCGACGAACACCGAGCTTGGCAGCATCCGTGAGGCGGTGAACGAGATCCAGATCGTCCAGCCCATCGCGCCGCAATAGGCGACCAGCGCGATCAGCAGCGCCGGCGCCAAGGCCAGATGGGCCGATGCGCGCGATCCAAAGCGCATGCTGCGGTCGATCAGAACTGCTGTGACAGCGTGTCCGCAACACGCGCGACGAACGCGTCTGGCGTCATGTTCGGGTCGTTCCAGTACTGCGAGATCAGGTCCTGAACGGCACCGGTCAGCGCCGGCGGTGACAGCATCTCGTTCGCCGGCACCTGTGCGCTGGCGTCGTGGATCCAGCCCGCGGCCTTGCGTGCACATACGTCGAGCGAACTGGCATCGACGTCCAGCCGTACTGGGATCGAGCCCTTCTTCTGGGCGAACTTGATCTGCGTCTCCGGCTCCAGCAGCACGCGTGCGAGCAGTTGCTGTGCCTTGGTCTGCGTCGCGTCCTTCAGCTTTGGAAACGCGAAGATGTCGCCGCCCATGACATAGGCCATGCCGTGATCACTGAGCACGGTGCAGCCATACTCCTTGCCGGGTGTGAGGCCGGCGGCGGTGAATTCGCCCTTGGCCCAGTCGCCCATGAACTGCATGCCGGCTTTGCCGCTGATCACCATCGCGGTCGCGTCATTCCAGTTGCGCCCTGGGCTGCCCGGATCGACGTAGCCACGCAGCCGCTTGAAGATCTCGGCGACCTTGCGGAACTCGGGTCCCTTAACCAGTGCGACATCGCGCTTGCCCCAGAAGCCAACGAACATATCGCGGCCGCCATGCCCTACCATGGTGACGTTGAACAGGCCGCGTTCCCAGTTGCCCTGACCACTGAACGCGAGCGGGATCAGTCCCGCGGCCTTCAGCTTGTCGAGCGCGGGGAAAAGTTCATCCCAGTTCGTCGGCGGCTGCACGCCGGCCTTGGTCAGTGCGTCGTTGGAATACCACAGCCAGTTCTGCCCATGGATGTTCACCGGCACGGCATACTCGTGGCCGTTGCGCGTCACCGCCTCCAGGAATGCTGGCGGCAGCACGGCCTTCCAGTTCTGCGCCGCAGCCTGTGCATCGACGTTGGCCAGCAGATCGTTCTCCACCAGGTCGTCGAACTGCTTGCCGGTGTTGAACTGGGTCGCGGTGGGCGGATTGCCGCCGACGATGCGGTTGATCGCCGCGGTGCGAGCGTTGGCGCCACCCGCGATCGCGGTATCCACCCAGGTGCCGCCCGCCGCGCGGAACTGGTCTGCGAACACCGCCACGGCGGCCGACTCGCCACCCGATGTCCACCAGTGGATCACCTCGGCCCGCAGTTCCTCGCTGCGCGCCGGCGAAGCGAGCGCCAGCAGCCCGGCAAGCGTCAGTCCCGACAGGAATGGATGCCGCATGGATGGTTCCTCCAGGCAAGATTTTGTAATCGATTACATTTTCGGGTACGCTGCATCTGGGAGGAACATCGTGTCAAGAGTGGCGAACCGGACCCCGTGACGACCAGGCGTCCGCTGCGCATCGCAGAGGTGGCAAGGCTCGCAGGCGTTTCGACTGCGACGGTCAGCCGCGCTCTGACGGCGCCGGAGAAGCTGCGCGCCGACACGCTGGCGCGCGTGACCGAGGCGGTGCGTCGCACCGGCTACACGCCTAACAGCGCGGCGCGCACATTGCGGGCGCGGCGCACGATGCTGGTGCTCGTTGTCGTCCCCGACATCGCCAATCCGTTCTTCTCGGACGTGCTGCGCGGCATTGATGATGGGCTGTCGCAGCATGGCTACGGCTTTCTGATCGGCAATCTCGGCAACTCACGTTCGAAGGAACCGCAACTCGCGAATATCGCGCTGTCCGGCCAGGTGGATGGTGTGCTGCTGCTGAATGGCCGTATCCCGCAAGGCGGCAGGCACTCTTTGTCCGCGGGCGACATTCCGATGGTCGCGGTGTGCGAGGCGATCCCCGGCGCCCCGATCCCGCAGGTCGAGGTCGAGAACCGTGCCGCGGCTCGCCGTGCCGTCGCGCATCTGGCAGCGCTCGGCCATCGGCATATCGCTTACCTGGCTGGTCCGGCGGACAACATCCTCGAGCACGAACGACGCACAGGCTTCTGCGAAGGATTGGCCGACGCGGCGATACCAAGACACGACGCTCGGTTCTATCCGGGCGATTTCACCTTCGATGCGGGTGTTGTCGCAGCAGCAGAGTTCCTGTCACTACGCCAACGCCCCACCGCAGCGTTTGCCGCCAACGACGAAATGGCGATCGGCTTTGTGAAGCGCATCCGCTCTGACGGGCTGGCCGTTCCGGACGACATATCCGTGGTTGGGTTTGACGGCATCGAATTCGCCGACTTTGTCGAACCGACGCTGACCACATTCCGCCAGCCGCGGCGCGAGCTTGGCTACTATGGTGCATCGCTGCTGGTCCAAGCCATGCGCGGCGAAGCGATCGATCCGGCGCGATCGCACCTGCGCCTGCCCGTACCGCTGCTCGAACGCGGCAGCACCGCACCGGCGCGTTGCTCCGACTCGGCGCCGTGCGTACCGTTGTGATCGGCACGGAATCGTCGCGGCAAAGGATCTCAGACATGTCGGTGAGGCGATTTCTGATCGTGTATCTCGGCACCGTCGTGCTGCTGGCCGTTACCGGCACGGCCGCGATTCGCGCGGTGAAGGAGCGACACGCAGCACCGACCGTGACGATCGCTGCGCAGGATTCGCTGACACCGGCTCTTCCCGTTGTCGCGCCGTCGCAACAGGTCGCAGCAGCAGGTCCGGACTTTTCGACGCTTCCCCCGCTCCGACCGCCGCACTACGCTCCGCACCAGGCGCATCGCCGGCCGGCGCACCCGGTGTTGCTTGCGGCCCGGACGGCGCCGCAACACGGCACACCACGACGCACCGCGCTCCGCCCGCCGACCCTGCCTCCCGAGCCGTACGCCGCTGCCTGGCTACCGCCGCCACGCCCGATCGGAAGCTACCCATATCCTCCGCCAGGTCCGGGCTATTATCCGGGCTACCCCTGGCCGTACTACCGCCCGTTCTGAGCGCGCTCTATGTGGTTTCAGCGATCAGCACGGTGCCGACGATGACCTCTGGCATCCCTCGCGTCTGATCCAGCACATTGTTCCTCACCCAGTCCGCCGCCTTCTCGTTCGAGGCGAGCGCGGCATCGGCGGTTTCAAACATGCTGATCGTCGTCAGTTCGTCCGGGCCGCCGTCGATCAGATAGTAGCTTTTGAAACCAGGCATCTGCCGAACCAGGGGAACAAAGCCCTCCTGGACGCGACGCGCCAGCGTTGCGACCGAGCCTTTCCTGACCTTGTATTTTCTGATCGTGGTGAACATGCCGCTGGTCCTGCACTCCAGGTGGCGTGAAGCACGCGACCTGACGATATACCAGCGCCGGCGTCCCGTCAGTATTGCGGCGCTGCGTACGCGCCTGACGGCGGATAGACCGCTTGCGGTGGCGGAGGCGCGTAGTAGGCGGGCGGGGGCGGCCGTGGCGTCGTCACCGCCCCGGTCACCGCCCCGACCGCTCCGCCGGCCAGGGCTCCAATCGCGGCGCCGTGCCAGCCACCCGCCAGGCCGCCGATGGCAGCACCCGCTCCGGCACCGATGGCTCCGCCGCCCAGGGCGCGCTGCCCGGGGTCATACGGATTGGTGCAGGACGCCAACGCCAGAGCGGCAGCGGCAACGACGGCAGTGCGCATGACCAGCCGAGGCATGAACCCCATCCTGTGCTATTGCCAAACAGGAACGTGACTGGAGCGAACTAGCGGCCGCAGGGCGCCGCGTCAACGACTACCCCGGCTCGACCGGCATCCGCGCGATCCCCAGCCAGGCGATCGGCACCCCTGCCTTCTCGGCCGCCTGCGCGCCAGGCAACGACGCATCCCAATCCATTGCCACGAACCGGCGCGCGGTCACCCCCACTGCCTCTTCCGAGATCAGCCACAGCAGCGGCGGCACCATGATCTCCGGCTGCAGCATGCGTGCCCGGTCGCCGGCCTCGTCGCCGACGATCGCCGTGTTCGTCACCCCGCCTGGCACCAGCACGTTCGACGTCACCCCGGTGCCCGCGAGGTCCGCGGCCAGCACAGCCATCGCCGACTCAGCCGCCGCCTTGCTCGCGCCGTACAGCAGGTAGCCCGCGCGCACCATCGTTCCCAGGCTGGTGGTCACCGTGATCACCCGTCCCGACCCGGCGCGCAGCATGTGCGGCACCACGGCGCGCGCCATCATGATCGGTCCGGTGGCGTTCACAGCGAGAAACCGCTGCCACTGCTCCGGCGCGATCTCCCACATGCGGATCGGGTTGCGCCGCTGGTCCGCCTTCACCGACGCCTGGCCGATCCCGGCGTTGTTCACCAGCACGTCGATCTTGCCGAAGCGCCCCAGCACCGCCGAGACAATGCCATCGAACGCCTCGGGCCGCGCCAGGTCGGCGGGAATCGTCTGCAAGGTGCCGGTCTTGTCGTGCACGGTGGCCGCCAGTGCCGCGAGCCCGGTCTCGTTGCGGTCCACGGCCGCCACATCGACGCCGGCGCCCAGCAGCCCAAGCGTCATCGCGCGTCCGATGCCGCTCGCCGCCCCTGTCACGATCGCGGTCTTCTTCTCGTTCGCCATGGGCGCCTCCTGGGTTCGGATTGCGCCGCGACTGTCGCGCGCACGGGGGCCCGGCGCAAACCGGACCGCGTCAGGAGGCGGGCGCTTCGCCGGCCAGCACCGGCGCGCGCGCGGCGACCTGCGGGAGCCAGATCGTCACCGTTGTGCCGGTGCCTTCCTCGCTGTCGATCGTCAGCTGCCCGCGGTGGCGGTTGACGATGTGCTTGACGATGGCGAGGCCCAGACCGGTCCCGCCGGCAGCGCGCGACCGTCCCGTATCGACGCGGTAGAATCGTTCGGTCAGCCGCGGCAGGTGCTCGCGCGGGATGCCTACGCCCTGGTCGGCGACGCTCAACACGACGCCCGGCCTGCCCTTTGCCGGTGCCGCCTCCAGCCGCACCATACCGCCCTCGCGGCCATACTTCACGGCATTGTCGAGCAGGTTCTGCAGCACCTGGGCCAGCTGATCTGCATCGCCGATCACCAGCGGCAGATCTTCCGCCAGGCGCAGTTCCAGCTTCACCGATCGCGCCTCGAGCCGCGGTTCGAACCCCGCCGCCAGTCGCCGCACCAGATCGTCCAGCGCGACTGTGCCGGATGGCGCCTGGTGCTCGATCAGCTCGATGCGCGAGAGGCTCAGCAGATCGTCGATCAGCCGGTTCATCCGCGCCGCCTGCTCGGCCATGATGCCCAGGAACCGCTGCTGCGCCGGCGGATCGTCGGCCGCGGGCCCGCGCAGCGTGTCGATGAAGCCGATCAACGACGCCAGCGGCGTACGCAGCTCGTGGCTGACATTGGCGACGAAGTCGGCGCGCATGCGTTCCACCGCCCGTTCCCGCGTCCGGTCGGACAGCACCACCACGGCGCTGCCGCCGTCCGCCATCGGCGGTTCGATCGGCACCACCGCGGCATGGACCTCGCGCGGCACCGGCCCGGCGAGCGGCACGTCCGCGACCTGCGTCACGCCGGTGGCGAATG
>DASSRN010000268.1:0-3100 GCA_035701785.1 Acetobacteraceae bacterium | reverse complement strand
CAAGACACTGCACGAGTTTCTGCGCGCCGAAACCGTGCCGACCGGCTGGTGGCACAATTTCCCTGCCTACATGATCTCGCTGCTGAAGGCGTGGTACGGCGAGAACGCGCAACCGGATAATGGCTTCGGTTACGAGTACCTTCCCAAACTCACCGGCGATCATTCGCAGCTGCCGATGACGCTGGCGATGGTCGAGGGTGTGGTCAAAGGCCAGCTTGTGGTGGGCCAGAACCCGGTGGTCGGGGCGGTGAATTCGGCCTTGGTGCAACGCGGGCTGGCGAAGCTCGAGTGGCTCGTGGTGCGCGACTTCGCGATGACGGAGACCGCCAACTTCTGGCAGAAGGGCAGCCTGATCCAGAAGGGCGAGCTCGCGCCCGGCGACATCCCGACCGAGGTGTTCTTCTTCCCCTCTGCGATGGCGGCGGAGAAGGAAGGCACGATGACCAATACGTCGCGCCTGGTGCAATGGCACGACAGAGTGTGCGATCCACCGGGCGACAGCCGGTCCGACCTTTGGTTCATCTACCATCTCGGCCGGCGCCTGAAGGAGCTGTATGCGGACAGCATCGAACCGCGCGACGCCGCGATCCAGGCGCTGACGTGGATGTACCCGGTGAGCGGCGAGATCGCCGAGCCGGACGCCGCCGCGGTACTGCGCGAGATCAACGGATACACCGTGGCGGACCGCAAGCAGGTCAAGAGCTATCAGGAGCTGAAGGACGACGGCAGCACAGCGTGCGGCGGGTGGATGTATTCGGGCATCTTCCCCGCACAGCACGACAACCGTTCGCGCTCGCGCCGGCCGGATGGTCCAGGCGATCCAGGCAGTCACCAGGGGTGGGCGTTCTCCTGGCCCAGCAATCGTCGCACGCTTTACAACCGCGCGTCAGCCGACCTGGAAGGCAAGCCCTGGTCGGAGCGCAAGCGCATGGTGTGGTGGGACGCCGAGAAGAAGCGATGGGCGGGCACCGACACGCCGGACTTCGTTCCAACCAAAGCGCCCGACATGCGGCCGGACTGGAGCAAACGGCCGACCGGGATGGAGGCGCTGGGCGGAGACGGTCCCTTCATCATGGAAGCCGATGGCAAGTGCCAGCTGTTCGTGCCCTCGGGCCTGAAGGATGGTCCGCTGCCGACGCACTATGAGGCGGTGGAAAGCCCGGTGGCCAACCCGCTGTACCCTCAGCAGATCAATCCGGCTGCGAAGCTCTGGCCGCGTCCGGGCAACGAGTTCCACGCGCCGCAGGATCCACGCTACCCCTATGTGCTCACGACATACCGGCTGACCGAACTGCACTGCGGCGGTGTTTCCACGCGTGTCATGCCGCACACCGCGGAGCTTCAGCCGGAGGCATTTGTCGAGGTCTCGCCCGAGCTTGCCCAGCAACTTGGCATCGCCAACCTGGATTGGACGGTACTCGGCACGGCGCGCGGCGAAATCGAGGTGAAGGCGTTGGTGACTCGGCGTCTGCGCCCGTTCCAGATCGACGGCAAGGTGGTGCACGAGGTCGGCATGCCTTGGGTCTTCGGCTGGGAAGGCTACGCGCGTGGCGCGATCGCCAATACGCTGCTCGCCATTCACGGCGATCCCAATACCAGCATCCATACGACGAAGGCGCTGACCTGCACCCTTCGCAAGGGTCGGCTCACGTCAGGCGAAGGAGCCTCACATGCCTGAAATCGTCGACGCGCTGGCAGAGCTGGATCGCGTTCTGGCCGACCGGCCGCTGAAGGTCGGGCATGACTTCTCGGCAGCGACCCGCTGCCTGGTCGCGTGGCGCGATGCACTGACGGAGCGCTGGCGAGAAGCGGGGGCCGAACAAGAACGCCGTGCTCTGGAGCGGGTAAACGCGGCGCTTAGCGTGATCGTCGGTGGGCAATACCCGCTGGGCCAGGTGCCGTGGCCAGCGATCGAGCGGGTGCGGCACGACCTCGGCGCTCTGGCCAGTGAGGAGGCGGGTCAGGCTGTGACGCCGGCCGGCAACTCGTCCCAGACGACGCGATCATAGCCCAGGCCCTGGGCCATCTGCTCGACCCAGATCTTCACATCCGCAGCCGTAGTCCCGACGTGGTAGTCGGGGATATCCCTGGCATCGCTCGGATCCGGGTTGATCTCGCCGCTGTATTCGGCGCGGAACAACTGGTCCCCGGCCTGGCGCATGCGAGCGTGTAGAGTCCCCAGGGATCGTCGCTTTTCCAGCATGTCTCGGGCCACCTCCTGTTCCAAGGGCATGGAACGGCACACCCCGCCTTGCGTTGGCCCTGGCCGGATCACGAGGTCCGGCGCAGCTCAGGAACCCACCCTTTCCGCAGCCGGCAAACCGTGGTCTGTTCCCGCCGCGCAGGCGACGACCTCGTGCGAACTTCAGTGGAGGAGGAACCTAATGTTCAGCCATGTGATGGTTGGAAGCAACGATATCGCCCGGTCGAAGAAGTTCTACGACGCCGTGTTCGGCGCCATCGGCGGCAAGCCCGGGACCGAGGACGCGAAAGGCCGGTTGATCTATGCCCACAACGGTGGGGTCTTCCTGGTCAGCAAGCCGATCGACGGCAAGTCCGCCACCCACGCCAACGGTGGCACCATCGGCTTCACGATGAGCGGTCAGGAGCAGGCAAATGCCTGGCACAAGGCCGGCGTCGCGAACGGCGGTTCTGCGATCGAGGACCCGCCCGGCATCCGCCAGGGTGGCGCCGGCCAGATGTACCTGGCCTATCTGCGCGACCCCGATGGCAACAAGCTGTGTGCGCTGTGCCGGATGTGAACCCACGCGGGTAGCGACGGAAGGGGCCGCCCAGCGGCGGCCCCGCATCGGCCGCCCTTGCGGTAACCGCGCTTCCGTTCATAGTCTTGCGCCAGTCCCTCTGACAGGAGCGCCCAAGCATGCCACAATCGCAGGGAATCACATTTACCGCTGAACCGCTGACCTTCGTCATCCGCCACCAGCTGTGGGACGGCAACGTCGAGGATCACGTCGATCAGGGCGTGTCGATCGACGTGACCGCCGACGTCGGCGGCAAGCACACCACGCTGCTGCGCTTCAACTGCTTCGACATCGAGCGCAGCTACGTCTATGGCCCCGAGAACCCCGAGCTCACCACG
>DASSRN010000267.1:0-24895 GCA_035701785.1 Acetobacteraceae bacterium | reverse complement strand
CGCGCCTCACTGGCCTGTCGCGTGACGCCGCGGTGCAGGCTTGCCAACGGCTGCAGCACGGCCGCACCAGCTGCATGGTGCTGTCGCCGGAATCGCAGCTGTAGTCGAACGCCGGGGAGGGGCGGATGCCCGCCCCGTCCTGGTGGCTATCGGAACGTATATATGTTCAGCGCATTGTCACGGAACAGCATCCGCTTCTCCGTCTCGGTCATCTGGAAGCGGAACGCGAGGTGCGGGTCGTCGAAGTCCCAGTGCGGGTAGTCGGACGAATAGATCATCCGGTCCCACCCGATCCATTCGAACACCTGGCGCAGGTCGTCCGGGTTCTCCGGCTCTTCGACCGGCTGTGTCGCGAACCACAGGTTGGTTCGCATGTACTCCGACGGCGGCCGCTTCACCTGCGGCACCTCGTCCCGCATCTTCGCCCAGTGCGCATCGAGCCGCCAACCGAGTGATGGCGCCCAGGCGAAGCCGCCCTCGATGAGGCAGATCTTCAGCCTGGGGAACGCCTCGAACACGCCTTCCAGGATCAGGCTCGCCGCTTGATTCTGCATCGAGTGGACCAGCATGTGGTGATCCTCGATGTAGAACTGCGGCCAACCCGACGGCGACGGCGCGCTGTTCTGGGTGCCGCCGATATGCAGCCCGATCGACAGTCCGTTCGCCTGTGCCGCGGCGAAGATCGGCCAGTAGCGCTTGCGCCCCAGCGGTTCGGTGGTCTTCGAGCCAAGCTGGATCTGCGCGAAACGCCAGTCGCCGGCGCGCTTCTCAATCTCCTTGATGGATGCTTCGGCGTCGTCCTGCGGTACCAGGATCGAGGCACGCAGCCGCGGCTCCTGGTCGACGAAATCATGCGCCTGCCAGTCGTTCATCGCGCTGCACAGCGCCGCGGCCTCGTCCAGGTTGCGCGACGTGTTGCCGCCCAGCAGCGGCTCCAGCACGCCATAGGCGATGTTGTACGCGTCCAGCAATTGCTCGCGCATGAACGGCACGTCGGAGCCGGGCAGTCCGCCGCCTGGCGGCCATGAATCGCGGCGCGACGTATTAGGCGAGAACCGCGGATAGGTGCCGCGATCGGCGTAGATGCCGCAGTTGAACTTGCCGTACTGCACGACGTGGTTGCGCCAGCGGTCCGGCAGATACTGGTTCAGTGCGCCAGGCTTCATATACGGATGGATATCGCAGTCGATGATCCCAAGCCGCGCATCAACATCGACGGGCGCGTTCATTGCACGGTCTCCTTCAGACGAGGATAGGTCTCCAACGGATTGTCAACACGAATCCGCTGCAGCAGGGCGGGCGTGAGGCCAGGCGGCAGCACCGCGTCGCCGTCGAACTGCCAGTGCGGATAGTCCGAGGCGAACAGCAGCATGCGGTCGCTGTCGATCTGCTCGATCAGGCGCTGCACCAGATCGATATCGCGTGGCGCGTCGAATGGTTGCACGGTCAGGCGAATGTTCTCGCGGATCGTCTCTGCCGGTGAGCGCTTCACCCACGGGACCTCGGCGCGCACGCCGCGCCAGGTCTTGATGGCACGCCAGATGAAGCCGGGCAGCCAGCTTACGCCCGATTCGATCAGCACGAAGCGCAGGTCGGGCCAGCGATTGAACACGCCGTTCGAGATCAGGCTGAGCAGCTGGTCCTCGAACAATTGCGAGTTGGCGACGTAATCGTGCAGATAGTGCGACGGCCAGCCGCCTGAGGTGGGCGCATAGCGGTACATGCTGCCGGCGTGCAGGCCAATCGGCAGGTCGTATCTGGCTGCCGCCTCGTAGATCGGCCAGTAGTAGCTGCGGCCCAGCATCATCTCGCAGGCCGCCGGCATCAGCACCTGCACGAAGCGGCGATCGCCGGCGCGGCGCTCGATCTCTTCCGCCGCCAGCAGCGGCGCCTGTGCCGGCACGACGATCGAGGCGCGCAGGCGCGGATCCTGGTTCAGCCAGTGATCGATGATCCAGTCGTTCACCGCCGAACAGATCGCGGCACCCATGGACTCGCTGACCGCAACCTGGCCGCCGGTGAGAGGATTGCAGATCGCGAGACGAATACCGAATGCGTCAAGCGCGTCGCGCTGCATATTTGGCAGGCTGGAGCCGGGGCGCTCGCCCTTCACGCGCCAGTCGGGGCGGCAGGTGATCGGCGCGCCGAGAGGGTAGCTCATCATGTCGAAGCCGTCGATGCCGCGGGCGACGAAGGATTCCTGCCAGAACTCGTCCATGTAGGGCAGCAGCGCTTTGATGTTCGGCACGCCCGGATGGATGTCGCAGTCGATTGCGCCGTCAGATGTCACGGTAGTTTCCATGTGCTGGTTTGTATGAGGGTGGTTTCTGCAGTGTCAAACGCCCCCACCCCCCAACCCCCTCCCGCAAGGGGAGGGGGAGCGCGGTCATCCCTTCAGCCCCGCCCGCCGCAGCGCGCGCTGCCAGTCCGCCGCGGTGGCATCCAGCGCAGCCTTCGCGTTGTTCTGTCCCAGCAGCACTGACGAGATCGCAGTTCGCAGCGACAGTTCCATTGTCGGCCAGATCGGCTCGCGCGGCTCCAGCGTCGCGGTCTTCATGGCTTCGGCCAGCACCGGCGCCCAGCCATAGGCGGCGATCACGTCGGGATGGTTCAGCACCGATACCCGCGGCGGCGCGTTGCCGCGCACCACCGACCGGCGCATCCACTCCTTGCTGCACGCCATCTGGATGAACCCGAACGCCCAGTCCTTGTTCTTGCACGCGGTGGGCACGCCGAACGTCCAGCCGCCGACGCTTACCCGGCTGTCCGCTTGCGAATGTGCGCCGGGCGCCACCGCCCAGCCCCATTTGCCCGCGGTCTTCGACAGCTTTGGATCGTTGATCAGCGTGCCGTACGGCGCCAGCGTGATGGTCATCGCGTAGCGGTCGTTCTGCCCGCCGGCGACGATCTCATCGAACTCCCAGGTGATCGCGTCGGGCACGACGACCTTGTACTTGGTCATCAGGTCGCCGTAGTATTGCAGCGCCTCGACCGCCTGCGCGTTGTTGATCTCGATATTCCAGTTGGCCGGATCGAAGTAGCGCCCGCCGTTGCCGCGCAGGAACGGCGTGAAGCCGCCGACCATCGCGGGTCCCTGGCGGCCCCAGATGCCCAGGCCATAGCGGTTCGGCGCGCCGGCCTTGGTGGTGGCGACCAGCGCTTTCAGGAATTCGTTCCAATTCTCCGGCGCCTTGTCGAACCCGACCTCCGCCAGCAGCGGCTTCTGGTAGTTCAGAATACTGGCGGTCACGCGATATGGAATGCCGAGTAGCTTGCCCTGATAGCTCGCCATGTCGCGGATCGACGGCAGGAAGTCGTCCCAGTCGAAATCGGGATGCTTGCTCGCGCTGGCGGCCAGCAGCTTCTCGTGATCCTCCATATGCGGCGCCAGCCAGCCGGCATAGGGCGCGGTCCACTGGATGATGTCGATGCCGCTGGAGCCTGAGTTCAGCTCCGCCTTCAGCCGCGCGCTCAGCGCGTCGATCGGCAGCAAGGTGAAGTCGACCTTGACGCCGGTCTCCTTCTCAAACGCCGGCGCGACCTCTTCCACCAGGCACCAGTGCCATGGGCCGTTGTCGCCGACGAACACCAGCTTGTCGGGCTTATTCTGCGCCAGCACGACTCTGGGCAGCGTTGCGGCCACGGCGGAGGCTTGCAGCAGTCTGCGGCGTCCGATCATCGTCCTAGGCCCGCCCTGCGCATGCTGCGCTGCCAATCGCCTGCCACGCCATCCAATGCCTCCTTCGCATTCTTCTGTCCCAACAGCACCTGCGACAGCCCGCTGCGCAATTGCAACTCGAGCGTTGCCCAGATTGCGTCGCGCGGATCCAGCAGAGCCGTCGGCAATGCCGCGGCCGCGACCGGCGCCCAGCCGAACTTCGCCACCATCTCCGGATCGTTCAGCACCGAGACACGCGGCGGTGCGTTGCCGCGCAGCATGGAACGCTGCATCCATTGCTTGCTGCACGCCATCTGAATGAATTCGAACGCCCACTCCTTGTGCTTGCCGGCCGATGCGACGGCGAAGCTCCAGCCGCCGAAGAAGGTGCGGCTCTGGTCCTTTGACTTCGCACCCGGCATCGGCGCCCAGGCCCAGCGTCCGCCGGTCTTTGACTTGGTGGGATCGTTGATCAGCGTGCCGTAGGGCGTCAGCGTCACCGCCATCGCGTAGCGGTCGTTCTGGCCTCCGGCGATGATCTCTTCGAACTCCCAGGTGATGGAATCGGGCACGACCGACTTGTATTTCGTCATGAGGTCGCCCCAGAACTCCAGCGCCTCCACCGCTTCGGGGCGGTTGACATAGATTTCGCCGGACTTCGGATTGTAGAAGTCGCCGCCGTTCGAGCGCAGGAACGGGCACCAGCAATCGACGATCGCCGGGCCTTGGCGGCCGAGATAGCCCATGCCGTAGCGATTGGCCGCGGCGCCGGCCTTGGTGGTCTCGATCGCTGCCTGCTGCAGTTCGGCGAAAGTCTCCGGCGGCCTGGCAATGCCGACCTGTTCGAGCAGCGCCTTCTGATAGTGCAGCACACCCATTGTCACGCGATACGGAATGCCCGACAGCTTGTTGTCCCAGATCGCCATCTCGCGGATGGCCGGCACGAAGTCGTCCCAGTCGAAATCGGCATGCTTGCCGGCGGCGGCCTTCAGCAGCTTCTCGTGGTCATCCAGGTGCGGATACAGCCAGCCGATCTGCTGCGATGTCCACTGCACGATATCGATGCCGCTGGAGCCGGAGTTCAGTTCCGACTTCAGTCGGGCGTTCAGAGCATCGATCGGCAGCAGGGTGAAGTCGACCTTGATGCCGGTCTCCTTCTCGAACGCCGGCGCGACATCCTCCACCAGCGAGTAGTGCCACGGCCCGTTGTCGCCGACGAACACCAGCTTGTCAGGCCTCGGCTGTGCCAGCGCGATGCGGGGCAGGGCGAGCGTGGTTGCCGCCTGAAGCAGATGGCGGCGTTTCATCCGCGGCCAACCCCGGCGCGACGCAGGCTGCGCTGCCAGTCTGCTGCCAATTCATCGAGCGCCACCTTCGCGGTCTTCTGGCCGGCCTGCACCTGGGCGATGGCAGAGCGCATCTGCACCTCAAGCGTGTCCCACACCGGATGGCCAGGCGTCGGCACGCCGGTCTCCAGCGCCTGCGCGCCGACGGGCGGCCAGCCGATCCGTTCCACCATCTCGGCATCATTCAGCACCGAGCGCAGCGGCGGCGCGTTGCCGCGTATCATCGCCTTCTTCTGCCAGTCGTGCGAGCAGCACATGGCAATGAACTCCAGCGCCCACTCCTTGTTCTTCGTGTACTTCGGCACGCCAAGCGTGTGGCCGTCGATCCAGGTGCGGCCTTCGTCCTTGTTGTGCGGTCCGGGCACTGTGGTCCATGCCCACTTGCCGCCGGTCGTGGAGATCTTCGGATCGTTGATCAGCGTGCCGTAGGGCGCGAACATCTGCACCATCGCATAGCGGTCGCGCTGGCCGCCGGCGACGATCTCCTCGAACTGCCAGGTCATCGCCTCGGGCGGCACCAGCTTGTACTTGGTGATGAGATCGCCGTAGAACTGCAGTGCCTCCACGGCTTTGGCGTCATTGATGAACACCTCGCCGGTCTTGAAGTCCAGCGTCCGTCCGCCGTTCGAGTACAGCCAGGACACGAAGGACGGATACATGCCTGCGGCCTGCATGCCCATGAGCCCGTAGGCGTAGCGTTCGGGCGGCGTATTCACCGCCTGCGCTATCTTGAGGAATTGCTCCCAGTTCTCCGGTGGGTTGGCAAACCCGGCCTTCTCCAGCAACGCGCGCTGATAGTGGAAGATGCCGGTGGTGATGCGATACGGCAGGCCGCACAGCTTGCCGTCGTAGGTAGCAGCCTTTTGGGGTCCGGCCAGGTAGTCGTTCCAATCGAACGTCGGCTCCTTCGCCTTGATCTGCTCCAGCAACGGCGTGTGATCTTCCATGTGGGGCGCCATCCAGCCGGTCATGCTGATGGAGAACTGCGCCACGTCGATGCCGCTGCTGCCGGAGCCGAGTTCCGCGCGCAGGCGCGCGCGCCAGGGATCGACCGGCAACAGGGTGAAGTCGACCTTGATGCCGGTCGCCTTTTCGAATGCCGGCGCGACCTCTTCGACCATGACGTAGTGCCAAGGCCCATTATCGCCGACATAGATCAGCTTCTCGGGCTTGCTCTGTGCCATGATCTGTGGCGCGGCAAGCACGCCCGCGGTCGCTTGCAACAAAGTGCGGCGTTTCAATCGGGCCATGCGCTTCCTCCTCCTATTTCAGGAACCGCAAAACACGCAAATAACGCAAAGGTCCATTTGCGTGTTTTGCGTGCTGTGCGGTTTCAACCTTTGACGGCCCCCGACGACAGCCCAGCGACCAGATGCCGCTGCGCGGCGAACGAGAAGATCAGCACCGGCAGGATCACCAATGCCCCTGATGCGGTCATCCCGCCCCAGTCCACCCCGGTGTCGCCGCCGGAGAACGCGGCCATGAGCACGGGCAGTGTGCGCGTCGCGTTGTTGGTGAGCACCGCCGAGAACAGGAAGTCGTTCCAGGCGAGTTGCAGGCACAGGATGCTGGCGGCGACCAGGCCGGGTCGGATCAGCGGCAGCACCACATGGCGGAATGCGGCGTAGCGCGATGCGCCATCGACCCACGCGCTTTCTTCCAGTTCGCGCGGCAGGTCCTCGAAGAAACCGCGCATGATCCACACCACCAGCGGCAGGCTGAAGGTGCTGTAGGCCAGCACCACCGAAAAGCGCGTCGTGGTCAGGCCCAGCTTGCTGAACAGGATGTACATCGGCACCAGCACCGCGATCGGCGGCAGCATGCGCATGACCAGCAGCGAGAAGAACAGGAATGACCCGCCGCGGAACGGAAACCGCGCGAACGCATAGGCCGCCGGCACACCGACGGCGAGTGACAGAGCCACGGCGCCGGCCGAGACCACCAGTGAGTTGACGAAGGCCTGAAGGAAGTCGGCCTGGCCAAGGACGGCGATGTAGTTCTCCAGTGTTGGCCACCAGATGAACAGCGGCGGGTTGGCGAAGACCTGGAGCCGCGTCTTGAGCGACAGCCCGATCACCCAGAGCAGTGGGAACAGGAACACCACAGTCATCGCGATCAGCGCGAGATACACCGAGGCCGCGAACACGAGCTTGCTGCGTCGCGATCCGACGCCCGACAGCGCGCTCATCAGGTGGCATCCCGCCGACGGATCACCGCGATGAAGAACAGGCACAGCAGCAGACACATCGCCAGCATCAGCCACGACGCCGCCGCGCCGAGGCTCAGGTCGAAGCGCACGAATGATGCGAGATAGGTGAACATCGACAGCGTCATCGTCGCGTTCGCCGGTCCGCCACTGGTCATGACGTAGATGTTGTCGAACGCGCGGAACTCGAAGATCGTACGCAGCAGCAGTGCAACCAGGATGTAAGGCCGCAGCAGCGGCAGTGTGACGTGCCAGAACACCTGCCAGCGGCTGGCGCCGTCGATCGACGCCGCCTCCACCGGTTCACTCGGCAGCGAACGCAGGCCGGCCAGCAGCAGCACTGCGACGTAGGGCGCGTTCTGCCACAGGTTCACCACCATCACCGATAGCAGAGCGGTGTCCGGCCGGCCGAGCCAGACGATGTGGCTGCCGATCCAGTAGTTCACCACGCCGTGATCCGGATCGAGCAGCAGCTTCCAGCACAGCGCCGCGACGATCGGCGTGATCATCATCGGAACAACCAGCGCGGTACGGAACAAGCCGATCCACGGCAGGTCGATGTTCAGCAGCAGCGCGATGCCAAGGCCGCCGGCAAGTTCGGTGCCAACAGTGATCGCGGTGTAGATGCAGGTGACGGACAGGCTTTTCAGGAACTGAGGATCGGTCAGCAGGTCTTCATAGTTGGCGCTGCCGGCGAAGCTGCCGGCGAACAGCGATTGTTCCGGCGACCAGCCCTGGAAGCTGAGATAGAACGAAAATGCGAGCGGGATGCCGAAGATCAGCAGCATCATCGCGCTGGTCGGCAGCACGGCGAGCCGCGTGAACTGTCGGTCCAGCCAGCGCTGCATGCCGGTTGTGCCGAAGCCTGCCCCATGCGTGGTGCGGAGCGCCGTCGAGCGAACGGCGGTTGTGGTTCCTCCCATGATCCCTCTTGTGCCGGACGCCTATGGTTTCCGCCAACACAATACGGGGCATGGCGCCGCGCGTCACCCCACGCGGAGCAGGCGGAAACCTTCGGCGCGCAGCCAGGGGATAGCGGTCGCGGCGTGCGGTGTGAGTCGATCGACGACGTTCCAGAAACGCTTGCCGTGATTCATGTGCTTGAGATGCGCGACCTCGTGCGCAGCGACATAGTCCTGCACAAACTCCGGCGTCATCACCAGACGCCAGCTGAATGCGAGCGAGCCATCGACGGCGCAACTGCCCCAGCGGCTGCGCGTATCCTTCACCGAGATGCGCCGCACCGTCACGTCGAGTTTCGCGGTTTTGGTCGCCACCAGTTCCGACAGGCGACGCAGCGCTTCGGCGCGCAGGAAGTCCATGACGCGGCGGCGCAGGAACTCGGGTGCACCACTGACATGGAGCTCGTTGTCCTGGACCCACACGCCACCATGCGCGTGTGGCATATGGCGAATGCGATGCGGAACATCGGCGATCGGCACGATCGAACCATCGGCGAACGGCAGCGCATCCGGCAATGCAGCGAGACGATCGGCGACCCATTCAGCGTGGTTCATAAGCAGTGCAACGCCCGCGCCGCGTCCTGCACGCATCGGCAAGGTGACGACCACGCCTCCACCGCACGGATCGATGCGCAGACTGACGCGTCTTGCACGACGATTGCGTCGCCACTCGACGCGTGTCGGGCCGCTGGGAAGCGTGAGCACCTCAGATCGCGGCAATTCCATTCTGCCCACAAAGGGCAGATCGCACCGATTCGTCAACTGTTGCTCAGCGCCGAAGCAAGCTCGATGAGTGCGCGCACGTCCGCAATATCGGAGGGATGTGTTCTGCTAAGCAGCCTTTGCCAATTGCACACCGCATGCGTCGAACGCTGCAAACAGCTTGTTCTGCTGTTCGTCGTTCAGCTTCAGATGCGGCGGGCGCATGTTGTGCCACGCGGTGTCGCCGGTGTGGCGCGCCATCAGTGCCTTCAGTGCCGGGATCGGCTGTGGGGCGGCGACGACCGCCTTGCGCGTCGCGCTCAGCGTCTCGTGCATCTGCGCGCCGACATCGTTGTTCCAGTTGGCGTAGACCTGTGCGGCGATGGGTGAATTCACATTGGCTGCGGCGGTGATGCAGCCGGCGCTGCCAAGCTGCAGCAGCGGTCGCAGCAGCGTGTCGTCGCCGGCATACACTTCGAAACCGTCGCGTGCGAAGTTCTCGACATAGGCGCGGCCGTTGTCATAGTTGCCACTGCTGTCCTTCACACCCTTCAGCGTGCCGGGGAACGCCTTCAGCAGCCGTCCGATCAGGCTTACGCTGAGCGGCACGGCCGACTGCTGCGGGAAATTGTAAAGGTAGTATTTGATGTCGGCGCCGACGCGATCGATCACCTCGGAGAAGAACGCGAACAGCCCATCCTCGGTCGGGTTCTTGTAGTAGAACGGCGGTAGCAGCAGCGCGCCGCGGCAACCGACCGATGCAGCCTGCCTGGTCAGCAGCACGGTATCGGTCAGCGCCGGCACGCCGGTGCCGGGCATCATCTTTGCCGCAGGAATGCCGCGCTCGACCAGACCCTGAAGGATGTCGGTGCGCTCGCCGAGCCCGATGCTGTTGGCCTCACCGGTGGTGCCCAGTACGCCGAGATTGTCGCAGCCATTGGCCAGCAGCCATCGGCAATGCGCCGCCATCCGATCGAGGTCGATCGACAGGTCGGCGCGCATCGGCGTCAACACGGCAGCATTGACCCCACCGAACAGGGCATCCTTCATCATCACGCGTTCTCCTATGGCAGACGTCTTGTGCGCGGCATGCGACCGGGCCAGTCGACGACGTGGTGCTCGAACGGGCCGGCCTTGCGTTCGTTGATGGCGCGACCGCGCACGGAGACGCCGGCTGCATGTACAGTATCTGGATCGCCGGATACCAGCGGATGCCACCACTGCAGGTCCTTGCCTTCAGCCAGGCGCCGATACGCGCAGGATGGCGGCAGCCAGTCGATCGCGCGCACTTCATCCGGTGTCAACTGAACGCAGTCGGGCACCTTGCGACGACGATTGGCGTAGTCGCCGCACTGGCAGCTGTGCAGATCGAGCAGCCGGCACGCAACATTGGTGAACGACAGCGCACCGGTGTCGTCGTCGCGCAGCTTATGCAGGCAGCATCGGCCGCAGCCATCGCACAACGACTCCCACTCGTCGGGGGACATCTGCTCCAGGCTCTTCACTTTCCAGAATGGTATGGGCGCGTCCATCGCGACGCACATTACCGGCGCGCGGGTTTGCTGGCCAGTGGACCGGGCTATTGCGCCGTCGCGTCGTCCCTGTGCGACAGGAACAGCCGGCCGGTGCTTATCGAGAACCATACGCGACGCGTGCCCAGTACGTCCTGGCCAATGATCGCGTCCTGGAATTGCCGGCCGCCGCTGAGCGCCGGAGGTTCCCTGTCCAGCACGAGGATGCGGACACTGCGACCGGTGACCGGACCAATTTTGATGGTCTCGAAACGGTGAATGTGCGCGTGGGTGTCGGCCGCGGCAACCACATTGATCGTCACCGTCCGATCGCCCGCCATCGACTGTTCGGTCAGGCCGAGACGGCGTGCCATGCGCGGCATGATCGTGGTGAACGAGGCCCCGGTATCGATGGCTGCGATCCCCCTGACGCTATCGACCTCGATGGGGATTTCCATCCAACCGATCCGTGTGCGGACATTTTCGATCGGCGCAGTGGCCTGTGCCCAGGGGGGATCCGCCGTCGCGCAGTGGCGCACCCGGTACAGGGTGAGCGTGCGGTTCGGGCCGTCGATGTCGAGATCGTAGTCACGCAGGACATCGAGGCCCAGCACGCCTTCGGCCCCGGACGACCCGCCGAACGTGCTTACCGGCATGCGGTCGATATCCACCGGCGCGCCGCCCAGGGTCATTCCTTCGACATTGGCATCTGCCCGGGGTGAGCCGCCGGCGATGCCAACCATGACAGTGAAAGTCCGGCCGTCCTGTGGAATGCCCAGTCGCTGCACCGTTCGTTCATCCAGCAAACTCCTCTCGGCGCCGGTGTCGAGCAGCATCTTCAGGACATGCCCATTGATGGTCGCGGGGACGGTGAATACATGGTCAACCGTCTCGAGTGGCAACTCGGCGACCTTCACCAAATTGCAGCCAGTGCCCTGCTGATCACAGCTGGCGAGCACGAGCAAGCCGAGGAGCGCGAAACGTCGTGATACGATCAACGTTGATCAGTCCGCAGCGGCGGTTCCGGCATTCGCTCTCGCCTGGTCGAGTTCGATCACGGCAGCGGAAGCGGCGGGTGCAGGCTGTTCCACCGCGTCGCGCGCCGCTGTGAACACCGCGGCCAGATCGCCATTGCCGATGCCGCCGATAAGTTCGGACATCTGGTATCGTCCCAGCATACGATAGCTCTCGAACTGACTCTCGCTGAACCATTGGTCAAGCGTGGATTCATGCGGGAACAGTGCATGCTCCGCGCCATAGGAGCGCACGTCGGCCGGAATCCTCTCGAGGAAACTCGGCTTGATGTAGAGCAGCCGCCCGATATGGCCGCGGCCGTAATCGATTGTGCCACAGGCGAAGCCCCGCGCGGTCGCCAGCAGGCCGCTGTTGGCCTCGAGCCGCATGCGGCCATAGAGACGCATCGGCTCGTTCATGGTGACGCTGACGCCGAAGTCGATTTCCGCCTTGCGGATCGCATTGCCCAGGTCGAACAGCGAGCATTCCGGATCGGCGCCGGCATCGACGATCAGGATCGAGCTGCACCGGCGACGGAACATCTCATAGAGACCAAGGTTCTCGAAATGGCCGCCGTCCGACAGATAGATTGCCTGGCTGTCATCGGTGGTCTCGCCCAGCATCTCGTCAATCAGCGCCAGCAGTGAGTTGCGCGGGCGTGCGAGGCGCAGGTCATCGGCCGTGGCGGTGGACGGGTTGGGCAGCCAGATGCCCAGCCGCACATTGAATAGCGTCATCAGGAACGCGGTGATGCGGGAGGAGTGATAGCCCCAACTCGGGCTCACCGCGGCGCCGGACACGGTCAGCGCGTTGCCGAGACCCGGGCCGGACTCGGTCGGCTTCTTCGGGTGATCCTTCAACGTCTCCAGCCCGGCAAAACGGTTTGTGGGGACGAACGCGCCGTCCGTTTCGGTGCTGGTAGCCTGCTGCGCCGGATGTCTCAGCGCGCCGGAGCCGCAGGCCAGCGGCGTCGCGGTGAACGAAGCAGCCTGGCGCTCGGCCCATGCAGTGTTCTTGCCGGCGGTTATGTTCAGCGTGGTGTTGATCACGGGGAACAGGGCGTTGCCAGAGTCGCGCAGCGACGACAGCGGCACGTTGTCGTCCGGATCGAAGCCGGTGAACGGATCCTGCTCGCGCTTGTTGCGGGCCGAGCCGAGGAAGGCGCGGGTGAGGCGGTTGCGATAGACCGCGTGCATGGAGAAGCGGTTGACGTTGACATGCTGGAAGGTCATGACGCCGAGGAACAAGATGACAGCGACAGCGATCTGGAGGACCAGCGGCAACCACTTCGCGTCCTTCAGCCCGATCACCCTGCCAGTGATGGCGGTCTGCAGCGCCGCCAGCACAAAGTTCACCACGCCACCGAACACGATCAGCAACAGGGCAGCGAATACAATGCCCAGGGCTGCGGGGATGTAGGTGCGCACGCGGTCCCATAGGCCGGTCTGCTCGGTGAACTCCCTGACCGAAGGCAGCACCTTACCCAGCCACGCTGCGGCGGCGCCAATCATGACAGTGATAGCGCCCATCACCGAGAGACCGCCGCCGCGCCATTGGTCGCTGTCCTGGTTGTCGCGGACGAAAACGACCAGCAAAGGAAGGATCAGGCAGCAGAGCGCGAACACGGTCCACACGACCCCGAGGCGCAGGATCATCGCGTTGACGCGGCCGAGCCACTCGCGGTCGAGATCGGCGAGTTCCGTTTCCTTGCGCAGCGCCACGTACAGCGCGGTCTGGAGCACGTGCACGATCGACAGCGCGAGCGGCGCGAATACCGTCAGCGCCGTGGCGGTATCGACCAGGTAGCCATCCTGCAGGTCTCGTCCCAGCGGCGGAATTGACAGGGCGATCTTCAGCAGCAGCCACGTCAGCAGTGCGGCACCGAGACTGGCATAGATCCAGCGTCGGAAGTTGGCACGGAACAGTGCGTACCCAGGATCGTCGCGTTCCGACTGAAGCCACCAGGCGAGCCTATAGCCCACCGTCATCAGCACAAGGTAGAGGACGGGAACGATCCAGATTGTGTCATTGGCGAGCCAGGGCCGGTCCCAAACGCCTTCGCCGAGTGGCCCGGTGGCAAAATCCAGCAGCCAGGGAATGAGCAGGGTCCATCCGAAGGCCGGATAGACGATTCCCCAGTTGATGCTGTTGGGAGATGCGTAGCTGGGTATCGGGTCCTCGGATGACCGCGGCGGGCGATGGCTTGGCAGCAGGCTGCACGCGCGGATCACGCCGAACAGCAGCGCCAACGCCGCGCAGACCAGCAGCACCAGATTGATGGACAGGAAGTCGCTGCATGCCCACAGCGCGGTCCGATAGAAGATCGGCAGCACGGTCAGCAACAGGAACAGCGGTCCGAACACCGTCCAGTTGATCAGCAGGTTCCGCAGATAGAGCACGGCGCCTGCCCAGGTATCCGTGGAGAACGGTCCGGTCTGCGGCGTGAGATAGTTGGTGTAGGCGCGCAGCCGTCGCAGCACGGCCGGTCGCGGCTGGTTCAGCGCCTCTTCGGCATTGCCGACGCCGCCATGTTCACGGACCAGCACCTGGAGCCAGCCCCCGATGAAGCCGCCGCCGGACACCGTGGAGAGGTAGTCGAACTGGCGAAGCAACCGCTTGCCGGCCAGACATTGCAGCACGCCCAGACAAAATGCGGCGCTGCGGATGCCGCCGCCGGACAGGCATAGCGCACTGAGGTTCAGCCTGTCGGCGCGCTGCTGCTGCGTCTCGAAGTCGTCCTGCGCTGCATGCGCTGCGCCGACCCGTCGCGCGCGGCGACGCTCGATCTCGTCAAGCTCCTGGCAGAGCGCTTCCTGCGTGCTGAGGATGTCGGAATCCGCCACGTGCGCCTCTCCCTGTGCGCATTGCTTCTTCCGGCCTCCCGACTATCCTGCCCTGGGCCGCTCGATAGCCCAGTATCACCACATCACGCTTGCTGCTCGCAACCGATACCTGCCGCCTCCTGTGAACAGGCCCACAGCTTCAGCGTGGCGGCGGCAAGGTCTGCTGCTGGACCGAGCCGCGCGGCTGCAACTGCACCGGCGCGCTGGCTGCGGGAGGCGGCGGCTGATAATCCAGCGGCGGCGGCACGGCGGCCTGCTGCTGAGTGGCGGTGCCGCCACGCGTCAGCACGTCGCGCAGCGGGTCAGCCCCGGGGTTGGCCGCCTGCATGTCCATGACGATCTGCCGGCTGCCCAGTTCGCGGCCGTAATAGGCCTTGTTCCAACCGCTCTTCTGGCCCATCAGGCTGCCCTCGAGCGATATGCCGCCATAGAGACCGCGGGTCTGCGAGAACGCCACGATGTCGGCGCCCAGCGCGCCGGTGGTGGAACCCTGGATGCCGGCGCCGATGGTGGCCACGGCAAGTGAGGCGTCGGCGCCGAACTTGAACTGGCTGTCGAGCACCGCACGCAGGCCCTTCTCGGTCATGATCATCATGACGAACTGCGCGTCCTGGATGCCGATCTGGAAGCCGACGCTGCCGCTCCCCATGCCGTAGAACGCCGGATACGACCACGTGCCGTTGCCGGCGCGCGCCAGCAGCACGCAGGCGCCGCCTTCACCGCCCAGGATGAAGCCGGCCTTGAACACACGCGGGCAGATCATTACCGCCCGAGCACTCTGCAGCGCCCTGCGCGGGTCCTTGCTCATGTCGTTGTTGAGCATTTCCTGCACGGCGAGCGTGGCACGATCCACCAGGGTCTGCTCGTCGCCCTGCGCGTGGGCCGGACGCGGCGCGAGCCAGGGCAGCGCGGCGAGTGCGGCAACGGCCAAAAGGATACGCTTCATGTCGTCCCCCTCCACCTGCGGACGCGGCGGCGCCCGATTCGCAGGCTCATACTACGCTGCGTTGGATTCGCGGCGCCAATGTGGTGGATCAATATCCTGGCAGTTCATTGACGCAGACGACACGCCAGCCTTCGTCGGTGCGCTCCAGCCGGGTGAGCGACAGATTCTGCACGGTAAGATGCAGCGCGTTGTCGGAGCCGATGCGAAGGCAATGTGCGACCGCCGCGCGGATTGCACCGCCATGGCTGACGATCACCACGTCCTCCTCCGCATGCAACGCGGCAAGCCGTTCGAGCGCATCGCCCACACGATCGATGACCTCGGTGAGCGTCTCACCGCCGGGTGGACGCTCGTTGCCGGCCAGCGGCCAGAACGCGTGCTTCGGCAGTGACAGGCGCGCCGGCAACTCAGCGTGCGGCAGGCCCTGCCACTCGCCCAGGCTCTGCTCGATCAGATCAGGTTCGACCTCGGGCGCGGTGTGCGGATAGCCCGCCGCGAAGATCGCTTCGGCGGTGCGCCGGGTGCGCGACAGCGGCGTGACCTTCCATGCCGCGGGGCGAGGCAGGCGGGATGCCAGCGCGCTATACATCGGCGCCTGCTCGAGCAGGCTGGTCTCACACAGCGGCACGTCCATCACGCCGTACAGCATGGCGCGCGAGTTCTCGTCGACGATGGCGTGGCGGATCAGCCAGAAGCGCGTCTCGGTCATTCGCCGATACTCAGCAGCGCGCCGCGCAAGCGGGCCTGGCGGAACTGGCGCGAGAACAGCAGCGCCGCACCGGCGACCCAGAGTGCATTGAGCGCGAATGCGGCGGCCAGGTGGTCCCAGCGCACCTCGCCTTGCAGCACGATGCCGCGCATTCCCTCGAACACGTGTGCCGACGGTAGCGCCAGCGCGATCGGCTGGAGGGCGACAGGCAGCACGGCAACCGGATAGAACACCGCTGAGAACGGCGTCAGCCCAAAGAGCACCGACCAGGCGAGCGCCTCGGCGCCCGCGCCATGCCGCAAGATCAGCGACACCACGGCGAGCGCCACCGCCCAGCCCATGATCATCAAGTTGACGAAGAACAACACGACCACCGGTCCCAACGCGAACAGGTTGTAGGCGTACAGTGCCCAGGCGACCAGGATTGCCGGCAACACACCTGCCAGCATGCGGATCATGGAGATCAGCAGCAGCGCGGTCACCAGTTCCCAGGGCCGGATCGGACTGACGAAAACGTGGCCCAGGTTGCGCGACCACATCTCCTCCATGAAGGAGATCGCCACGCCCATCTGGCTGCGCAGGGCCACCTCCCACAACAGCACACCGCCCAGCAGGGTCGCACCCGCGGTCATGGCGACGCTGCCCATGCGTGAGGCGAGGAAGCTCGCGGTGAAGCCCCAGATGCACATCTGGAGGACGGGCCAGTAGGCGAGCTCGAGCAGACGGGGCCACGAGCCGCGGTAGAGGGCGAGGTGGCGGTACATCAGGCCCCAGACCCGTCGTGCAGCGGTGCGGGTCATGCGGGCGCCACGGCGCGGCGGCGGTCGCGGGCGATGTCCAGGAACACCTCCTCCATGTCCTCGCGGCCGTAGCGGTCCAGCAGATCCTGTGGACTGCCACTATCGACGATCCGCCCCTGCTTCAACATCAGCACGTGCGAGCAGAGCCGCTCCACCTCCGCCATGTTGTGCGAGGCGAGCAGGATGGTGCAGCCAGTTGCGTCGCGGTAGCGCTCCAGCCAGGTACGTACCCAGTCGCCGGTATCGGGATCGAGGCTGGCGGTCGGTTCGTCGAGCAGCAGCAGTTCCGGCCGGTTGATTAGCGCCTTGGCCAGCGCCACGCGGGTCTTCTGGCCAGCCGACAGCTTGCCGGCCGGCCGCTCCAGCAGGTCGCGCAGATCGAGCTCCGCAGCGAGTTCGCCGATCCGACGCTCCAGCTGTGGCACGTCGTAGAGATGGCCGTAGACCCGCAGATTCTCGGCCACGGACAGGCGCTGCGGCAGCGACACGTAAGGCGAGGAGAAATTCATCCGCGCCAGGGCGGCGAAGCGGTCGCGCGCCATGTCGTGGCCAAGTACCTCCATCGTGCCGGCGGTGGGGATCAGCAGGCCCAGCAGCATGGCGATCGTGGTGGTCTTGCCGGCGCCGTTGCCGCCGAGCAGGCCAACGGTAGCACCGGCGGGGACGGTGAAGCTGATGTCGTCCACCGCGAGCGTCTGGTCGTAACGCTTGGTCAGGTGCTGCACGCGGATGGCGTCCATGGCGGCGGCATACTGGGTCTCGCGCGCGTGGTGAATTGGCGAAATGCGCATGGCTGCCTAGGTTGTGCGCCCATGGTGGATTTCATCCCGGCTCCCGGGCGGCTGGCGCCCGGCCAGCGTGTCTACGCGGTCGGCGACGTACATGGCTGCCTGGACCGGCTGGAGGCGCTGCATGAGCTGATCGCCGATGACCTGGCGGCGCGTCCGGTGGGCGAGGTGGTGCTGGTTCATTTGGGCGATTACGTCGATCGGGGCCCCGAGAGCGCCGGCGTGGTGGCGCGGCTGGCGGCCGGGGTGCCTCTGGCGGGCGTGGCCGCGGTGAACCTGATGGGCAACCACGAGCACATGATGCTCTCGGCACTGGCCTGCACCGGCGAGGCCGAGGCGATCGGGCTGTGGCTAGGCAATGGCGGTGCCGATTCGCTCGCCAGTTGGGGCGTGCCGCGCTCGGCGCAACCCAGGGAGTGGGCGTCCTATCTGCCGAAACCACACCTGCTGTTCCTGCGCGACCTGGCAGTGCGCCATATGGCCGGCGACTATCTGTTCGTGCACGCGGGCGTGCGTCCGGGCATCCCGATCGAGCGGCAAAGCCGCCACGACCTGATGTGGATCCGCGAGCCGTTCCTGTCGTCAAAGGAGCCGTTCGGTCCCGTGGTGGTGCATGGCCACACGCCGCGGATGGAGCCGGTGGTGAGGGCGAACCGAATCGGCATCGATACCGGCGCCGTAATGGGTGGAGCGTTGACCTGCGCGGTACTGGAGGAGGACCGGCTAGGCTTCATTACGGTGTAGGTCGTGATCTGTCGGCTCTGCCGGAGGTCCCAGAGCGAGCTCACCATTGTGAGCCACGGTTCGCGGGTCATGCGCCGCGAGCCGGCGGAAGATGGTGATCACCCGGAACCGGTGGTTGGTCGACTTGACCATGCCGATCACGCCTTCGATGGCAAAAGCGTCTTTACGGTACATCGGCAGTACTTGGTCCAGCCAGACCACGTGTGTCCCTTCGTTGACCCTCTGCAGCGCACGGAGCACCACGTTCCGCTTCACCATCGTCGTCTGGTAGCGGTCGGCGTCCTCAACGCTGTACGGCGGGTCGGCCAGGATCAGATCGTAGTGTTCGAGCGGCACGCGTCCCAGCGTCTGGGCGTCGTCCACGAAGGTGGGCGCAAGATCAGGGTTGATGTCCACTGTGTCGCCGGGCAGCGCGGATACATCCACCTTGCCGCTGAACAGATGCAGGACGCGCTGCTTTTCCGGAAACAGCGCCTTGATCCGGCGCAGATATCCGGCCGGATAACCGCCGTAATAAGCTGATTTTACGCGATAATCGTTGCCCATGATCCAGGTGCCGACGATTCGCCCGTCCTCGGATACGAACAGGCTGCGGGGGAAGCCGGTCTGCCGGACATAGCTGCTGATTCTTCCTTCCAGTTGCATAATTTTCTATATCCGATCACTGCCTGCACGCTGTTATCCCGACATGACCGTTATCTGGATTGGATGGCCCGAGTCTGTCACGCGAGCCCGGTCGGCCGGCGCGCCCATGCATTTGCTTGCCTCGGAGCCGGGCGGCACGCTAGGGCGTGCGGGATGACGGACAGCGTGCCGATCCCACTCGATACCACCGATCCCGCCGCCCGCCTCGCCGATGCGGTGCGCCTGCTCGGCCGCACCAGCATACTGGTGGTCGGTGACGTGATGCTTGACCGCTATATCTACGGTACGGTCGATCGCATCAGCCCGGAGGCCCCGGTGCCGGTCCTCGCGATCGAGCGCGAACTGGCGATGCTGGGCGGCGCTGGCAATGTGGTGCGCAACCTCACCGCGCTGGGCGCCGCAGTGGCATTCATCTCGGTGGTCGGCGACGACCAGGCGGGTTCCGACCTCACGGGCCTGATCGGCGGACAGCCGAACGTCGAACCCTGGCTGCTTGTGCAGGGCGGCCGCACCACCACGCTGAAGACCCGCCTGATCGCCTCGGGCCAGCACCTGCTGCGCGCTGACCGCGAGGAGAGCCTGCCGATCCAGCCGCGGCTGGCCGAGAGACTGCTGCGCATCGCGCGCGACGCGATGGCGGCGACCTCCGTCACGGTGGTATCGGATTATCGCAAGGGGCTGCTGGCCGGCGACCTGCCGGTGCAACTGATCGCCGCCGCGCGCGAGGCAGGGCGGCCGGTGATCGTCGATCCCAAAGGTCCGGACTATTCGCGGTACGCCGGGGCCGACCTGATCATGCCTAATCGCCCGGATCTGGCAGAGGCCACCGGCATGCCAGTGGACAGCGAGGCAGCGATCGTCGCGGCGGCGACCGCGCTGCGTCAGCGGCACGGGTTTGGCGCCGTGGTGGTGACCCGCGGCAATGATGGGATGACACTGCTGGACCGTAACGGCGCGCAGCACTTTCCGGCCGAGGCGGCGGAGGTCTACGACCTGGCCGGTGCGGGGGATACCGCGGCGGCGATCCTCGCGGCCGGCATCGCCGCACGGCTGGACCTGCCCGTCGCAGTGCGGCTCGCCAACATCGCGGCCGGGGTGGTGGTGGGGAAGATCGGCACTGCCGTGGCGCGGGAGGCCGACCTGCTGGCCGCGCTGTCGCCGCAGGGCGGGGCGCTGCGCAAGATCGTCTCGCGCGAGGCGGCGGTGGAGCATGTGCAGCGCTGGCACCACCGAGGCTGGCGCGTCGGCTTCACGCACGGTCAGTTCGACCCGCTGTTGCCGAGCGACCTGCAGCGGCTCGAGGAGGCGCGCGAATCCTGCGACCGCCTGATCGTAGGGCTGGGTTCGCCGGTTTCCGAGCTAGCGCAGCCGGTGGCGGCGCGCGCTGCCATGCTGGCCAGCCTGACCAGCGTCGACCTTGTGACGGCGTTCGCCGAAGATACGCCGCAGGCGCTGATCGCGGCACTCGGGCCGGACATGATCGTGCCGGCTGGTTGAAGCGCTGGGCTACGCCGGCGGCTGGAACGGCTGGACGATCGCCTGGAACGGCTCCAGTGCCTCACAGCGCGTCGCATGTGCGGTCAACGCAGGCCAGCGGCTTTCGTCGAACAGCCCCGGATGCGCCTCGCGGGTGAAGCGGAGCGCGCAGGCCACCGCGATGTCGGCATGGCCGATCGCATCGCCGAACCAGTATGGCTGCGACCGCGCCGCGCGGTCGGTGTCGAGCGCCGTCATCACGTCGCCGATCTGCGTGCGGCAGCGTGCGACCCATTGCTCCGATGTCGCCTGATGCAGCACGCGCTCGTAGATCAGGCTGACAGCCTTGTCGGCGAGACCGGTGGCGAGCGCGCATACCTTCAGCGCATGGCGGCGGCGGTCGCCGCGATCGGCGATCATCGCGCGCGCCGGCCCGACTGTGTCGTCCAGGTGGTCGAGGATCGCGCCGCTCTCGATCAGCGCTTCGCCATTGTCCAGCACCAGCGTCGGCACGCGGCGCAGTGGGTTGTACGGCGCAATCTGGTCGGCATCGCCGAAGGTGGACCACGGCCGGTGCTCGTAGTCGATATCATACAAACGCAACGCGATGGCCACGCGCCGCACGAACGGGGAATCGTATTGCCCGATCAGGATCACAGTCGCCTCCGTCGCTGCTAGCTGATGACTTTCGGGCGCGTGCGGTAGCCGTCGAACGTCAGGGCAGGTGCCCGGTGTACGGCGCCCCAGCGGCCGATGAAACGACCCAGTTCCGGCTCGAATCTGATCTGCACCAGCCCGGTTCCGTCGCGGTCGTTCCAGGTGAACTCCGCCTCGCAAGGGGCGGTCTGGCGGAAGCCGGTCAGCGTGCCGTCGAATGGTACGTCATCGAAGATGCGATAGTGGCCGATGAGCATGCCGTCGGTGCCGGCTTCGAATTCGGTCTCCATCACCTGGATACCGGTGCCATTCCAGACCGGGCCGCGCCAGGGTCCTTCGCTCATGCTGAAGCATTCATCGAGCGCCAGTGCCGGCGTTGCCCATAGTGCGAGCAGGAACAGAGCGGCGCGGAACAGCATGGCGCGATGTTATACGCCGCATCATCGTCCGTCATGGCCTTAGTTTGCGTCCGATCGACGGCACGCTAGCCTGCCGGCCACGACAAAGGATCGGTGCGCATGGACTATACGACGTTGGGCAGGACGGAACTGAGGGTCAGTGTCGCCGGACTGGGTTGCGGCGGGTTCAGCCGGCTGGGACTGAACACCGGCGGCAACGAGGCAAGCGCGATCGCGATCATCCACGCCGCGCTCGACCAGGGCGTGAACCTGCTGGACACAGCCGAGCCGTACGGCACCGAAGGCGTGGTAGGCAAGGCGATCAGACGCGTGCCACGCGAGAGCGTGGTGATCGCCACCAAGGCATCGGTGATCCGCGGTGGCGAGCGCTATACGCCCGAGCGTGTGGTAGCCAGCCTGGACAACTCGCTGCGCGAACTCGGTGTCGACTGCATCGACGTGTTCCAAATGCACGCCGTGCCGCCGTCCGGCTACGACTACGTGCGCGACGTGATCGCGCCGGCGCTGCTGAAGGAGAAGGAGCGGGGCAAGTTCCGCTTCCTCGGCATCACCGAGACGGCGCCGAACGACCTGGAACACCAGATGCTGCTGCGCGCTATCCCCGACGGCATCTGGGACGTGGCCATGGTGGCGTTCCACCTGATGAACCAGAACACGCGCGAGGCGGTGTTCCCGGCGACCTTGCAGCACCGTATCGGCACGCTGCTGATGTTCGCGGTGCGCAGCATCTTCGCGCGGCGCGAGCGTGTGGTCGAAGCGATGCGCGAATTGGCGGCGCAGGGGAAGGTGCCGCAGTCGCTGGCCGACGATCCGGACCCGCTGGGCTTCCTGGTGCACACCGGTGGTGCCACCAGCCTGACCGATGCGGCGTATCGCTACGTGCGGCACGAGCCGGGTGTCGATGTCGTGCTGTTCGGCACCGGCGATCAGGAGCACCTGCGCTCGAACATCGCATCGATCCTGCGACCGCCGTTGCCGCAAGCGGATCGCGATCGGTTGAAGCAGTTGTTCAGCCATCTGCGTGGCGTCGGGCTGGTGGCGCCGCCACGGGCGCGAGCGTCTACTCGTGCCTGACCTGACCGTTCATCACGGTCATCGCCACCTTCGTCCTGTGTATCCGGTCGGGTGCTATCTCGAACAGGTTGTTTTCGAGCACCACAAGGTCGGCGAGCTTGCCGGCCTCGATCGAGCCGATCTCGCGGTCCATCCCGAGTTGCCAGGCCGGCCCGATCGTCGCGGCTCTGAGGGCCGCACCGAGCGGGATGACCTCATCGACCGGCAGCAGTTGCGGACCCTCCGGCTTGTTCAGCTCGCGCCGGGTCGTCGCGATCTCGATCGCCTCCAGCGGACGGTAGGTGCTGTAGTAGCCCGCGGCCGGCCAGTCGGTGCCGAGTGACAGCACGCCACCCTGGCGGAGGATCGAGCCCCAACGATACAGCTCGCTGCTGCGCGGCTGCCCCAACCGGGCCCGGGTGACTGCCTGAGAGGCATCCGGAACGGCCCATTGCGTCGAGAATTGCGCGACGACGCCCAGCTTGGCGAAGCGCGCGATGTCGTCGGGGGCGACCACGAACAGGTGCGCCAGCGAGTTGCGGCGGTCGCGCAGCGGATTGGCCTCGATCGCGGCCTCGAAAGCATCCAGCGAAAGGCGCGTCGCACGGTCGCCGTAGGAGTGTATGTGGATGTTGATGCCTTCGCGATCCGCCCTTCGGATGATGTCGGCGAAGAGATCGGGCGGCACCAGCGTATCGCCGCTGGTTTCCGGTGCATCGGCGTAAGGCGCCAGAAACGCCGCGGTTCGCTGCGCGTCGCCGCCGTCGATGTTCAGCTTCAGCACGGACGCTTTCACCAGCTCCGAGTTGAATTCCCTGTGCAGCGCCTGGATCACCGGCACCGGATCGACGGCAGGGTTATTGTGATAATGGGACCCGATCACCCGGAACGGCAGCTTTCCGTCCCGCTCCAGCCTGCCATAGATCGCGAAGCCTTCCGTGTCGGGCACGATCTGCATACCCGCATCAAAGACCGTCGTTATGCCCGCGGCGGAAGCAGCCGGCAGCCATTCGGCGAGCGATTGGGCGACGTAATCTGAACTGAAGGGCTCGATAGCGTTGTTCACCTGGACAATGGCCGGCACCTCGACGAGATAGCCGGTCGGCTCGCGCGTCGCCGGATCACGCTCGAAAGTGCTGAAGCCAGGCAGCGGATCTTTCGTGTCCTTCGTCACTCCAGCGAGAGCCAGAGCCTGCGAGTTGACCCAGCCGCCATGTCCGTCGATGGCGATCAGAATGACGGCGACTTCCGGCCAGATCGCGTCCAGGTCCTCCTTGCGCGGACCGGTCGCCGGAAAGGCACCGTACCGCCAGCCGTAGCCGCGGACGACGCCCACGTTGCCGGTCTCGTCGCGGTAGGCCGTGAGCGCGGCGAGCATCTCCTCCCTTGTGTCAAACTGAAGGTCCACGCCGCGCGTAAGGGTGGCGCCGATGAGGGGATGGATGTGGCCTTCGACAAATCCCGGCAGCAGCATTCTGCCCGCAAGGTCGACCACGCGGGTCTGCGGACCGATGAACGAGCGCACGCCTGCATCGTCGCCGACGAAGGCGATGCGCTTGCCCGTGACCGCGACGGCGCGCGCCCAGGGCATGCTGGCGTTCACGGTGTAGACGGGGCCGTTGCGGAAGACGATATCGGCACCTGCATCCGTCGCAGCGACCGCCTCGGCGACCAGGGCGGGCGCGGCGGACACTGCCGCAACGGCGGAGGCGGTGAACAGTGCGCCGCCCCGCAGTGTCTCGCGCCGGCTGATGCGGGTCGCGCCTCGCGCCGGAGAGTTCGCGAACAGATCGCGGTAGTTCGCCCAGTGACATCCGATGCACATGACGACTGCTCCTCGGCAGCGAGTTGTGATCAATGCGCCAGCTTCATGGTGAGGACGCAGAGTAGGATCAGCGCGACGCCGACGAAGCGCGTGGCGCCGGCGGTATCGCCGTAGACCAGGATGCCGAAAAGGAACGTCCCGACAGCGCCGATGCCGGTCCACACCGCATAGGACGTGCCGATCGGTATGTCCTTCTGCGCGAGCCAGAGCAGGAAGCCGCTCACCGTCATGAAGGCCAGCGCGACAATGACGCCGACGACGCGCTGGCCCTGCATCTGTGCCATCTTGAGGCCGACGGGCCAACCGATCTCCATCAGGCCCGCGAGAGCCAGGTAGGTCCAGGACAACGGGCTTTCCTGCGTTGCCGCGTTCAGGACCAGCGCGGCCGTGGTCGCGAAACCAGCTTGCACATTCGCACTGGAGCCTTAGTTCAACCAACGGTAGAAATATCGATCGACCCGATGTCGGGCATTGATCCAGATCAAACCAGTGGAGAACGACGCCGCGCCTGCGACTGAGTCGCCAATGAACTCCTCCTGGCTCTAGCCTGTCAGCCAGGATTCCCGCGGAGAAGCTGCTATGAAGATTGCC
>DASSRN010000266.1:0-17843 GCA_035701785.1 Acetobacteraceae bacterium | reverse complement strand
TCCCCGGTCCACGCCTCCAGCCCGAGGATCCCCGGCACCGCGCCCGGATGAACCAGGCGATCAGTGTGCTGGATGCGTACGGCTACCGGACGCTCGTGTGGGACATCTTCGTCGAGCGCGTACGGGCGCCGATGCAGGGGCGGCAGTCCGACGAGGCACGTATCGCGGCCGCGCTGCCGCAGGCAGTCACCTGCCTGACCGCACTGGAAGCCCTGATGAACGGACAGAAATGGCTCGCCGGCGACCGGCTGACGCTGGCCGACCTGCACGCAGCGCCGATGTTCGTGTACTTCACCATGACCCCGGAAGGTCGCACCCTCATGGCACGCCACCGCACGCTGCTCGGCTGGTGGGAGGCAATCTCGGGTCGCCCGAGCATGGCCCAGACGCGATCGCCGTTCGAGTGACAGCCACTCGGCCATCATTCCGCCACCGCCACGGACGATATGAACGCCCGGCCTGCTGTCACACCCGAGAGCGGGCCGGTTCAATGCCCTGAGCAGGATTGCTGACGATGCCGCGGCTTGTCGTGGTCTCCAACCGGGTGGCGCCGATCACGGAGGGTGAACCCACCGCCGGCGGACTGGCCGCCGGCGTGTTGGACGCGCTGCGGCAGAAAGGCGGCATCTGGTTCGGCTGGAGTGGCGAGATCACCGACACGGCGGAGGCGCCGGCGCATGTGGAACGCGCCGTAGGGCCGATCACGCTCTACACCGTCGACCTCGCACGCCGCGACTACGACGCGTACTACCGCGGCTTCGCCAACGGCACGCTGTGGCCGACGCTGCACTACCAGGTGGGCCATGCGCGCTTCGACTGGGCGGAGTTCGACGGCTATCGCCGGGTGAACGCGCAGTTCGCGCAGGCGCTGTCGAGGCTGGTGCGTCCCGACGACCTGATCTGGGCACACGACTATCACCTGCTGTGCCTGGCCGATGCGCTGCGCGAGGCAGGGCTGCGCAACCGCATGGGGCTGTTCCTGCACACGCCATTTCCGGCGCCGGCCGTGTTCATGACCAACCCCGCGCACGAGACGCTGATCCGCGCGATGTGCCAATTCGATCTGCTTGGGTTCCAGACCGAGGACGATCGTGGCGCGTTCGCCGACTATCTGCTGCGGCACGCGGACGGCAGTTCGGCGGCAGCCGGCGTGTTCAACGCGTTCGGGCGCGCGGTGAAGACCGGGGTCTATCCGATTGGCGTGCATGTGGACGAAGTGCGCAGCGAGGCAGAAGCGCCGGCGCACCAGCGCTATGCCACGCGGCTGCACGACAGCCTGCTGGGGCGTCCGCTGATCCTCAGCGTCGATCGGCTGGACTACTCCAAGGGGCTGCGGCAGCGCTTCATCGCCTTCGAGCGGTTCCTCGAGCGGCATCCGCACCATCAGTCGCAGGTGGTGTTCATGCAGATCGCGCCACCGTCGCGCGGCGACATCGAGACCTATCGCGAGATCCGTCGTGAACTGGAGGCGGAGGCCGGCCGGATCAACGGCCGCTTCGCCGAAGTGGACTGGATGCCGCTGCGCTATCTGAACCGCGGCTTCGCGCGCAGCGCGCTGATGCCGCTGTACGCGGAGGCGCAGGTGGGGCTGGTGACCCCGCTGCGCGACGGCATGAACCTGGTGGCGAAGGAGTATGTGGCGGCACAGGATCCCGAGAACCCGGGCATGCTGGTGCTGTCGCAGTTCGCCGGCGCGGCACGCGAACTGGACGCGGCGCTGATCGTCAATCCATACGACGAGGCGGGAGTCGCCACGGCGCTGGACCGTGCGCTGGCGATGCCCCGCGACGAACGGCGCGAGCGTCACGCGGCGATGCTGGAGGTGATGCGTCGGAACAGCCTGGACGCGTGGCGCGACCGCTTCGAGGCGGACCTGCGGGACTGACGCGCCCTATCGACGTCGTAGCGTGAATGTCGGCGGGCGGTTCGGCTGGGTCGTGACTACCGCGACCGGCACCAGCGACGCGGGATCCTCGAGTGTGACTGCGAACTCGCGGACCAGCATGGCCAGCACCAGGGTCGCCTCGCTCAACGCGAACTGCGCGCCGACACAGACGCGCGGACCGGCGCCGAACGGCAGGTAGGCGAAGCGCGGCACCGCCGGCGCACCCGGCAGGAAGCGTGACGGATCGAACGCGTCGGGGTCGCGCCACAGGCGGCGGTGGCGATGCAGCACCCACGGAGCAATCAGGATCACCGTGCCGCGTGGCACATCGACGTCGTTGATGCGGTCGGCCGCGATCGCCTCGCGCGCCAGTGCGAAGGCAGGCGGATAGAGCCGCAGCGCCTCGCTGACCACCGCACGCGAACGCACCAACTGCGGCATCACCGCCATGGCGTCCTCAGGCTCGATCACCAGGCCACGCGCCTCCTCGGCGACCCGCTGCTGCTCGGCCGGGGCGCCGGCGAGCAGCACCAGCGACCAGAACAGCGTGACCGCCGTCGTCTCATGCCCCGCCAGGATCATGGTGGCGACCTGGTCGCGGAGATGATCGCGTGAGAAGCCCTCGCCCGTTTCAGGATCGCGGGCGGCGCGCAGCAGATCGAACAGATCGCGCGGCGTCTCGGCCGCAGGCGCCGCGAGGCGCGTCTGCATGATCTCCTCGATCAACCGCATCCAACGCCGCTGGAACCGGCGCCGGCCGAGGTCGCGCAGCGTCGGCACCGACGGCGGCAACACCATGTCGAACAGATGCGGCTTCGAGTAGTTGCGCGCATACTCGGTCAGCATGCTCCGCATCTCGGCACCGTGCTGCCGCGTCTCCAGCGAGAACATCGAGCGGCCGGCGATCTCCAACGCCAGGCTCTGCATCGCCGCCAGCAGATTGATCGGCTGGTTCACCTGGCCGGCCAACGCAGCGAGCGCGTCCTGCGTGCAGGTCACTATGTGACGCGCGAGCACGGGCAGCGTGCGCGGCGCGAGCGATGGCGCGATGGTGCGGCGTTGCAACCGCCAGTCGTCGCCCTCGCTCAGGAGCAGGCCATTGCCGGTGATCGGCCGCAGGATGCGGATCGAGGCGGGCGACCGGCGATAGTTCGCAGGATTGTCCACCAGCACGTGGTGGATCGCATCCGGCGCGTTCAGCAGTATGTGGCTGCGGCCAAGGAAGCGGCGCACCAGCACATCTTCCTCGTACGCGCGCTCGGTCCACATCGTCAGCGCATTGGTGCGGATCGCGCGCAGGAACTGCAGGAATGGCAGCTCCGTGGCCGGGACCGGCGGATGCGGCGGGATGAAGACGTTCGGGTGCGCGGCGTCCATAACGGGAAGATGGTGCTGAAGACGCACCGATGGAAGTCAGGGGGCGAAGATCAGGAACACGTAGCTCGCCAGCAGCACGAGGTGGACAAACCCCGACAGCAGGTTGGTGCGGCCTTGGCCATAGGTGAGCATCGCCACCAGGAACGACAGCACCAGCAGCACGGTCGATTCGTTGTCGATACCCAGCTCCAGCGGCTGATGCAGCAGCGTCACGATCACGGTGACGGCCGGCACAGTGAGGCCGATCGATGCGACGGCGCTGCCAAGTGCGAGGTTGATGCTGGTCTGCAACTGGTTGCGCTGTGCCGCGCGCAGGGCAGTGACCGACTCCGGCAGCAGCACGATCGCGGCGACGATGACGCCGGCGAGCTTGTAGGGCGCGCCGGCGGCGGCGATGCCGCGCTCGATGAATGGCGCCAGCAGCTTGGCAAGCAGCACCACCGCGCCCAATGACAACACCAGCAATGAGCCACTGATCGCGCCGATCTTGGCGGACGGCGGCGTGCCATGGTCGGAGGCGGTTCCCCCCGCCGGCAGAAAGTACTCCTGATGGCGCACGGTCTGCACGAACACGAACACCAGATAGAGTGCGAAGCAGGTGCCGCCGACGAAGATCAGCTGGCGCACGGAATAATATGGCCCGGGCGTAGCCAAGGTGTAATTCGGCATCACCAGCACCAGGATGGCCATCGGCAGCAGCACGGCGAGAAACGCGTTCGCGCCGAGTGTGCGGAACTCCTGTTCGCGATGTCGCAGTGTGCCGGCGACTATGCAGGCGCCGGCCAGGCCGTTCAACACCAGCATCACCACCGCATGGATCGTATCACGCGGCAGCGCCGGGCTCGGGTCGCCGGCCAGCATCAGCGAGACGATCAGCGCCAGCTCGATGATCGTCACGGCGAGCGTCAGCACCAGCGTGCCGTACGGCTCGCCCAGCCAATGCGCGACCAGGTCGGCGTGGTGCACCGCGACCATCACCGATGCAATCAGCAGTGCAGCGAACACCGCGCCGAAGATCCAGTCGCTGCTCTTGCCGATGATCAGCCCGGCCGCCAGCGCGACTATGGGCACCAGCCAGCTATGCAGCGGAACGCGGTCCGTGTCTGTCGCGGCCATGTCGGCTCCCTGTCTGGCGGCACTGCTACCGATCAGTATAATCGCCCCGTGTGAACCGCATCGATCGACGCGCAAGGGGAGCGAAATATGAGTTTGAAGGGTGTAGGCTACATCGTCGGGTCATACGAGCACCCGACACGGAAGGCGGCCGACAAGTCGGTGTCCCTGCTGCACGCCGAGTGCGCCAAAGGCGCGCTGGAGGATGCGGGCCTGACCAAGGACGACGTGGACGGCTACTTCTGCGCCGGCGACGCCCCCGGCCTCGGCCCGCTGTCGATGGTCGATTACATGAACCTGAAATGTCGGCACGTCGATTCCACTGATGTCGGCGGATCATCCTATCAGGTCGCGGTCGGACACGCGCTTGAATCAATTGCGGCGGGACGTTGCAGCATCGCGCTGATCACGCTCGCCGGCCGGCCGCGCAGCGAAGGCATGGCAACCGGCACTGCGCCGCGCGCCGGCAGCCCGGCGCAGCCCGAGATGCAGTTCGAATACCCCTACGGGCCGGCGACCGCCAACATGTACGCGATGTGCGCGACGCGGCATATGCACCAGTACGGCACCACCAGCGAACAGCTTGCCTGGATCAAGGTGGCGGCGTCCCATCATGCGCAGCACAATCCGCACGCGATGCTGCGCGACGTGGTGACCGTGGAAGACGTGGTGAAGTCGCCGATGGTGGCCTCGCCGCTGCACCGGCTCGACTGCTGCGTGATCAGCGACGGCGGCGGCGCGCTGATCGTGACCAAGCCGGAGATCGCCAAGAGCCTGAAGCGCCCGCTGGTGAAGGTGATCGGCGTCGGTGAGTCGCCGAAGCACCAGGCCGGCGGCGAGATCGACCTGACGTATTCCGCCGCGCGCTGGTCCGGGCCGCCGGCATGGGAGATGGCGGGCATCAAGCCGTCCGACATCAAGTACGCGTCGATCTACGACAGCTTCACCATCACCGTGTTGATGCAGATCGAGGATCTGGGCTTCTGCGAGAAGGGCCAGGGCGGCAAGTTCGTCGCCGATGGCAACCTGATCTCGGGTGTCGGCAAGCTGCCGTTCAACACTGACGGCGGCGGATTGTGCAGCAACCATCCGGCGAACCGCGGCGGCATCACCAAGATCATCGAAGCGGTGCGTCAGCTGCGCGGCGAAGCGCATCCGGCGGTACAGGTGAAGAACTGCAACCTGGCGATCGCGCACGGCACCGGCGGTTCGCTGGGGACACGGCATTGCGGCAGCACAGTCATCCTGGAGCGGGAGTGATCGACATGGCCTATGTTCAGCGCAAGATCGGCTTCGTCGGCACCCCCGACAGCAACCCGGAGACCAAGCCGTTCTGGGATGGCTGCTCGGCTGGCAAGTTCCTGCTCCGCCGCTGCACCTCGTGCAAGAAGGCGCACTGGTATCCTCGCTCCTTGTGCCCGTTCTGCTTCGGCGACTGCGAATGGGTCGAAGCATCCGGCAAGGGCAAGATCTACACGTTCAGCGTCATGACACGTGCCGAGACGCCGTATGCGATCGGCTACGTGACGCTGGAGGAAGGGCCGTCGATGATGACCAACTTCGTCGACTGCGAATTCGACAAGCTCAAGATCGGACAGGATGTGAAGCTGAAGTTCGTGCCGAGTGAAGGCGGCCCGCCGGTGCCGATGTTCACTCCGGCGTAGGCGCAGATCGAGGCGGGAGAGGGAGCTTGTGCGGTCGCACGACCCTCTCCGGCGCTGCGCGCCTGCCTCTCCAGCAAGCGGGCGAGGCGAAGGATGAAGGGACACAGCGATGGATGAAGAACCGCTGCCGAAGCGCGGGCTGGCCCGCAACACCGCCAACTACGGCGATCGCGATTTCGCACTGTACCTGCGCAGGTCGTTCGCCAAGTCGATGGGCTATTCGCAGGCGATGCTCGACCGGCCGGTGGTAGGCATCGTCGATACCGGTTCGGGCTTCAACAACTGCCATCGCACCGTCCCCGAACTGATCGACGCGGTGAAACGCGGCGTGCTGGCGGCGGGCGGGCTGCCCCTGCCCTTCCCCACCGTCAGCCTGTGCGAGCCGTCGCTGTTCCCGACCTCGATGCACTACCGCAACCTCGCAGCACTCGACACCGAAGCGATGCTGACCGCGCAGCCGATGGATGCCGCGGTGCTGGTGGGCGGCTGCGACAAGACCGTGCCGGCCCAACTGATGGCTGCCGCCTCGGCCGATGTTCCCGCCGTGCAGCTTGTCACCGGCCCAATGCTGGCCACACCGTTCCAGGGCGAACGGCTGTCCGCCTGCACGGACTGCCGGCGCTACTGGGCGATGTACCGCGCCGGCCGCGTCACCGCCGAACGGATCGACGAGATCGAGGGACGGCTGGCCACCACAGCGGGCACCTGCGGCGTGATGGGCACCGCCAGCACCATGGCCTGCATCGCCGAGACGCTGGGCATGGTGCCGCTGGGCCATGGTTCGATCCCGGCGGTACACGCCGACCGGCTGCGCGCGGCGGAAGAGGCTGGTGCGCTGGCGGTCAAGCTGATCACCGCGCCGATCCGGCCGTCGGAGATCATCACCGCGGCCTCGGTGGAGAATGCGGTGCGCGTGCTGCTGGCGCTGGGCGGATCGACCAACGCGCTGATCCATCTGACCGCGATCGCTGGCCGGCGCGGCGTGAAGATCGATCTGCACAAGCTGAACGAGCTGTCCGACACGACACCGGTGCTGGTGGATCTGAAGCCGACCGGCGAAGGCTACATGGAGGACTTCCACGCCGCCGGCGGCATGCCGGCACTGCTGTGGGAGCTACGCGACCTGCTGCACCTGGAAACGCGCGACGTCACCGGGACCACGCTGCGCGAACGGTTGCGCGAGCCTGCGTTCGTCGATCGTCGCTACATCAGGGCGCGCGCTGAGCCGGTATCGCCGGTGGGTGGGCTCGTTGCGCTGTTCGGCTCACTGGCGCCGCGTGGCGCGATCCTGAAGCGCAGCGCGGCGACCCCGGCGCTGTTCGAAACCGAGGCGCGTGCCGTCGTGTTTGACGGGCTGGAGGATCTGGCCAACCGGATCGACGATCCGGCTCTGGAGGTGACCGAGCAGGACATCCTGGTGCTGAAGAACGCCGGCTCGCTGACGCCGGCCGGCATGCCGGAGGCCGGCTACCTGCCGATCCCGCAGCGGCTGGCGCGCGCCGGTGTGAAGGACATGGTGCGGATGAGCGACTGCCGGATGTCGGGCACCGCATTCGGCACCATCGTGCTGCACATCACCCCGGAGGCGGCGGCCGGCGGCCCACTCGGCTTGGCGGAAAGCGGCGACCGCATCCGGCTGTCAGTGGCGAGGCGGTCGCTCGACCTGCTGGTGGCCGACGATGTGCTGGCACGGCGGCGAGCGGCGTGGCGACCGCCGGCCAAGGCCGCCCGGGGCTGGGACCGGATCATCGCTGAACAGGTCCTTCAGGCGGACGAAGGATGCGATCTGGCGGTACTGCGAGGGGACGGCTGAAGCGTTGTCACTGCTTCTGCATGTCGGACAGCGTGTCGACCGCCTTCTTCAGCGTATCGCGCTCTGACTGAACATGCGTGAGCCGACGCTTAAGTCGACGTATTTCGGTAGCTTCCCGCTTCGTTTCGGCGGGCGGCACCTCGAGCATTTCGGCGATCGTGTCCGCCAGCTGACCGGTCGCGGCACTCATCGCGGTGATCAGGTCGGGCGTCTCCGGTGAGGGCAGCGGCGCCGTGAGCCGCACGGTGCGCATCGACGCGTTGTGCCCGACGACAGCGATCTGCGCCAACAACACCACGCTGCCCGCGCGGTCAGCGTCCAGACGCTGGACGTTGATATCCACGCTCGAGGTGGGATTTCCGGAGATTGCGCCGCCCTTGGCGAACACGGCGGTGCCTGGCAGCCTCTCGGCCAGTTCCTGCACCAGTATCCGGGTGAGCATGGCGCTGAACCGTTCGCCCCATTGGGCATCGGCCAGCACCTGAAGCTGAACGTCGTCGGTAGATCGGACGATCTGTGTGCGTGTCAGGTATTCCGCGAGAGACACGTCCCGCAGCTCAACTGCTGGTGGTCCTTTGTCGCGCGGCGGCCCGGGGACGTCGACTAACGTGTAGAGCTTCTGCCCTGGCGCACATCCCACCGGGGCAGCAGCCAGTATCAACAAGGCACGACGCCGAACCATTGTTCTTACCCCCGTTGTGCACTTCGTACTCAGGCATGCGCCTGCGTGCAAGACAGGGAACGGCTGCTATCGGCCGGCGTAATGCGGCGTCGGGCACAGCGGTACGCCAAGATACGGTGCCGGATCGACCGGATGCCCGTCGAGCAGGATCTCGAAATAGACGTGCATCCCGTAGGTCAGGCCGCTATGGCCGACCACGCCGATCTTGTCGCCCGCCGCAAGTGAGGTTTTCCCTTCGGCCAGCGCCGGCGTGACCATGCCAAGGTGACTGTAGAGGCCGACGAACCCGTCGTGCTGAACCAGCACCTCCAGCCCGCCAGGACCCTTGCGCTGAATCCGCATCACCTTGCCGGGGGCCACGGCGCGCACCGCCCCGCCCGCTGGCGCCGGCATGTCCACACCGTTGTGGAATGTCCCCGCGAGCGGCCGGTTCGGCAGTATCCGCGGGCCGAACGGCGAGGAGATGCAGCCGGAGGACACCGGCGGCAGCAACTGCACTTCTTGGTGGCTGGTCTCAGCAGCCTGGGCGGCGAATGGGATAAGGACGGCAACGGCGGTGGTCCAGAAGCGGAACAACAGCCGTGTGCCTACAGCTTCTGCGTGGTCGGTGACGCGACCAGGTAGCGCCGCAATACCTCCATATCGGGATCACGTCCCAGCCCCGGACCGTCCGGCACCTTCACCTTGCCGTTCTCCGCCACCACCAGGTCGTGAAGCGGGCTTGCCTCGAGGTCGACGAACAGCCGCTCGAACGGCGCATCCGGCGCAATGATTGCATTAAGGTGCAATGATGCGAGGAAGCCCGGACCGAAATACGCATTGTGCGGCACCACGCGAACGCCGAATGCCTTCCCCAGCGCGGCGATCTCCAGCATGGACGAAGGCCCGCCGATCTTGATCACGCTCGGCTGCGCCACGTCGAGCGCACCGGCCTCGAACGCTGCCAGGAAGTCATGCAGCCCGGCGGCATTCTCGCCAGCGGCGATCGGCACCCCGCTCTCGCGCCGGACCCGAGCGAGGCCCGCGTGGTCGCCGGGCGGCGAGACCGGCTCTTCCAGCCAGGTCAGGTCGAATTCGCGCATCCGGCGCGCCATCTCGACCGCCTGCCACACCGTCCATGGGCAGTTGGTGTCCACCATCAGCCGTGCGTCCGGGCCGATGGCGCGACGCGCGGCGGCGACCTCGGGCACGGTGATCTCATGCAGCTTGATGTCGCGATAGCCGCGCGCGACGGCGCGCTCGCACGCGGCGGCGACCATCGACGCCTCGCCATAGCGCAGCAGGCTGGCATAGCTGGTGAGGTGAGTGACCGGCGTGGCGCCGAACAGCCGCCAGAGCGGCAGGCCGGCGGCCTTGCCGGCGATGTCCCACAGCGCGATGTCGAGCGCCGACAGCGCGAAGACGTGCGCGCCGTAGCGGCCGAAGCCGTGGAACGCCTTGGACAGCCGAGAGCGCAGCCCGGCGATGTCGCGCGCGTCCTGACCCAGCACCGCGGGCGCAAGCTGCGCATCCAGCGTGGCGATGGTGGTGGCGGCTGAGGCGTGGCCGAACGCTTCGCCCCAGCCTTCCAGTCCCTGATCGGTCACGATGCGCAGCCAGACGGTATTCATCGTCTGCCAGTTAAGCCCGCCCGTGGTCGCGGGCTTGCCGCCCATGTCGAACGGAATGCGGGTCCAGCAGGTCTCGACGGCGGTGATCTTCATGGCAGGGATTTCCCGTATGGCCTGAGCACGTCAGCGCTGCATCTGCATGATCTGATCCATCGACATCATGTTGTGGTTCAGGTGGTACATGATCCACGACGATCCCACGATCAGCAGCAGCACGATCAGCACGCCAAACGCCAGCGCCAGCACGTTGTTGACGTTGTCCGGACCCGTGGTGATGTGGAGGAAGAACACCAGATGCACGCCCATCTGCGCCACCGCCAGCACGAACAGCGCGATCGGGATGCTGGGCTGCCACACGAGCGTTGTGCCAGAGATGAAGAACGAAACGACAGTCAGCAGCGCGGCGAGGCCGAGGCCCACCAGATAGCCATACAGACCGACGGCGACTTCACGCCGGCCGGCAGGTTCATCGCCCGGCGCAGTGTCGCTGGCATGCATCGGCACGGTCCGGTTCAGGTCGCTCATCGCGCCACTCCCATCAGATAGACCACGCTGAACAGCGCCACCCAGATGATGTCCAGCGTGTGCCAGAACAGGCTGAAGCAGAGCACGCGGCGTTGGATGTCAGCGCGGTAGCCTTTGGCGAACACCTGCGCCATCATGGTCAGCAGCCACAGCATGCCGAGAGAGACATGCAACCCATGGCAGCCCACCAGGGTGAAGAAGGCAGACAGGAACGCGCTGCGCGTCGGCCCCGCACCCTGCGCCACCATGCCGGCGAACTCGCGCGCCTCTAGGAACAGAAACGCCGCCCCCAGCACGGCGGTGGCCGCCATGGCGCCGTAGTACATCAGGTCGTTGCGCGCCCTGGCGCCGATGATGGCGACGCCGCAGGTGAAGCTTGACAGCAGCAGGCAAGCGGTTTCGATCGCAACGATATCGAGGTGGAACAGGTCCTTGCCGCTCGGACCACCGGCGGTCTCGCCCGACAGCACCGCGAAGGTGGCAAAGAACGCCGAGAACATCACGATGTCGCTGAGCAGGAAGATCCAGAAGCCGAAGCCGACAATGATGCGCTTCGAAGCCGGCATCCTCTCGGCGTGCGGCGCGTCGATGATTCCCAGTGTGATGCTCATGCCGGACGGACCCGCCGGGCGCGCCGGTTGGCGCGGTCGATCCGTGCCACCTCGGCTGCAGGTATCAGCTCCTCGGTGCGGTCGCGCCAGGCGAAGACCACGAAGGTCGCAAAGGCGCCGACGAAGCTGACGGCGACCAGCCACCAGATGTGCCAGATCAGCGCAAAGCCCATGAAGGTGGCGAAGAACGCGCAGACGAAGCCGGTCGCACTGTTGCGCGGCAGCTCGATGTCCTCGTACGCCGCCGGCTCATCGCCGAGCCTGCCCTGCTGCTTGGCGCGCCAGTAGGCGTCGCGTCCCTCCACCTGCGGCAGCACCGCGAAGTTGAATGCCGGCGGCGGCGACGCGGTGGACCATTCGAGCGAGCGGCCGTTCCATGGATCGCCGGTGACATCGCGCAGTTCCTCGCGATGGCGCACGCTCACCACCAGTTGGGCGATCTGGCAGCAGATGCCGGCCAGGATGACGGCTGCGCCAAGTGCGGCGATCAAGAGCCACGGATGCCAGGCCGGCACGTCGTAGTGCTGCATGCGCCGCGTCATGCCCATGAAGCCCAGCACGTAGAGTGGCACGAAGGCGAGATAGAAGCCGACCAGCCAGCACCAGAATGCGGCCTTGCCCCAACCTTCGTGGAGCCGGAAGCCGAACGCCTTGGGGAACCAGAAGTTGTAGCCGGCGAAGGCGCCGAACAGCACGCCGCCGATGATGACGTTATGGAAGTGCGCCACCAGGAACAGGCTGTTGTGCAGCACGAAGTCGGCCGGCGGCACGGCGAGCAGCACGCCGGTCATGCCGCCCAGCACAAACGTCACCATGAAGCCGACCGCCCACAGCATCGGCGAGGCGTAGACGATGCGGCCGCCGAACATGGTGAAGAGCCAGTTGAACACCTTCACGCCGGTGGGCACCGCGATGATCATCGTGGCGATGCCGAACACCGCGTTCACATCGGCGCCCGCTCCCATGGTGAAGAAGTGATGCAGCCACACCATGAACGACAGGATGCAGATCGCCATCGTCGCCAGCACCATCGAACGATAGCCGAACAGCGGCTTGCCGGAGAACGTGGACACCACTTCGGAGAACACGCCGAACGCCGGCAGGACGAGGATGTACACCTCCGGGTGGCCCCACACCCAGATGAGGTTCATGTACATCATCACGTTGCCGCCGGCCTCGTTGGTGAAGAAATGGAAGCCGAGATAGCGGTCCAGCAGCAGCATCGCGAAGGTCGCGGTCAGGATCGGAAAGGCGGCGACGATCAGCAGGCTGGAGGCGAGCGCTGTCCAGCAGAAGATCGGCATCCGCATATAGGTCATGCCGGGCGCATGCAGCTTCAGGATGGTGGTGACGAAGTTGACCCCGGTCAGGAGCGTGCCAACCCCGGAGATCTGCAGCGACCACAGGTAGTAGTCCACGCCGACGCCAGGCGAATAGGTGAGTTCGGAAAGCGGTGGGAAGGCGAGCCAGCCGGTGCGAGCGAACTCGCCCACCACCAGCGAGACGTTCACCAGAAGCGCGCCGGTCGCGGTCAGCCAGAAGCTCACCGAGTTCAACGTCGGGAAGGTGACATCGCGCACGCCAAGCTGCAATGGCACGGCGATGTTCATCAGCCCGATGACAAACGGCATGGCGACGAAGAAGATCATCAGCGTGCCATGCGCCGAGAAGATCTGGTCGTAGTGCTCGGGCGGCAGGTAGCCCGGCGCCTGGAATGCCAGCGCCTGCTGCGAGCGCATCATGATCGCGTCGCTGAAGCCGCGCAGCAGCATCACACCGGCGAGCAGCACGTACATCACGCCGATGCGCTTGTGGTCGACGCTGGTGATCCACTCGCGCCACAGATAAGGCACCCATCCTTTAAGCGTCACATAGACCAGGACGCCGAAGATGATCACGCCGACGAAGGCCGCGGCGAACAGCGGGATCGGCTGATCGAACGGGATCGCAGCCCAGGTGAGCTTGCCCAGCATGCTAACCTCCTGCCCGCCGCAGCGCGCCGGGACTCGGTTCGTCGACGGGTCCAGGTCCTGGCGGCAGCACCTGCGTCACGATCTTGTGGAACAGGTCGGGCTCCACGCTGCGGTAGGTGAACGGCGTGACGCCCACGCTCTGCTTCGCCAGGGCGGCATAGGTCTGCGCGTTCAGCGCGTCGCCGGAGCCGCGCACCGAATCGATCCACGCGGTGAAGCGATCCGCCGGCATCGCATCAACGTTGAAATACATGCTGGCGAAGCCGTCGCCGCTATAGTGGCTCGACAGGCCGGCGTAGGTGCCTGCGCCGTCGGCGGACAGGTTCAGCTCGGTCGTCATGCGGTTCATCGTGTAGATCATGCTGCCGAGTTGCGGGATGAAGAATGCGTTCATCACGCTGGCCGAGGTGAGGCTGAAGTGGACGGGCGCGCCCGCGGGGATCACCAGCCGGTTCACGCTGGCGACCTTCTGGTCGGGATAGATGAACAGCCATTTCCAGTCGAGCGACACAACCTGCACGTCCAGCGGCTTGTCTTTCGACACCAGCGGCTGCGACGGGTCGAGCTCGTGCGAGCTGACCCAGGCCACGCCGCCCAGCAGCATGATGGTCAGCAGCGGAATTGCCCAGACGATCAGCTCGAGCTGTCCCGACTCGGCAAATTCCGGCAAACGATGCGCCCTGACATTCGTCGCGCGATACCACCATGCGAAGCCGAGTGTCGCCGCGATGGTCGGCAGCACGATCGCCAGCATGATGGCGAGCGAGTCAATCAAGATGGTCAGCTGTGCTTCGCCAACCGGACCTTGCGGATCCCATATGGCAGGCTGGCAGCCTGCCAGCGCGAGCACTCCAGGCACGATCATCGCGCGCCAGATCGGCCGATGCATGCGAACCCCCCGTGAGACGTTTACGCGGCGCTCAACTGCAACTTGCCCGCAAAATGGCAGCGTGCGAAGTGCCCTTGTGTGACCTCCTGCAACACCGGTGCTTCATTCCGGCAGCGTTCCTCGGCATGCACGCATCGCGGGTGGAAATAGCAGCCGGATGGCGGCGAAGCCGGGCTTGGTACCTCGCCGCGCAGGATACCGGCATCGCCTGACACGCGCGGGTCGGGCACCGGCACCGCGCGCATCAATGCGGCGGTGTACGGATGGCGCGGACGGCTGAACACCGCGTCGGCCGGCGCCAGTTCGACCAACTGGCCGACATACATCACGGCCACGCGGTCACAGATGTGTCGCACCACCGACAGATCATGCGCCACGAACAGGAACGTGAGCCGCAGCCGTGTCTGCAATTCCAGCAGCAGGTTCAAGACCTGCGCCTGCACCGACACATCGAGCGCCGAGACCGGTTCGTCGGCGACCACGAGCCGCGGCGAGGTGGCCAGCGCGCGCGCGATGCCGATGCGCTGCCGCTGCCCGCCGCTGAACGCGTGCGGAAAGCGGTGCATGAACTCGGGGCGCAGCCCGACCAGGCGCAGCAGTTCGGCCACGCGATCCATCCGTTCGCGGCGGCTCCGCATGCCGTTCACCAGCAACGGCTCGCCCACATTGTCGAACAGTGTCATGCGCGGATTGAGCGAGCCGAACGGATCCTGGAAGATCATCTGGATCTCTTTGCGCAGCGGCCCGAGCTGCGCCGCCGACATCGGCGCGAGATCCACCACCCGGTCATCACGCGTCCGGTACAGCACCTGGCCATCGGTCGGGTCGATCGCGCGCAGGATGCAGCGTGCGGTCGTCGTCTTGCCGCAGCCGCTCTCGCCGACCAGTCCGAGCGCCTCGCCCTCCTGCACGGTGAAGCTCACGTCATCGACCGCGCGCACGTGGCCGGTGACGCGATGGAACACTCCCTTGGCGATCGGGAAGAACTTGCGCAGCCCGCGCACATCCAGCAGCGGCGCGGTCATGCCGGTTCGGTCGCTCTGCTGTGCAGGAAGCAGCTGACGGCGCGGCGTGCGCGCAGCGCATGCAGCGCGGGAACCTGGGTGGCGCATCGCTCGGGCAGACGATCCTCACAGCGTGGATGGAACGGGCAGCCCGGTGGGCGGTTGAACGGATGCGGCAGCGCGCCGGCGATCACCGGCAATGCGGTCCGCGTTTCGCTGTGCAGGCTCGGAATCGAGCGCAGCAGCGCGCGCGTATAGGGATGCAGGGGCGCGTGGAAGATCTCGTCCACCGGACCTTCCTCCATGATGCGCCCGAGGTACATCACCACCACGTAGTTCGCCATCTGCGCGATCACGCCCAGATCGTGGGTGATGAAGATGATGGCGGTATGGTACTTGTGCTGAAGCTCGCGCAGCAAGCCGAGGATCTGCGCCTGCGTGGTGACGTCGATCGCAGTGGTCGGTTCGTCGGCGATCAGCAGGCGTGGGCGACACGACAGCGCCATCGCGATCATCGCGCGCTGGCGCAGGCCGCCGGACAGCTGCCAGGAATATGCGTCGATGCGGCTTTCGGGCATCGAGATGCCGACGTCGCGAAACAGCTCCACCGTCCGCGCGCGTGCCTGATCGCGGCCGACACGCTCGTGCAGCATGATCGCTTCGATGATCTGCTGGCCGACGGTGTGCACCGGGCTGAACGCCGCCATCGGCTCCTGCGGGATCAGTGCGATTTCGGCGCCGCGCAGGTCGCGCATCATCCGGCTGCGTGGCCCCTGGCGAACGAGGTCGATCGGCGTCGCGTTGCGGCGATACAGGATCTCGCCGCCGGTGATGCGGCCCGGCGGATCGATCAGCTGCAGGATGGCGCGCATCGTCACGCTCTTGCCGCAGCCTGATTCACCGACGATGCCGACCACCTGGCCGGGGAACACGTCGAAGCTCACGCCATCGACCGCGCGCACCGTGCCTTCGTCCATGCGGAACGACACGCGCAGGTCGCGCACGCGCAGCAGCGGGTCAGTGCCCAAAGGATCAGTGACTGTAGGGGTCGGAGGCATCGCGCAGGCCGTCGCCCACCAGGTTGAAGGCCAGCACCGCCACGATGACGACGAGGCCGGGCATCAGCAGCCAGGGCGCCAGCGCGAGTGTCTGGATGTTCTGCGCCTCCTGCAGCAGTACGCCCCAGCTGATCGCCGGCGGACGGATGCCGAGACCGAGAAACGACAGCGAGGTCTCGTTGATGATCATAACCGGAATGGCCAGCGAGCTGGTGGCGATGATGTGGCTGAGGAAAGTCGGCACCATGTGGCGCAGGATGATGCGCATGCGGCCGGCGCCCGAAAGCCGCGCGGCGAGCACGAAGTCCTCCTCACGCAATGCAAGAAACCGGCCGCGCACCTCGCGTCCCAGCGTGGTCCAGCCGACCAGCGACAGGATCACGGTGATGGCGAAGAACACCTGCACCGGCGTCCAGTCGCGCGGCAGCGCCGCGGACAGCGCGAGCCAGATCGGGATGGTGGGCACCGATTGCAGCAGCTCGATCAGCCGCTGGATGATCTGGTCTGGCAGGCCGCCGAAATAGCCGGAGATGCCGCCAAGTACGACGCCGAATACCACGCTCAATGTCACCGCAAGCAGCCCGACGGTCATCGAGGTCTGCGTGCCGAACATGATACGCGACCACTGATCGCGCCCCAGCCGATCGGAACCCAGCAGGAAGATGCGCTGTCCGGCTTCGGCGGCGCCAAGCAGATGGATGTTGGTTTCGAACAGACCGAGCACGCGATACGGCTGTCCGCGGGTGAAGAAGCCTACATGCAGCTTGCGCTGTGGGTCGGTGGCCCATTCCATACGCAAGGTCACCGGATTGCGCTTGCCGACTATCGCCGGGACCCACGGGTTCAGACCATCGTCGAACAGGTGCAGCGTCTGAACCGGGATGAACGCCTGGCGCGCGTCGGTCCGCTGCGGGTCCTGCGTCGCAAAGAAGTCGGGACACAGCACGACGATGTAGAGGCAGATCAGCAACCCCGCACTGAACAGCGCCAGGTGATGACGGCGGAAGCGCCACCACACCAGCTTCCAGTTCGACGCGACCGCGATGCGGTCTTCCGCCGCCGCGCCATCCATCCCCCCAGCGGGGACCGCCGTGTGCGGGCCATCCATGCCCTCGACAGCAGGTTCCAGCACGGATGCAGGTGCGCGACCCACCTACATCCCCATCCGGATACGCGGATCCATCATCGCCAGTGCGATGTCGGACAGCAGCGTGCCGACGATGGTCAGGAACGAGTAGATAAGCAGGATCGCTCCGGCCAGGTACATGTCCTGATTGATCAGTGCGCGCAGCAGCAGCGGGCCGATGTTCGGCAGGTTCATCACCGTGGCGACGATCAGGCTGCCGGAGAACAGTTGCGGCAGGTACCAGCCGATGGTGCTCATCAGCGGATTTAGTGCCAGCCGCACCGGGTAGCGCAGCACCAGCCGCCATTCGCGCAATCCCTTCGCCCGTGCCGTCACCACGTAGGGCTTGTGCAACTCGTCCAGCAGGTTGGCGCGCATGATGCGCGTCAGCCGGGCTGTGCCGGCTATACCCAATACCAGCGCCGACAGCCAGATATGCGACAACAGGTCGCCGACACGCGCCAGACTCCACGGCACGTCGGCATATTCCTGCGAAAACAGCCCGGTGACGCT
>DASSRN010000265.1:0-3900 GCA_035701785.1 Acetobacteraceae bacterium | reverse complement strand
GCTGGTCGAGGTCAGGAACATCTCGTCCGCAGTCTCGGCATCGAACATGTCGAGGTCCTGCTCCTTGCAGGGGATGCCGAGTTTCCCAGCGAGGTCGATCGTCATCTGACGGCTGACTCCCGGCAGCACGTATTTCTGCCGCGGCGTGAACAGCCCGCCATCGCGCACGATGAAGATGTTGCTGCCGAGACCTTCGGCGAGGTTGCCGTTTTCGTCGAGAAGAATTGCCCAGGCATCGGGGTCGGCGGCCTTCACCGGCATCTCGGCCACGATCATGTTCAGGTAGTTGTGCATCTTGGCGCGCGGGCTGAGCATGCTCGGTGACGTGCGACGCATCGCCGTCACCATCACATCGGCGCCGTCGCGATAAAACCGGGCGCGCTTGGCGAGCGGCAGCGGCAGCACCTCGATTACGACATTCGGTCCGGTATGCGTCCAGCCTTCGTCGCCAACCGCATCGACGCCGCGGCTGACGCGCTGGCCGACCCACCAATCCCCAACGCTCTGGCGCAGGTGCTCGTTGCGCGCCACCACCTCCTCGGACAGCTCCACCATCTCGCGCGGCGACACACCCGGATCGATCCGCAGGTAGCGCAACGAGTTAAAGAAGCGATCGATGTGCTCCTTCAGCCGAAACGGCGTGCCCTCGAAGGTGCGCGTCATGTCGAACGCGCCGTCGCCGTATTTCCAGCTCCGGTCGCGGAACGGGATCATGACCTGCCCTTCCGGCATGAATTCGCCGTTGAACCAGGCGATGCGGCTGTTGGCGAGACTGGCGCTCATGGGTGGTGCTCCGGCGGGTTGCTGGCGCAAGCGTTCGCCGATTGGCAGCGGGCGGTCAACCTCGGGTGCGGCAGTGATCTTGCGCGTCCTTGCGGTACGCTGCTTGCTTGAAGGTCGCAGCAGAGGCACCTGGAGGAACCCGATGTTCGCAATGCCTGACGCCGCACAGCTGGTCGAACTGGCCGGGTCCATGCACCTTCGCCTGAATGCCAGGGAGGCAGAGCTTTATCTGCGCTATGTCATCGACGCGATGCGCGAGCTGGACCTTTTCGTGCAGGAGCGCGCCGAAGAGGCTATGCCGCCGCTGTTGTTCCCCGACCGCGGTCGTGGCTATCGGCCGTCGCTGTCCGAGGACCGCTATCAGGCCTGGCTATGGAAGTGCGCAGTCGGCGGCGGCGGCGGTTTGCTGGCCGGCAAGACCGTCAGCTTCAAGGACCATATCAGCGTGGCAGGCATCCCGCAGGTGTTCACCTCGCAGGTGCTCGAGGGCTTCGTCCCGGATGTGGATGCAACCGTGGTGACGCGTGTGTTGGCGGTCGGCGGCAAGATCGTCGGCAAGCACATGATGAACGGCTTCATGGGCGACTACGGCAAGCCGCTCAATCCGCACGATCCGTCACGCGTCACCGGCGGATCATCGTCTGGCTCGGGGGCGGCGCTCGCCGCCGGCGAGGTGGATATCTCGTTCGGTGGCGACCAGGGCGGTTCGATCCGGTTGCCGGCGGCGTTCTGCGGTGTCGTTGGCCTGAAGCCGACCTTCGGGCTCGTGTCGCATTTCGGTGTCGGCTTCGCGGCGGAACCGAGCGTGGATCACGTTGGGCCGATGGCGCGCACGGTGCCGGATGTCGCCGCGGCACTGCAGGCGGTGGCGGGATACGACGACAACGATCCGCGTCAGCGCCGCGACATTCCCCAGACCATCGATGCGCTGTCGGATCTCGACGGCGGTGTGCGCGGATTGCGGATCGGCATCCTGGAGGAAGGCTTCGCCGAGCCGATCGAATCGGGCGTTGCCGAAGGCGTGCTCGCAGCGGTTTCAACACTGGAGAAGCTGGGCGCCGAGGTGAGCCGGGTGTCGGTGCCGCAGCATGCGAGTATGGACCGCGTGTATGCCGCGCTGGTGCTGGAAGGTGCACGGGCGATCCATGACGTTGGCTTCTTCGGCATCGGTGCGAAGGCGTATTATCCGGCATCGGTCATCGCCGCGATCGATCGGATGTGGCGCCACCATGGCGACATGCTGCCAGCGCGCACGAAGCTTGGTCACCTCGTCGCCGAACTGTCGCGGCGCAACTACCATGGCGCGGTATATGCCAAGGCGCACAATGTGCGACCGGCCTATGTCGCGGCGTTCGACCGTGCATTGGCGCAGGTAGATGTGCTGGCGCTGCCGACGGTGCGAACCATTGCGCCGCCCGTCGAACCGGAGCCCACCGATCCGACAGAAGCAATCGAGGCCAGTCTGCGCCGCAACTGGATGGTGACGCCTATCGCGTACAACACGAAGCCGACGAACTACACAGGCCATCCTGCGCTTGCCGTACCGTGCGGCAAGGTGAGCCGCATGCCGATCAGCCTGCAACTTGTCGGCAATTTCCTGGCCGACCCGCTGCTGCTGCGGGTTGCCTATGCCTACCAGCGGGCAGTGGATTGGGAGGCAATGGTCAGCATTGGATAATGTGGGGGGATCTCGGTGGGAGTCACCACCGAGATCGAACCATGCCGTCAATCGTCCAGTCGAAAACCCAGCTTCAGCGTCACCTGATAGTGAGCCACCTTGCCGTTCTCGATGTGGCCGCGCACCTGGCTGACCTCGAACCAGCCTATGTTCCGGAGTGTGGTAGCGGCTTTCGCGATGGCGCGGTCGATCGCCTTGCTGACGCTCTCCTCGGATGAGCCGACGACTTCGACAACCTTGTATACATGTTCTGGCATCGTGGATGCTCCCGAATGAGACCTTGGTGGCAGTCCTGGAAACAACGGCGCAGACAGCGAAGCACACCGTACCCTAAGACGCGGCATACGGGAATGTGATCGCTCTTGGCGTCAGTTGCTTCAGTAGCCCCCAGGGTTTGGCCGTCGGACCGGAATAATGGTCATCGCGGGACGTTCGTCCGCATGTAGGGCACGACAACGCCCCTATCGAGCAACTTGTGGAGGGGACTGTATTTACAGTGTGCATTCTGCGACAGCGTCCGATGGAACTCATCTGATGGCTCAGGTGCAGGCCTTCGCGGCGGCCCGCGCGATCGACACCAGTGCGGGCGCCAAACGGTCCACTCGCGGCCAGCCGCATCTCGTTCTGGTGAGCCCCGGCCACCCGCGCATTGCGGTGCTGGTGACGCCATGGCCAAAGCCAGTCGGGCGCGCCAGGCTCACGAATTCACAGCGTGCCGAACTGGCATTGGTCCGCCACATGCTGGCGCCATTCCTGCTGATCCTGCGGGGGGCGGCGTGGATCGACCCCGTCACCGGTCGCGTCACCCGATTGCAGCGGCTACGGGTTCCCTGGCTGGAACGTCTGCAGGCCAAGAATCTGATGGTGGAGCTATGACGGGGCTGGCTCCCGGAGCAGGACTCGAACCTGCGACCCAGCGGTTAACAGCCGCTTGCTCTACCGACTGAGCTATCCGGGACCAGTTCGCGCCCTATAGCCAACCTGTCACGATCAGGCAAACAGGCTGCGCGAAAGGCGGGAATGCCAAGTTCACTCGCGCGCCCCCTGTCCGGGAGCTTCGCTGGCCAGGTGAGCGAGCACGCGATAGCGGGCGGCTTCGGCCAGCACCTGAAGCCGCAGATCAAGGTCGCGAAGCTGGAGAGCCGCGGTACTCGCTTCCTGCGCCAGCTGCGACCAAAGCATCTCTTTGAAATTCATGGAGTAATTAGCCGCCGTGCCAATGTGAAGCGAGGGCTACCTTGCCTCAGGCTGCCGATGGTCTCAATGAAAACATTGCGGGCCCGGCTCAACGCAGCCATTCGAACTTAGCAGATGTGGCGGTAGCCGGCCGGCGCTCGCCACAGTTGCCGCCGATTGCCGCCCTGGCATAGGGTGGTTCTTCCATCTCTCGCGCGAGTGGCGAAATGGTAACCGCAGGGGTCTCAAAAACCCCCGGAGGA
>DASSRN010000264.1:0-7974 GCA_035701785.1 Acetobacteraceae bacterium | reverse complement strand
CGCGCGCGGCCTGACCTTGGACCCGGTGGCCGACGACGACCTGGCGAAGCTGGCCCCTCTGCTTGACCAGGCGCGGGCCCTGCCACGCGGTACCGACGAACCGTCCTGGCTGCCGGCCATGCTGTCGCAGCGCGACAAGCTCGCCGCCTCCTCACGCACAGTGTATCGGCACGCACTGTCGTGGGGCCTGCTGCCGCGGCTGATGTGGCGACTGGAGACGCAGTTGCGCGGCAACCTCGACCGGCCGGACTTCCTGTACGAGGCGACGCGCGTCTATCTGATGCTGGGCAACGCCGGCCCGCTGGATCCGCCGCTGGTGCGCGAATGGATGAAGCTGGACTGGCAGGCCGCGTATCCGGGCGTTGGCTACGCGCCGCTGCGCGAGGCGCTGCTGCGGCACCTCGATGCGCTGCTGGCAGAGCCGCTGCCACCGATGCAGCTGGACGGCGAGCTTGTCGCGGCAGTGCGGAGCCGGATTGCCGCGGTGCCGCTGGCGCAGCGAGTCTATTCCCGTATCCGCCCGTCCGCCGCGGCGCAGCGCCTGCCTGAGTGGCGTCCAAGCGATTCACTCGGGCCGGCCGGTGGGCCGCTGTTCGTGCGTGCGTCGGGCAAACCGCTGACCGAGGGCATCCCGGGCTTTTTCACTGTGCGCGGCTTCCACGAAGTACTGCTGCCATCGCTCGCCGGCGCGACGCGCAGCGTGGTCGCCGAGAGCTGGGTGCTGGGCAACCGGGTGCCGTTCGATCCGGATGGGCCGCAGATGCAGGTGCTGCAACGCGACGTGATCGCGCTCTACGAGGCCGACTACGCGCCGACATGGGACCTGATGCTTGGCGACCTCAACGTGGTGCAGCTGAGAAGCCTGTCTCAGGCAGCGCAGGATCTGTACATCCTCGCCTCGCCTGAATCGCCGATGCGCGCACTGCTGGCCTCGATCAGCCGGCAACTCACTCTGTCGGTGCCGCCGGACGGTGCGAAGAAGGCGCCGGAACCCGAGCCTGAGGCGAGCAATGTGCAGCTGCGTATCCAGGCCGTGCTTCCGCAGCAGCAGACGATCCAGGTGCCGCAAGAGTTGCCTGGCCACGAGATAGACGAACGCTATAGGGCATTACGGGAGCTGGTCGGCAACGGGCCGAATGCGCCGCTCAACCTGCTGCTGCGCGAGGTCGGCGATGCGCAGCAACAGATCGCGAAGCTGGCGGCGACACTGTTGGGCACCGGGTCGGGAGGGCCGGCGCAGGGTGCCGTCGATCCGTTGCTGACGCTGAAGTCGGATGCGTTGCACCAACCACAGCCGGTCGGTCGCTGGCTCACCGAGATCGCCGCCAGTGGGATAGCGCTGCGCAGCGGCGACCCGCGGCAACAGCTGGCGACGCTCTTCAACACGCCCGGCGGCCCGGCGGAGCTTTGCCCAGCTGTGGTGAACAACCGGTATCCGTTCGTGCCGACGGCGGCTGACGATGCGCCGCCCGCGGACTTCGCCCGCCTTTTCTCACCGGGGGGCGCCATCGACGGGTTCGTGAATACGCTGCTGCGGCGCTATGTCGATGTATCCAGCAAGCCATGGCGGCTGATATCGGCCGATGCGGCATCGGCACCGGTGGCCCCTGCGGACCTGCAGCAGTTCCAACGCGCCGCCCAGATCCGCGATGCGTTCTTTGCCGATGGCGGCACGCGCCCGCGCATCCGCCTGGATATCACGCCGGTAAGCGCCGATGGCGGCACCCGGCAGGCCACGCTGGACCTCGACGGGGCGACGATTGTATATACGAAAGGCACGCAGCGGGCGACCCAGGTGACCTGGCCCACCTTTTCGCTGCAGCCGACGATGCGGCTGGTGTTCGATCCACCGCCCACCGGCCGCAGCGCCGATTTCCAGGAGAGCGGTCCCTGGGCGCTGTTCCGGCTGCTCGGCCGTGGCAGGTTGCAGCCGCAGGCGGGCACTACCGATCGCTACACACTGACCTTCCAGCAAGGCGAACGGCAGGCGGTGTTCGACATCCGCACGCAGGGCGCCACCAGTCCCTTGGCGCCAGGGTTGTTGCAGGACTTCCACTGCCCCGGCGTGCGGACCAACTGAGCGGGTTTGCCGTGCGCGGCCCCCTCCCGTAGCTTCCCGGCACCTCTGGAGGTTCCTATGGACCGCGATCTCGATGCCACCCTGGGCTTCGCGCCTGACCACGATTCGCCGATCCCGTACATGCAGCGAACGCGCGATTACTACGCCGCGATCGGCTACACCACGCCCTATCGCTGGGCGCACCACGTCGAGGCGCCGTTCACGCCGTTGCGCAAGCCGCTGGCCGAGGCGCGGGTGACGATCGTGACCACCGCTGCGCCGTATCGGCCGGACAAAGGCGACCAGGGTCCGGGCGCGCCGTACAACGGCGGCGCAAAGTTCTATCAGGTCTACTCCGGCGACACGGCGCAGACCCACGATCTGCGCATCTCCCATATCGGCTATGACCGCGCACACACCTCGGCCGAGGACAACAACACCTGGTTCCCGCTGCCGGCGCTGCTGCGTGCGGCGCGCACCGGGCGGATCGGCGAGGTGGCGCGGCGCTTCCACGGCGCGCCGACCAATCGCAGCCATCGCATCACGATCGAGACCGACGCCCCGGAGATCCTGCGCCGCTGCCGTGAGGACGGCGTCGACGCCGTGGTGCTGGTGCCGAACTGCCCGGTCTGCCATCAGACATGCAGCCTGGTCGCGCGCCACCTGGAGGCGAACGGCATTCCCACCGTGGTGATGGGCTGCGCCAAGGACATCGTCGAACACGCTGCTGTTCCGCGTTTCCTGTTCAGCGACTTCCCATTGGGCAACAGCGCCGGCAAGCCACATGACTTCGCATCGCAGGACCGGACGCTGGAACTGGCGCTGCAGGTGCTTGAAACCGCACCTGGGCCGCGCACGACGATGCAGTCGCCGCTGCGGTGGAGCGCCGATGCGTCGTGGAAGCTCGACTATCTGAACCTGGAACGCATCCCCCCCGAAGAGCTGGCGCGTCGTCGTCGCGAGTTCGACGAGCAGAAGGCGATCGCCAAGGAAATCCGCGTGAGCAAGGCAGCGTGACACGTCCCTTTGCCAATGTGCGCGTGCTGGACTTCACCCAGGTGCTCGCAGGGCCATACGGCAGCTACCAGCTGGCGCTGCTCGGCGCCGATGTGATCAAGGTCGAGCGTCGCGAAGGCGAGGACATGCGCCGCACGCCGCTGTCGCGCGAATGGGCCGACCGCGGCATGGCGCCGTCATGGCTGGCGATCAATGGCAACAAGCGCAGCCTGACGCTCGACCTGCAGAAGCCGGCGGCGATCGGGATCGTCAACCGCCTCGCCGCCAAAGCCGACGTGGTGATGGAGAACTTCCGTCCCGGCGTGATGGACCGCCTCGGCATCGGCTACGACGCGCTGCGTGCGATCAATCCAAAGCTGATCTATTGCACGATCTCGGGCTTCGGCACCACCGGTCCCTACCGCAATGAGGCTGGCTACGACGGCAAGATCCAGGCGCTGTCCGGCATCATGTCGCTGACCGGCCACAAGGAGATGGGGCCGACTCGCGCAGGGTTCGCAGTGTGCGACGTGCTGTCCGGCATGACCGCGGCGTTCGCCGTATCGTCGGCGCTGTATCAGCGCACGCATACCGGTGAAGGCCAGTTCATCGACGTTTCGATGCTGGAGGCGAGCCTCGCTTTCCTGTCGACGCAGGTCGCCGATTTCACGGTCGCCGGCCATCGGCAGGAGCAGTTCGGCAACCAGGCGATCAGCCGCAAGGTCACCGCCAACCTGTTCCACGCCAAGGACAGCTGGCTGCTGCTGGCGGTGAACAACGACCGGCAGTACGCGGCACTGATGACCACACTCGGCCGTGCCGATGTGCTGGACGATGCGCGCTTCGCCGACTGGTTCCAGCGCAAGGAGCACGAGACCGCGCTGCGCCGCATCATCGAAGACGCGCTGGCGACTGCCGATGCGAAGACCTGGGAGAAGCGGCTGAACGACGCCGGCGCACCATGCTCCAGCATCTGGCGCATCGAGGAGGTGATCGATCATCCGCAGATCGCCGCGCGCAATGCGGTGCAGACCGTGGAGACCGCGTACGGAGCGCTGCGCCTGATGGGGTCCGGTTTCCAGATGGCGCATGGTGGCGGCAGGCTGGACCACGCGCCGCCGCCACTTGGTGCACATACCGACGACGTGCTGCGCGAAGTCGGCTACTCACAAGATGCGATCGACGGATTGCGGCGCGACGCGGTGATCTGACACGCGCTTGTGCCACCGCACGCGCTGTGCAAGGCTGATGCGTCCAACGAAATCGGTCCGGGGCATCGCAAGCTGCGCGAACCAGCAGTCGGCGCTGACGCGGATCATCCGGCTTGTAGGGGGAAATAAGCCATGACCCTGAACAGTCCCGGCCCGTATCGCGACGCCGACAGCGGCGGAACCACGGGCGGTTCCACTGACAGCTTCGCCGGCCGCAGCCCGCCGTCGCGACGCGCCTTCATCAAGGGCGTGATCGCTTCGGGTGCCGCGGTATCCGCCGCCGGCTATCTATTCCGTGGTCCCGGCATCCCGTCGGCGCATGCACAGGCCGCAGGCACTGTCGAGCGGCTGGTGACGCTGAACGTCAACGGCGTCAGCCGTCGCGTGGACGTGCTGCCGCAGGAAACGCTGGCGCACACGATCCGCTATAAGCTGGGTCTCACCGGCACCAAACTTGGCTGTGATCACGGCGAGTGCGGCGCCTGCACCGTCATCATGGATGGCGTCACGGTCTATTCGTGCTCGACGCTGACCCACAGCGTGCGCGACCGCAAGATCACCACGATCGAAGGCATCGCCGGATCCGACGGCAAGCTGCACAAGGTGCAGGCGGCGTTCGTCGCCGAACTAGGTCCGCAATGCGGCTTCTGTACCAGCGGCCAGGTGATGGCCGCTGTCGCACTCCTCGAGCACAACCCGCATCCCACTGTGGACGAAGCGCGCCTCGCGATGTCCGGCAATCTGTGCCGGTGCGGCGCGTACGACCACTACCTGAAAGGCGTGATGCGCGCAGCCGGGGAGGCGTGACATGGCATACAATCTAATCGGCAAGAACTTCGAACCGCACGACGTGGTGGCGAAGGTCACCGGCCGGGCGAAATACGCCGAGGACTTCCGCGCCGAAGGCATGGTGTTCTGCAAGCTGCTGACCAGCCCGATGCCGCACGCGCGGATCCGCAACATCGATGCGTCGGAAGCGCTGAAGATGCCGGGCGTGCTTGGTATCCTCACCGCCGACGACGTGCCGCAGTTTCCGCCGCCGCAGCGGCCGATCCTGCAGAAGGACGAAGTGTTCTTCATCGGCGATCCGATCCTCGCGCTTGCTGCGGTGGACGAAACCACGGCGGCGGACGCGCTGGAGAAGGTCAAGATCGACTTCGAGCAGTTGCCGCACGTGCTCGATCCGCTCGACAGCCTGTATCCGGGCGGACCGAATGCGCGGTCCAACGGCAACGTCGCCGCGGCGCAGATCAATCTTCAGACGGTGAAGTGGCAGGCAGGCGACTTCGGCGACGACAACAAGCTGCCCATGGGCAAGCCGGCCGAGACGTGGAGCTACGGCGATCTTGATGCGGCGTTCAAGGGATCGAAGCTGGTGATCGAGGAAAGCTTCGTCACCGCGGGCTACTCGCACCACAGCATGGAACCGCGCACCGCCATGGCCTACTGGCAGGGCGGCAAGTGCTTCCTGTACGGCTCCAACCAAAGCCACACCGCGGCGGTGCCGAATATCGCCCGCTACATTGGCATCGAGCCGAAGGACCTGGTGTTCATCGCCGAGTACTGCGGCGGCGGGTTCGGCAGCAAGATCCCCGGCTATCCGATCATGGCAGTGCCGGCGCTGCTGTCCAAGAAGCTCAACCGCCCGGTGATGATGCGCATCACGCGCATCGAGGAATACTCGCTGGGCACCGCGCGCCCGACCTTCCAGGGGCACGTGAAGCTTGGTTTCCGCGAAGACGGCAAGCTGCTCGCCGCCGACCTCTACGTGGTGCAGGAGAACGGTCCCGACATCGGCGGCGGCGATTTCCGTTCCGCCGGCAATGCACTGTCGTTCGTCTACCAGCCAACGGCGATGCGGTTCCGCGCCATTCCGGTGCTCACCAATACACCGCTGCGCGGACCTCAGCGCGGGCCGGGCGAGAACCAGCTTGTGCCGGCGATCGAACCGCTGATCGACAAGGCAGCGCGTGAGTTGAAGATCGACCGCGTTGCGATCCGCAAGATCAACGCACCCGACAGCAGCGGCAAGATCGGCTCCGACCAGGGTCCCGTGACCAGCGCGTTCCTGAAGGAAGCGCTGGACAAGGGTGCCGCTATGTTCAACTGGGACGAGAAGAAGCAGCGCTCGGGCCAGAAGAACGGCAGCAAGCTCACCGGCATCGGTGTCGGCCAGGGCTACCATTCGGCGGGCAGCAACGGCTTCGACGGCCTGGCGCGCATCACGCCGGACGGCAAGCTGCACGTCCACACGGGCGTCGGCAACCTCGGCACCTACTCGCATTCGGCCACGTCGCGCGTCACTGCCGACCTGTTGAACGTCGCGTGGGAGAACGTGGTGATCGAGCGCGGCGACAGCCGCCTCGGCCTGCCATGGAACAGCCCGCAGGCCGGCAGCCTCACGGCATCCACCGAGTCGCGCACCAACTACGTCGCGGCGATGGACCTGAAGGACAAGCTGCTCGATATCGCCGCACAGATGCTGGGCGGCGCGCCGGCCGATTACGACCTCGGCAACGAGAAGGTGGTGTCGAAGGCCGATGCGTCGAAGTCGATCACCTATGCGCAGGCAGCGCAGAAGGCGATCGAACTCGGCGGGAAGTACAGCGGCAAGGAGGTGCCCGAGGACATCAACCCGGTCACCAAGGACGGTGTGGCGATGATCGCCGGCACCGGCCTGGTCGGCGTCGCCAAGGACAATCTGCCGCGCGTCGGCGTCACGCCTGGCCTGACGGTGACGTTCGCCGAGGTGGAGGTGGACACCGAGACCGGCAAGGTGGCGATCAAGGACATGGTCTGCGTCGCGGACTGCGGCACCGTGCTGCATCCACAGGGGCTGGCGCACCAGATCCGCGGCGGCAACGTGATGGGCATCGGCCTGGCGCGCCTGGAACGCCATGTCTACGACCCGAAACTCGGCATTCCGACGACGGTGCTGCTGTATCAGGCGAAGCCGCCCGGTTTCCTCGACGTGCCGGCGGAGATCGGCTGGGGCGCGGTCGAAAAACCCGATCCGCAGAATCCGATCGGCGTGAAAGGTGTCGGCGAACCGCCGCAAGGTTCGGGCGCCTCGGCGATCACCACTGCGATCGCCGACGCACTCGGCGGACACCTGTTCAACCGTACACCCGTCTCGATCGACATGATCCTGAATGCGCTGAACAACCGCCCGCAGGCGCACAAGCCGCTTCAGGTCAACTCGGTCTGAGGGAGCATCGCCATGATCGTCAAGGACATGATGCCGGCGTTTGAGCTGTATCAGCCGACGCAGCTCGCCGACGCGCTGGCATTGTTGGACCGCCATCGCGCGGATGGATGGAAACTCGCAGGAGGCAACGACAGCCTGAGCTGGTTCAAGGAACGCAACAAGCGCCCGAAGGCGGTAATCGATATCAGCGGCATTGCCGAGCTGAAGGGAATTCGTGAGACTGCTGACGGGATAGAGATTGGTGCGCTGACCACCCTGACCGAGGTTGAACGCAATCCCACGATCCAGGCCAACTACCGGGTGCTTGCCGATGCGGCTCGCCGCGTGGCCAGTCCGCAGATCCGCAACACCGGCACGATCGGCGGTAACGTCTCGCAGGATGCGCGGTGCCTCTATTACCGGTATGGGCTGCCCTGCTACCGTGCAGGCGGCAATACGTGCTTCGCTGACACACCGGAAGGCGTGAATCGCGAGCACACGTTATTCGACGCCGACCGCTG
>DASSRN010000263.1:0-11102 GCA_035701785.1 Acetobacteraceae bacterium | reverse complement strand
GGGCTGACCCCGGCCATGACCGGCGCGCGACTGCTGCCGATCGGCACGGTTTACGACCCCTTCGTTAACCGTGGGCTCGATGCGCTGATCTACGCCTGCTACCAGGACGCGCGCTTCTTGCTGGTTTCCACACCGTCGGGCTTGACGCTGGCGCCGGAGGGCGGCCAGCACCAGTCGATCAACACGCCCCTGATCGGCATGGCCGCAGACCGGCTGGCGAGCTTCGAGCCGGCGCACGTTGACGAATTGGCTATCCTGCTGCGCCACGGCTTCGCGCACATGCAGCGCCCGGATGGCTCCGCGGTGTGGTTACGATTGTCGACACGTCAGCTCGAGCAGCCTGCGCGCACGCTGGACGAGGCGGCGGTGATAGCCGGCGCACACTGGGTGGTGCCGCCGGCGAGCGGCGCGCGTATCGCAGTCGGCTATCAGGGTCCGGTTGCGCCAGAGGCAATGGCTGCGTTCGCCGAACTGGCGGCCGAAGAGCCAGGCGCTGGATTGCTGGCGATCACCAGCCCGGATCGGCTGCATGCAGACTGGCTCGCTGCGCAACGCGCACGCCGCAACGGCGACCGTGCCGCTACGGCGCACGTCGAGAACGTCCTTGCGCCGCTGGCGGCAGGCGCGGCGGTGGTGACGGTCCTCGATGGTCATCCTGCGACGCACTCCTGGCTTGGCGCCGTGCGCGGACAACGCATCGTGCCGCTCGGGCCGGACCACTTTGGCCAGAGCGGCGACCTGCCTGATCTCTATCGTGAATACGGCATCGACCAGAGCGCCATCCTCGATGCCTGCGCGCAGGCTCTGCTGGCGTGAAGTCGGTGCGACCGCATTGGCTGATTGCAGCGCTGCTCAGCGGGGTCATAGTCGGTCACGCGCGCGCCGACGAGGTGACTGATCAGATCAACGAGGCGCTGAAGGCGTATCAGAACCACGACATGCAGACGGCGGTTGCCGCGCTCGATGCTGCCGCCAATCTGCTGCGCCAGGGTCGCGCTGACCGCTTGAAGCGGCTGCTGCCGTTGCCGCCGCCGGGTTGGACCGCCGATGCTGCTGAAGCCACTTCGGTGAGTGTCGCGATGCTGGGCGGCGGCATCACTGCAAGCCGTGCCTATCACAACGGCGTTCAGCAGGTGGACGTACAGATCGTAGCGGACTCGCCTATGCTCCAAGGCTTGGCGGCGCTGGTCGGCGGCCCACTCGGAACCATCGGCGGGATGAAGACCGTCGTGATCGGCGGCCGCCGCTTTTCCTACATCGAGAATGACCGCAGCTACGTGACGCTGGTCGCTGACAAGGTGATCGTAAAGATCACCGGCAATGCCGATGCACCAGATCCGACTCTGAGAAGCTTCATCACTCTGATCGACTTCCCCGCGATCGAAAAGCTCGTGCGCTGACCCGCGCTGTCATCGTTTCTTCATCTGGCGCAGGGTTGCTGGCACTTTGCTGCAACATAAGCTGCGGCGATCAACGAAGGAGAGCGTGCATGCGGTTTGTCATCACCGCGGCAATCGGCTTGCTCGCGGCGACGCCGACGGTGGCGCAAACAACAAATGATCCGTTGGTGCGGATCGGCCATGTGGTGGTGATCTTCGAAGAGAACCGCAGCTTCGATAACTTTTTCGGTAAGTTCCCCGGCGCAAACGGACTGGCCAATGCCGGCGATAAAGCGATCCAGATCGATGCCGACGGCAAGCCGTACAAGATGTTGCCTTCACCCATGGACAGCAATCTGAAGCCGCCTGAGGTGGACAAGCGCTTTCCAGCCCAGTTGCCCAACCGACCGTTCGAGATCAACCCATATGTTCCGCTCGACGACGATACCGGCGACCTGATCCACGCCTTCTATCAGGAGCAGATGCAGATCAACGGCGGCGCCATGAACCGCTATGCCCTGGTGTCGAATGCGAAGGGTCTGGTGATGGGCTACTTCGACATCTCCCGCACCTACCTTTGGAAGCTGGCGCGAGAGTACACCCTGGGCGACGCGATGTTCCATTCGGCATTTGGCGGATCGTTCTTCAACCACGCCTTCCTGGTCTGCTCTTGCGCATTCCGCTGGCCGGACGCACCGGAGTCGATCGTGGCGAAGCTGGACGCCAACGGTGTGATGGTGAAAGACGGCCAGGTGACGCCAGACGGCTACGCAGTCAACACAAGCCGCTCGGTCTACCTGCATCCGGCGTCCGACACCGATCCGGCAAAGCTGGTTCCGCCGCAAACTATGCCGCATATCGGCAACCGGCTGGATGCGAAAGGCGTCTCCTGGAAGTGGTATTCAGGCGGATACGACGATGCGATGGCGGGCCATCCCGACGCACGCTTCCAGTTTCATCACCAGCCGCTGGCATATTTCCAGGACCTGGCGCCCGGCACGCCGGCGCAGAAGGCGCATCTCCAGGACTACAAGGATCTGGTACGCGACATCCAGCAAGACTCGCTGCCGCAGGTGGTGTTCTACAAGCCGATCGGGCAATTCAACCAGCACCCCGGCTATACGAACGTCATTGATGGTGATCAGCACCTGGCCGATCTGGTGCCGATGCTACAGAACAGTCCTGCCTACAAGGACATGCTGATCATCATCACCTACGATGAGCATGGAGGCGCGTGGGACCACGTGCCACCGCCGCCGCGCGATCGCTGGGGGCCAGGAACCAGGGTTCCACTGATCGCCGTGGGACCCAACGTGAAGCGCGGCTACGTCGATCACACGCCGTACGATTTCGGCTCGATCCTGCGGACGTTGGAGGTGCGGTTCGGGCTCGAACCGCTGAGCGATGCTGACGCCAACGCCTATCCGCTCCGCAACCTGCTGCAGCCTTAGCCGAGACGTCCGTGGCAGTGCTTGTACTTCTTGCCTGATCCGCACGGGCACGGCGCGTTGCGTGACGTGTTGCGCCATGTTGCCGGGTCATTCGGATCGATTGCGTCGGAGCGGATCGGGCGGGTGCCGACAGCGACGTCACCCTCCATCGCCAACTCCGAGTCGCCCGCGAAGGCCGGAACCGGCTGCGGATGCATCTCGACCATCTGAATCGGTGGCGGCGGACGCACTGGCTCGGGGGCCAACTCGACGCGCGCCAACATGGACGTGACGCGCTCCTTCAGTTCGTCCAGCATGGCGTTGAACAGTGCGAACGCCTCGCTCTTGTACTCATTCAGCGGATCACGCTGGCCATAGGCACGCAGGCCGATACCCTGGCGCATGTGGTCCAGGGCATAGAGGTGTTCCTTCCACACCGCATCAAGGGTCTGGATCAGCAGCGACTTCTCGATGAAGCGCATCAGGTCGGGACCCATATTGGCCGCCTTGGCAGCCATCATCGTATCGGCTGCCTGCTCGACCCGCTCGCGCAGATGGCTTTCGTCGATGCCTTCCTCGCGGCCCCACTCCTCGATAGGCAGGTCGAGGTTCAGCAGGCGGCGCAGATCGTCGCCCAGTTCCTTCAGCTGCCATTGCTCGTGGAACGCCTTTTCCGGCACCCGCCGCGCGACCGTCGATTCGATCACCTCGCTGCGCATGTCCATCACCGTTTCGGACACGTCGGTCGCCTTCATGAACTCCTTGCGCTGCGCATACACCTCCTTGCGCTGGGCGTTCATCACGTCGTCGTACTTCAGGACGTTCTTGCGAGTGTCGAAGTTGCGCGCCTCGACCTTCTTCTGTGCCTTCTCCAGCGCCTTATTGATCCACGGATGGACGATGGCCTCGCCCTCCTTCAGCCCCAGGCGCTGCAATATCCCGCCCATCCGGTCGGAGCCGAAGATGCGCATCAGATCGTCTTCCAGCGACAGGAAGAAGCGCGACCGCCCCGGGTCACCCTGGCGTCCCGACCGGCCACGCAGCTGGTTGTCGATCCGGCGGCTCTCGTGACGCTCGGTGCCGATCACGAACAGCCCGCCAGCGCCCTTCATCTGCTGATGTGCCCCAGCCATCTCGTCGTTGATCTCGGCTATGCGGGTCGGATCCTCGGTATCCTCCTTCTTCAGCCGCATCTCGAGGTTGCCGCCGAGTTTGATGTCGGTGCCACGGCCGGCCATGTTGGTGGCGATCGTCACCGCGCCCGGCGCGCCAGCCTGCGCCACGATCTCCGCTTCCTGCTCGTGAAAGCGTGCGTTCAGCACCGCATGCGGGATCTTCTTCTTCTTCAGGATCTCGCTGATCGTCTCGCTCTTTTCGATCGACGTGGTGCCGACCAGCACAGGCTGCCCGGACTTGCGTGCTTCATCGATCAGCGTGGCCACCGCCTCGTACTTCTCCTCTGCCGTCCGATAGACCTCGTCATCCTCGTCATTGCGCACGCACGGCACGTTGGTGGGGATCTCCACCACGTCCAGCTTATAGATCTCTGCGAATTCGTCCGCCTCGGTCATCGCCGTGCCGGTCATGCCCCCAAGCTTCGGGTACAGCCGGAAGTAGTTCTGGAAGGTGATTGACGCGAGCGTCTGGTTCTCCGCCTGCACCTCGACATGCTCTTTCGCCTCGAGCGCCTGGTGCAGTCCCTCCGAGTACCGGCGACCTTCCATCATGCGCCCGGTGAACTCGTCGATGATCACCACCTTGTCCTGCCGCACAATGTAATCGACATCACGGGTGAACAGCGTGTGTGCGCGCAGCGACTGCTGTACATGGTGCACTACCGACACATTGAAGATGTCGTACAGGTTGCCCTCGGTCAGCACCCCCGCGTCGCGCAGCATGTCCTCGACCCGCTCCGATCCCGGCTCGGTCAAGGCGACGGTACGGACCTTCTCGTCCTTCTCGTAGGTCTCCGGATCCTTCACCAGCTCTTTCACCACGGCGTCCACCTGGCGATACAGGTCGGAGCTGTCCTCCGCCGGACCCGAGATGATCAGCGGCGTGCGCGCTTCGTCGATCAGGATGCTGTCCACCTCGTCGACGATGCCGAAGAAGAACTCGCGCTGGACCATGTCCTCCAGCCGGTACTTCATGTTGTCGCGCAGGTAGTCGAAGCCGAACTCGTTGTTGGTGCCGTAAGTGATGTCGGCGGCGTACTGCGCGCGCTTCATCTCGTCGTCCTGGCCGTGCACGATCACGCCAACCGACATGCCGAGGAACTGGTAGATCTGCCCCATCCATTCGGCGTCGCGGCGGGCCAGATAGTCGTTCACCGTAACGATGTGCACGCCCTTGCCGGCCAGCGCGTTCAGGTACACCGGCAGCGTGGCGACCAGTGTCTTGCCCTCGCCTGTCTTCATTTCGGCGATCTTGCCGTCGTGCAGCACCATCCCGCCAACCAGCTGCACGTCGAAATGCCGCTGGCCCAGCGTCCGCCGCGCCGCCTCACGAACCGCCGCGAACGCTTCCGGCAGGAGGTCGTCGAGCGTGGCGCCATCCGTCAGCCGCTGACGGAACTCCGCGGTCTTGTCCCGCAGCGCCTCGTCCGACAGCGCCTCCATCGCTGGTTCCAGGGTATTGATCTGCGGCACGCGCCGCTGGTACCCCTTGAGTGAGCGGTCGTTGGCAGTGCCGAATACGGCGCGGGCGATGGCGTTGAACATGGGACCTTCCAGGATGGCCGGCGGCCGTGCCGGCAACCCCGGAGTGAGAGTCCGGGGCATCGGTTCAGATAGGACCCGTGTCGTCTGCGGTCAACGACATCGCGCCCCCGAACCAAGCCCAGCCCGCACGGTATTCTTGTGACGGGAGGTTGGTTCGGCCATGATGCAGGCCTGCCTCGCATAGGTGATTTGATGACGCGTACCGCTGGTACTGCATGCTGCCTGCTCGCTGCCGCCCTGCTGGGCAGCGCCGCCGCCCGCGCACAGGGGACGGCGACGCCGCCGCCGGATCCGGTCGTTGCCAAGGTGGACGGCCAGCCGATCCACCTGAGCGACCTGAAGGACGCCGCCCAGGCGCTCCCGGAGAACGTGCGTGGTATGCCGCCGCAGACGCTCTATCCGATGCTGCTGGACCAGTTGATCGACGGGCGTGCGCTGATCGCCGAGGCGCGCAAGACTGGCCTTGACCACGACCCGGCAGTGCAACGCCAGATCGCTACCGCTCAGGACCGCGCGCTGCAGACCGCCATGCTGAACAAGGAGGTCGCCCCGCTGGTGACCGACCAGGCGGTGAAGGCGCGCTTCGACCATGAGGCCGCCGGCAAGGCGGGCGAAGAGGAAGTGCACGCCAAGCACATCCTGGTGGAGGACGAGGCAGAAGCGAAGAAGATCATCACTCAACTGAAGGGCGGCGCCGATTTCGCCACGCTGGCCAAGCAGTACAGCAAGGACCCCAGCGCGCAGCAGCAGGGGGGCGACCTGGGCTTCTTCAAGAAGGACGAGATGGTACCAGAGTTCGCCACCGCCGCCTTCGCCCTCCAGCCTGGCCAGATCTCACAGGAGCCTGTGCACAGCCAGTTCGGCTGGCACGTGATCATGGTGGTCGAACGCCGCAAAGCGCAGCCGCCGGACTTCGGTCAGGCGAAGGACGAATTGCGTCAGAAGATGATCCAGGAAGGGGTGCAGAAGGCCGTCGCGAAGGCACGCTCCGCCGCTTCGGTTGAGAAATTCAACCTGGACGGCTCGCAGCCCCGCCCGACCGACACTGCCGAGCCCCCGCCAGCACCCGCAAAGCAATAAGCCCAGCGAGTTCCAGGGAAACGTTCATGGTCACGCAAATCTCCCCGCTCGCCGTCTCGCTGCCGGAACTGCCGCCGATCGCCGGGGTTCGCCTCGGCGCCACTGCCGCCGGGATCCGCTACCAGGGTCGAACCGATCTCGTGATGATAGAACTGGCGGCAGGAACCACGGTTGCGGGGGCGTTCACTGCCAGCAAATGCCCCGGCGCGCCGGTTGACTGGTGCCGCGCGTCGCTCTCGGGCGGCAAGGCGCGGGCCGTGGTGGTGAATGCAGGCAACGCCAACGTCTTCACCGGCAAGGCTGGTCGCGACGCTTGCATGGCCACTGCCGCCGCAGCATCCAAGCTGGTGGGGTCCCCGGCCAGGCAGGTCTTCATCGCCTCCACCGGCGTCATCGGCGAGGTGCTGCCGCACGAAAAGCTGGTCGCCGCATTGCCTTCACTGCATGCGGAACTGCGCGACGATGGCTGGGAGGCCGCGGCGCGTGGCATCATGACCACGGACACCTTTCCCAAGGCGGCCACGCGCACCGCCCGGATCGGTGAAACGGACGTGCGGATCAGCGGCTTCGCCAAGGGCAGTGGGATGATCGCGCCCGATATGGCCACCATGCTGTGCTTCGTCTTTACCGACGCGAAGCTGCCGGCAGGGGCGATGCAGGCGCTGCTGAAGAAGGGCGTGGACGCGAGCTTCAACTGCACCACGGTCGACTCGGACACCTCCACCTCGGACACCGTGCTGCTGTTCGCCACCGGTCAGGCCAAACACCCCCGAGTGCCCGCCGAAGGCGGACGGATGCTGGCGGATTTCAGCAAGGCGCTCGATGCGGTCCTGCTGGACCTCGCACTTCAGGTCGTGCGTGACGGCGAGGGCGCGCAGAAGCTGGTCCGGGTCGATGTCAGCGGCGCCACCACCGCACGGTCAGCCAGGCGGGTTGGACTGGCGGTGGCGAATTCCCCGCTGGTGAAGACCGCCATTGCCGGCGAAGACGCCAACTGGGGCCGCATCGTTATGGCGGTGGGCAAGGCCGGCGAACCGGCCGACCGCGACAGCTTATCGGTCGGCGTCGGCGGCGTATGGATGGCGCGCGATGGCGGCGTGGTGCCCGGCTATGACGAGGCGCCGGTGGTGCAGCATATGAAAGGCCGGGAGGTCACGATCGCCATCGATCTTGGCATGGGGCGTGGCAAGGCGACCGTGTGGACGTGCGATCTGACGCACGGCTACATCGACATCAACGGTTCGTATCGAAGCTGAAGCTTTTCCTCAGGCCTTCTCGGGCACGAGGCTCTCAATGGCATCCGCCACGTTCGCGAAACGCATGCTGCGGCCAATCAACGGCTGGACGACGATCTCATCCGCCGAGCGCCACAGGATCCAACGCCGTAGCCGGCTCTTGTTGACGTAGAAGGCGATGACTTCTTCGTATTCGTCACCCTCGACGCAGTGATCGAGCTCAACCACCATCTGCAGGCCGTGAAAATCGGCCCAGCCTTTCAGCAGCACGAGATCGCCGATCTCGAAGGCGAGACCGGTGGGCGCAGGGCGGCTGATCAGCGGTCTCGGCATGCGCCAGAACTCCAAACCGGGCACCCAATTGATGCCTCACGTGTCTGTGATATGCCTTCACAGCGCCGTGAAAGCAAGTATGAATTTTGAGATAACCGGTGCCCGTCCGGTTTGCCGACGGCGTAGTGCACGAGCGCAACAGCCCCTACACTGCAAGCCCGCGACAGCGAAGGATTGCCCCACCGCATGGACTTCCACATCAGCGCTGAACAGCGGCAGATGCTTGCCTCCGTGCGGGAACTGGCTCAGGCCGAATTCAAGCCCAAGGCTGCTCGCTGGATGGACGGCGCCTTCCCCTGGGAGAACATGCGCCAATTGGCGTCTCTCGGCGTCCTCGGCATGTCGGTGCCCGAAGAATATGGCGGTCTCGGCCTGCCGATTCTGGACACCGCGCTGATCCTGGAGGAGATCGCCAAGGCCTGCTACGTCACTGCCATGGCCGTCCTGGGCGAGGCCGGCGTGCAGACCCGCGTCATCGCCCGCTATGCCCCCGCCGCGATCCGTGACCGCATCCTTCCTCGGGTCGTGTCGGGCGACTGCATGCTGGCCATTTGCATGACCGAGCCGCACGCCGGCACCGACGTCGCCAACTATCGCACCAACGCCCGCATCGTCGGCGATCGCGTCATCCTGAAAGGCACCAAGACGCTGATCAGTCGCGCCCCTGAGGCGGGCATGTTCATCGTGTTCAGCCGGATCGACGGCAAGCCCGGCCGTGAGGGCATCGGCTGCATCCTGCTGGAGGCCGGCACGCCGGGCTTCGAGGTCACCGGCACCTATCACACGATGGGCGGCGAGAACCTGTTCGAAATCCAGTTCAACGACTGCGAACTGCCGCTGGAAAACCTGGTAATCAGGGAGGATGGCTTCCGTAAACTGCTGACCGCGTTCAACACGCAGCGCTGCCTCAATCCGGCGATCTCGCTCGGTCTCGCAGAGGGGGCATTCGACGAAGCGGTGAACTACGTGCGCGAGCGCACGGTGTTCGGCAGGCCGATCGCCGATCACCAGGGCATCCGCTGGAAGCTCGCCGACATGTTCAAGGACATCGAGGCCGGCCGCGGCATCCTTTACCGCGCCTGCCTCACCGCCAGTCCGTTCCCCGACCCGTTCATGGCGGCGGCCGCAAAGGTGTTCTGCAACGAGATGTCGCTGCGCGTGACATCTGAGGCGGTGCAGCTGCACGGCGGCTTTGGCTTCACCGACGATGCGCCGGTGTCGCGCCTGTACCGCGGAGCACGCTACGGCACGATCGGCGGCGGCACGTCGGAGACACTGCGCGACCTGATGGGCCGCAAGATTGTCGGCGACCTGGACTTCGATCAGGGCATCCTGGGTCTCGGCACCTACTGACGTGCTGCTGATCGAGGCCGACGGCAAGGCGCTGCTGGCGGACCATGGCATAGCGGTGCCTGACGGCATTCTGGTTGCCGATGCAACGACCGGAGTCCTTCCCGGCAGTGGTCCGTGGATGGTGAAGGCGCAGGTTCCCGTCGGTGGGCGCGGCAAGGCCGGCGGCGTGATCCGCTGTGCACAGGCTGCGGACGTCGCTGCCGCCGTGCACAGGCTGCTTGGCCAGCCACTGAAAGGGCATCGCGTCGAGACCTGCCTGATCGAACAGGCGGTCAGCGGTGAGCAGCGCTACCTGTCCGTCATGGTCGATGCCGCTAGTTATGGCTTGCAGGTGATCTACGGGTTGCGCGGCGGCGTCGATATCGAGCAGTCCGCCTCCGTGCAGAGCCGGATCTGCGCACCTCATGTCGCCGCGGTCAGCGCGGCGCTGGTCGAACTGAACGCCGAAGCATCGGTGATCGAAACCGGTCGCAAACTGGCCGCCATGCTGATCGAGCGGGAGTTGGCACTGGCAGAGATCAATCCGCTGTTCGTCTCTGCGGCCGCGTGCGTGGCGGGAGACGCCAAGGTGGTAGTCGACCTGAGCGCGCTCGAACGCCAGCCGCGCATTGCGGCGCTGATCGCAGCACGGCCGCAGGCCTATGCCGATGCCAATCGCAAGCTGGCCGAAGGCTTCGACTACGTCGAGGTGGACCCCGAGGGACAGGTGGGCCTGCTCACCACCGGCGCGGGATTGTCGATGATGCTGATCGACGAGATCACTGCGCGCGGGATGAAGCCGCTCAACTTCTGCGACGTGCGTACCGGGCAGATGCGAGGCAGTCCGACCCGCGTAATGCGCGTGCTGGAATGGATCACAGCGCGCCCATCGCTGCGCGTGCTGCTGGTCAGCGTGTTCGCCGGCATCACCGACCTCGCCGAGTTCGGCGACCTCTTGGCCACCGGGATCGAGCGCACGCCGGCATTGCGGGTACCCGTTGTGGCCCGATTGGTCGGGCGCGGCGCCGCCGATGCGCGACGCATCTTGGCAGCGCGTCGGCCGGACGTGTTCGTCACCGAAGACCTCGAAGAGGCGCTGAGCCGCGTCCGCGAGGCCTGTGCATGATCGACGCGCTGTCCCGCACCACACCCGTCATCGTGCAGGGCATCACCGGACGGATGGGCCGCACGCACGCGGCCCTGATGCGCGGCTATGGCACGAATATCGTCGGCGGCACATCGACCCGCACCGACACCCACGAGGTTGCCGGCGTCCCGGTATTCGCCAGCTGCCGCGACGCTGTCGAGGCCACTGGCGCCATCGCATCGGTAGCCATGGCGCCGCCGACGGAAACGCTGGCCGCGGTCGAGGAAGCGCTCGCCGCCGGCATCAAGCTTATCGTCACGGTAGCCGAGGGCATTCCGCTGCACGACGCCATGAAAATCGGTCGCGCGGTGCGCGACGCCGGCGCCACCTGGATCGGCGGCTCCACCCCTGGCCTCGCGATCCCCGGCGAGATCAAACTGGGCTTTCTGCCTGACGTCTGCCTGCGCGCCGGCCCGCTCGCCATCATGACCAAAAGCGGCACGCTC
>DASSRN010000262.1:0-7621 GCA_035701785.1 Acetobacteraceae bacterium | reverse complement strand
CCCGCTGTAGCCGCCCTTGATCGTGTTGAGCAGACCCACTGCGAACATCGCGCTGGCGAGCGATGGATACGCCACCATCAGCCAGAACACCGGGTAGGCCGCAATCGCGAACAGCCCCGCCATCACCAGCATGATGCGCGGTCGCGCGATGCGGTCCGACGCATGCCCCGCAATCACTGAGAACACCGCGAGCGCAACGCCACCGACCAGCGTCGCCGCAAAGCCGGTATACGCCGGTAGATGCAGCGTCTTCACCGCATAGGTCGGGATATAGAGCAGCAGGTAATAGGAGCTGTTCGAGATCACCGATGCACCCAGCGCCAGCAGCACCGCGCCCGGGTAGCGATGGACCAGTTCACGGATCGGCACGCTGGGTGGCCTGCGTGTCTCGATGAACTCTGGCGTCTCGGGCATGCGCGAGCGGATGTAGAGCCCGGCCGGCCCTACCAGCAGGCCGAACACGTAAGGGATGCGCCATCCCCAATCCAGCAGTTGCTCATGCGACAGGTTCGTCGTCAGCACCAGACCGAACACCGCCACGATGACGGAGATGATGCCGGTGCTCGCCCACTGCCAGCTCGCGCTGAAGCCCTTGCGGTCGCCGGCATGCTCGACCAGGAAGCTGACCGCGCTGCCGAACTCGCCGCCGACCGAGAAGCCCTGAAGCAGGCGCGCCAGCGTGATGATGACGGGTGCGGCGATGCCGATCGTGGCGTAGCCCGGCGTGACCACCATCAGCGTGGTGCCGATCATCATCAGAGCGATCGACAGTGTCAGCCCGGCCTTGCGCCCGGCGCGATCGGTATAGGCACCGATGACCGCCGCACCGATTGGGCGCACGACATAGGACAGGCCGAACGTGCCGAAGGTGATCAGCAGTGAGACAGTTGGATTGCCCGCAGGAAAGAACACCTCGGCCAGGATCGCGGCAAAGAAGCCGTAGACCAGGAAATCGAACCACTCCAGCATATTGCCGATCGTTGCGGCAACGATCACGCTGCTCAGCCGCGGCGTCTCGACTGTGCCATACACCGCCGCATCGGCCGCCATTGTTCTTCTCCCGCTCTCTTGCCTCGCCGCATCCGACGTCAGGGAAAATGAAGGGTCAAGAGCTTCGGCGGCGCCGATCTGGTAAGCGCCATTTCAAAGGTCTCGCAGAGGGGAAATATCATGCCGGAGAGCGCATCAAGCTATATCGCTGCGGCAAGGGCGCTGGCACCACAGATCCATGAACTTGCCGACGCAATCGAGCAGTCCCGCCGGCTCCCGCCAACTCTCGTCGATGCGATGGCACGAGCGGGGCTGTTTCGCCTTTGGATCCCACGCTCGCTGGGTGGCGAGGAGACCGATCCGATGACCCTCCTTCGTGTGGTCGAGGAGATCGCGGGCGCCGACGGCGCGGCAGGATGGTGCGTCGCGCTCATCGGCGAGTATGGCGTGTTCGGCGGCTACCTGCCGTCCGAAGTGGCGCACGAGATCTACGGCAGTGATCCCAATGTCAGAACCGCCGGCCAACTGCGTCCGGCCGGAGAAGCGCGGCTGGTCGATGGCGGCTACCGGGTCACGGGCAGGTGGCAATTCGGCAGCGGCTGCCAGCACGCCCACTGGATCGTCGGCGGTTGCCGGATCTTCGACGGCGCCGGCCCGTGCCTTAAGCCGGACGGCACAGCGATTTCTCGGCTTCTGTTCTTCCCCGCTGCCGACTGCGAGATCATCGACACCTGGCACACGATCGGGCTGCGCGGCACGGGCAGCCATGACTACGCCGTCAGCGATGTCTTCGTCCCGACTGCCCGCTCCCTGTCATTCCAGGAACCGCCCGTGGAGCAAGGGCCGCTCTATGCGATGCCGACAGTCGCGCTATTTGGCACAGCCCTTGCGGCGGTCTCGCTTGGCATCGCACGCCACGCCATAGACATTCTACTCGCGGTTGTGCCCACCAGAAAAACGGGCCGTTCGCGCGGTGGCGGGCTGCGCGATGAAGCCACAGTACAAACAGGCCTCGGGCATGCAGAAGCCCTGCTCCGTTCCGGCCGGGCTTTCCTGTACGCAGCACTTCAGGACGCCTGGAAGTCGGCCCTCGCAGGTCAGACGCTGAGTGTCGCACAGCGGGCCGAGCTGTGGCTGGCATCGACACAAGCGGCGAACGCGGCGAAGCAGGCGACCGAGCTCATGTTCAGTGCGGGGAGCTCAGCCTCCCCCTTTGCCAGCTTCGGGCTCGAGCGTTGCGTGCGCGACATCCATGCGTCGGCCCAGCACATCTGCGTCGCCCCGGCCAATTATCAGGTCGCTGGGCAGGCATTCCTGGGTCTGGATATGCGGGCAAGTGTGCTGCTGTCTTCCGATGACCGCGGCACCCACTGACATTCCCAAGTCGCGGTTGCGTCCCGCCGGGAAATCCGGCACGGGATGGCGCATGCGAGAGCCCGGACAGCACCTCGTCTCCTACATCCGTGACAACTCCGCCAGGCTGGCAACGGCCTGCACAGCCTGCGGCGCGTGCTACCGTGCCTGTCCCATGGTGCCGCACACCCAGGCGCTGGACGGTGCCGCACCTGAAGTCGTGATGGCCGGCATCCGCGACATCCTGCGCGACGGCCCAGGCACCGCCGAAGCGATCGCCTTCGCCGGCACGTGCACGCGCAGCGGCGTCTGCACATCGGCGTGCCCCGAGCAGCTCGACGCCGCATTCCTGATGCGGCTCGCGTCGCTGCGCGTCCGCGGCGCGCTGGGCGACGCGCCGCGCGTCACCGCAAAGCACGATCCGGGATGGTCAGCGCGAGTCAAGGCGTTCGCGCGACTGACGATGACCGAAGAGGAGCAGGCGAAATGGCTGTGACACCCAACGCCAGCGTCACCTTCTGGTACGGCTGCAACATGGCGCGGCACGGCGAGATCGTGCGCCTGGTCACGCAGATCCTCGACCGCGTCGGCGTTGCCGCGGCGCCCGCCGGCGGTCCCGCCTATTGCTGCGGCTCGCCGCAGGAGAAGAACGCACGCATCGCCGCCGGCATGGCCGCGCGCACGGTGGAGAAGTTCAACGCCACCGGACGCGAGACCGTGGTGACCTGGTGCCCGTCCTGCCACATGAACATGGACGACTTCATGGCGCCGGTGACCGAGGCGGCCTTCGAGACGCAGCACATCACCCAGTTGCTGGCATCGCGCGTCGACTGCCTGCGCCCATTGCTCACGCAACCGGTGCCAGCACGCGTGTTGCTGCACGCGCATCACGGCTTCCAGGGCCGCGTGCCGGTCAACACCGATGTTCCCATGCTTCTCGGCATGATCCCCGGATTGAGGGTGCTCGACCATCCGTTGCACGTGCCCGGTCACATGTGCTCGGCCATCGCCGCGGTGCCCGGCCTACTTTCGCGCGCGCATCGCGACACGCTGGCCGCGCTCGACGAAACCGGCGCCGACACGCTGGTGACGGTCTTTCACTCCTGTCACCGCGAGGCGGTGGCGCTGGAGCGCAACCGCCCGTTCCGCGTGGTGAACTGGATCCACCTGCTGGCTGAGGCGATGGGGCTGCCGTACAGTGACGAGTACAAGCTATGGCGCAACGCCGATGACCCACGTGAAGCGATCGGCGCCGGCCGTATCGCCGCCACCGGCGACCTCGCGTTCGAGCGTCTGGTCGAACCCGAGCTCCGGCGCGCCCCCACCGCCTGACCCAGTGGCGCCGCAACGATTGCGGGGCTAGGCTCGCGCCGCCGGCTTGGGAGAACAGCCCCGATGATCAACCTGCACGACATCCGCTACGTGCGCCTGGGCACGCAGGACCTCGATGGCGCGATCCGCTTCGCCACCGACGTGGTCGGGCTTCAGCTCGCCGCCCGCGAGGGCAACGCCGCCTATTTCCGCAGCGACAAGGTCGATGTGCGCGGCGATACGCGTGACCATACGCTGGTGTATTTCGAGGGTGATCCGGCAGACCAGACGATCGGCCTGGAGCTGATCGACCCCGACGACCTCGAGACGGTCGCCGCGACATTGGAAGCCGCCGGACGCCCGGTGCATGTCGGCACGCGCGACGAATGCGATGCCCGCCGCACCCGCGCCTTCATCGCCTCGTCCGATCCCAGCGGCAACAGGATCGAGATCCTGGCGCGGCCGTACAACACCGGCGCGAAGTTCTTCCCCGGCCGCCCCGTCGGGATCACCAACTTTAGCCACGTCGCGCTGTTCAGCACCGACACCAAGCGCGACACCGAGTTCTGGACCAGGCTGGTCAATGCGCGGATCTCCGACTGGCTCGGCGAGGCGACCTTCCTGCGCATCGGCACCGTGCACCATTCCGTGGTGCTGATGCCGTCCACGCGTCCCGGCATCCAGCACATCAACCATCAGGTCGAAGACGTCGACGACGTGATGCAGTCGTACTACTGGCTGAAGCAGCGCGGCGTGAAGATCATCTATGGCCCCGGACGGCACCCGATCTCCACCGCCATGATGGTGTATTTCGAAGGCCCGGACGGCATGGTCTACGAATACTCGGTCGGCGTTAAGCACATCCTGCCCGAGCAGGAGGCCAGCTACCGCCCGCGCCAGTTCGCGCTCGACGCCTACAACGGCGACATGTGGGGCTCGTTCACCGAAACCGTCGGCCTGCCACGCGAGCCGGCGACCGCGGCCAAGATACGTCTCGTGGTGTAGGCCGCGCCAAGGCGGCGCACCTGACAGGGAGGAAAACATTGATGCAGTACTGGATCCGGCCGCTGGCAGCGCTGCTGCTTGGGCTGTTCGTTGTACCAGGCCTGGATGCTGTATCGGCGCGCGCCGATACCGTGAAGATCGCCCACTCGACATGGGTAGGCTATGGCCCGCTCTATATCGCCCGCGACAAGGGCATGTTCCAGAAGAACGGCGTCGATGTCGACCTGATCGTGATGGAGGACCCGAAGGAGCGCTTCCCCACGCTGATGGCCGACAAGATCCAGATGATCGCCAGCACCGTCGACACCGCGCTGCTGTATCTCAAGCAGCCGACCGACTTCCAGTATGTCGTGGCGATCGATGACTCGAACGGCGGCGACGGCATCGTCGCGATCAAGGACGTCAAGTCCGTCGCCGACCTGAAGGGCCGAAAGGTCGCGGTCAACGAAGGCTCGGTGTCGGAGTTCTATCTGAACGTGCTGCTGGGCAAGGCCGGGCTGAAGGAGTCCGACCTGAATACAGTGAACATGACGGCGGGCGATGCCGGCGGTGCGTTCGTCGCCAAGCGCGTCGATGCCGCGGTGACCTGGGAACCGTGGCTCACCAAGGGCAAGTCCACCGATTTCGGCCACCTGCTGGTCGATAGCTCCACCACGCCCGGCCTGATCACCGACGTGCTGATCGTGAAGACCGCCTGGGCCAACGCCCACAAGAAGGACGTCGAGGCGATCGTGAAGTCGTGGAACGAAGCAGTCGCCTACTATCGCGCCAATCCGGACGAATCGATCGCCATCATGGCGAAGGGCGTCGGCGGCTGGCTGAAGGATCCGAAGGAGTTCAAGTCGACGCTGCCCGGCATCAAGTTCTATGGCGGCGACGACAACAAGGCGTTCTTCGGCACGTCGGCGAAGCCAGGTCCGCTCGCCAACACAGTGAAGGACGCGATCGACATCTGGTCGAGCCACGGCAAGCTCCAGGTGAAGGTGACCCCGGCCGACCTGATCAACTACAGCTACGTCGGCGGTTGATGGCGTCACTGCTCGACGCCTACGTCGCACCCAAGAAAGACATCCCACGGCGTGCCTACCTCACGGTAAGCACGCTCGTGGCCGGATCGATCCTGGTGCTGTGGTGCGCGCTGTCCTATGGCGGGATGGTGCGCAACGACTTCCTGCCGACGCCGGACCAGGTGGTGAAAGCGGCGATCGATGGCATCAGCGATGGCTCGCTCGCGGTGAACACCTGGGTCAGCGTCACCGAGATCATGGCCGGCTTCATCATCGCCTCGATCTTTGCCGTGCCACTCGGCATCCTGATGGGCAGCTTCAAGATCGCCGAAGCGGCGCTGGAGCCGGTGACCAATTTCGTCCGCTACCTGCCGGTCTCGGCATTGATCCCGCTGCTGATCCTATGGGTCGGCATCGACATCGAAGAGAAGATCTCGGTCATCTTCATCGGCACGTTCTTCCAGCAGCTGATCCTGATCGCCGATGTCGCGCGAGGCGTGTCGCAGGACCTGCTGGACGTGTCGTACACGCTGGGCGCCGGGCGTCGCACGGTGGTGGCGCGCGTGCTGATCCCGGCGACGCTGCCTGGCGTCATGGACACGCTGCGCGTCACGCTGGGCTGGGCGTGGACCTATCTGGTCGTCGCGGAACTGGTCGCAGCGAACAAAGGTCTCGGGTACTTCATCCTGAACTCGATGCGCGGGCTGTTCACCGAGCAGATCTTTCTCGGCATCATGGTGATCGGCCTGCTTGGACTGATCACCGACCAATTGTTCAAGCTGCTGCGCGGTTGGCTGCTGCCCTGGGCATCCGCTTGAACGAGCACAAGCTGCGCATCGACAACGTGGCGCTCCGGTTCGCCTCACCGGGCGGCATGCAGGTCACTGCGCTCGAGAACATCTCGCTCGACATCGCGGACAAGGAGTTCTGCGTCATCGTCGGTCCTTCGGGCTGCGGCAAGACCAGCCTGCTGCGGCTGGTCGCCGGCCTGATCGAACCGACCGAAGGCGCCATCCTGCTCGATGGCACAGCGATCAGCGGGCCCGGCAAGGACCGCGGCATGGTGTTCCAGTCCTATACGCTGTTCCCCTGGCTCAGCGTGCAGGACAACGTCGAGTTCGGCCTGCGTATCTCCGGGATCCCCGCCGCGCTGCGCCGCGAGACATCGCGCCGGTTCATCGCCCAGGTCGGATTGGAGGGCTTCGAGCGGCTGTACCCGAAGCAGCTGTCCGGAGGCATGATGCAGCGCGTGGCGCTGGCGCGCGCGCTCGCCAACGATCCGGCGGTGCTGCTGATGGACGAGCCTTTCGGCGCTCTCGACAGCCAGACGCGTTCGCTGATGCAGGAGCTGCTGCTGGACATCTGGCAGGCGTCGCACAAGACCGTGCTGTTCATAACCCACGACATCGACGAGTCGATCCTGCTGGGCGACCGGGTCTACGTGATGACGGCACGCCCCGGCCGCATCAAGGAACTGGTCGAGATCGACCTGCCACGTCCCCGCCATGTGGACATGCTGACCAGCGACGCGTTCATGGCGATCAAGCGTCGTATCACCCGCTCGATCCACGACGAGGCGATCCGCAGCGTGGCGACCGAGCGGCCGAGGGGGTAGCAGAGTCACCTCTCGATGACGGTATTGTCAGCACAATTCCGTCGCCGAACAGTGGAATACCGTGACTTCCTTCGCGTCTTCCAGCAAGCTGACACTCAAACGGTAACGAGAGGGGGATTTCATGGTCCGCACGTCAGTATTCGCCGCGGTATTCACCGTTGGCTACCTGTCGGTCGCCTCGGCAGCTATGGTCGACTACCGCGCCACGATGACCGGCAAGTCCGAAGTGCCGCCGACCACCTCGAATGCCAGCGGCGACGTGCTCGCGACGCTGGATACCACCACCAAGAAGCTGAACTACACGATCACCTATATGGGCCTGACCGGGCCGGCGACCGCG
>DASSRN010000261.1:0-7326 GCA_035701785.1 Acetobacteraceae bacterium | reverse complement strand
CGGATCGGCCCAGGCCAGCGAATGCCCCTTCATGTCGGCCAGCGACGCGATGCCGCTGTCGGCGCGGGTGTACATCACCGAGATGTAGGAGTTGCTGCCATCCTGCTCCTGCGTCACCACCAGCGGCACGACGTCGCCGTTGCTCTCCAGCCACGCCGAGGCATAGGCGGCCGGGCTCATATACGCGGTCTCAAGCTGCTTCGCGGCGAATGCCTGGATAACGCCGGCATAGTCGGCGGCGACCAGCAGCTTCACCGGCACTTCGAACGTGCTCTCCATCAGCTTCTTGTAGCCATCAACGCGGGCCAGCCGGTCGGCGTCGTTTTCGCCACCTAGCAGGCCGATGCGCATCACCGGGATCTCCTTCGCCCAGTCGCGTTTGCCAGGCTTCGGCATCTCCTGCGCCAAAGCACCGCGGGCGAGCAGCAGGGCGCCCAAGCCAGTCGTGGCGCCACGTCGGGTGATCATGCCTTTGCTTTCTCCTTGCCGTCAGAACACGAAGCGCTGCGACGGCACGAACGGCGGCGGCTCCAGGCCCAGCATGGCCTGCGCATACAACGTCCCGCTGAATTCGAGATTGGCCGCCGGATGGTTGCGCATCGCCAGCAGGTCGCGGAACGCGCGCTGCAGCACCCCGTCGGTGCGCATCGTGCGGCCACCGTTCACCGCCACCAGAGCGCACACCGCGTCAGTGTTCGCATGGTGGGCCAGCGCCGCCTCGTACAGCGCCTGCACGCGGCGCGGGAACGGGATCGCCTCGCCGGCATCGAGCGTTGCGCGCAACTCGCGCCAGGTTGCCGCAAGCCGCAAGCGCGCGCTGTTGGTCTCCGTCAGGGCACGCGCCAGGGCACGGTTCACCGCTGGGTCGCGCGCGACCGGTGGGCCGCCATAGGCAGAGACGCGTGCTCTGTTGGTGTCGATGAACGCCTCCACTGCACCGATGCCCGCACCGATCGCCGGTGCGGCGATGGTGTAGCCGAACACCAGTCGCCACGGCAGGCGGAAGTAGGGCCGGTCGTTGACCGCGAAGCCCGGGTCTCGGCCATGGTAGACATCCACCACGCTGTGCGTGCGGTGTTCCGGAACGAACGCATCCTCGATCAGCAGGTCCTTGCTGCCGGTCCCGGCGAGGCCGGTCACCTGCCAGCTCTCCTGGTCGATCGCATAGTCGGAACTGGGCACCAGGAAGGTGCGGAACTCACCCTCGCCATCCGGGATCACGCCGCCGATCAGCGCCCAGGTGCAGTGATCGACCCCGCTGGAGAACGGCCACCGGCCGGACAGCCGGTACCCGCCATCGACGCGGCGCACCTTGCCGACCGGGGCCAGCGACGACGCGATGCGCGTGTCACGGTCCTCGCCCCACACATCGCGCTGCGCCGCATCGGCGAACAAGGCGACCTGCCACGGATGGATACCGACCACGCTCGACACCCAGCCGGTTGAGCCACAGGCGGAGGCTATCAGCGCCATACCTTCGTAGAAGGTCGCATGGTCGATCTCCAGTCCACCCCATTGCCGCGGCTGCGTCGCACGGAACACGCCGGCCTCGGTCAGCTCACGGATGCTGCCGTCCGGCACGCGGCCAAGCTGCTCGGTCTCCGCGGCCCGCGCACGGACCGCCGGAAGCAATCGGGTAATATCAGCAAGGAATTGCCTGGAACGGGCCTCGGATGGTTCGGCCTGGATAGTGTCGGGCATGGATCTCTCCTGCCGGCTTAGTGGGAACAGTCAAGGACGACGGTGCCGACCTTGTCGCCACGCTCCACCGCCATGTGCGCGGCCGCCGCTTCGTAGAGCGGGAACTGCGCGGCCACCGACAGCAGGCGCTGCCCGCTTGCGACCCAGCGCGTCATGTCGCCCTGCGCCCGCTTGCGCGCCGCCGGCAGCGTGCCGGGCAGCGACATCGGATACAGCGAGACGTTGCGCTGCATCAGTTCGCCGACCGGCAGCTTTGGCGTGCGGTCACCGTTCGACGCATAGATCGCCACGCTGCCGTTGGCCCGCACGCAACGCAGGGTCGCCGCGAGATTGCCGCCGAAATCGACGTCCACGACATGATCGACGCCCTCGCCGCCGGTGATGTAGCGCACCCGGCCCGCGACGTCCTCGGTGCGGTAGTTCACCACGTGATCGGCCCCGCCGGCCCGCGCGCGTTCGGCCTTGGCATCCGAACTGACGGTCGCGATCACCGTGGCACCCGCCCATTTCGCCAGTTGCACCGCGTAGTGCCCGACCGCGCCGGCCGCGCCGGTGACCAGCAGCGTGCGGCCCTGCACCGGGCCGGCGACGAATACGCAGTAATGCGCGGTCATGCCAGGAACCCCGAGCGTGGCGCCCTCGGCGAACGACACGTGCTCGGGCAGCGGCATCACCAGGTCGACGTTCAGCGCGATGTATTCCGCCGCCGTGCCCATCCACCGGCCGTTCCGCTGGCCGTTGTACAGCCATACCCGCCGGCCCACCCAGCTGTCCGGCACCATCCGTCCGACCCGGTCCACCACGCCCGCGCCGTCGCTGGACGTGACAACGCGCGGATATTCCATCGCCGGCGTCGGGCCGCGCCGGCGATAGGTGTCGGACGGATTGACGCCGGCCGCCTCGAGCTTCACCCGGACCTCGTAGCTGCCCGGTTCCGGCGTCGGCAGCTCGCCGCACACCAGAACGTCACTCGCCGGTCCTTGTCGGTCGTACCAGACGGCGCGCATCGTCCCGCCCCCGTAGTTGGAGGCGAAAGGGTGGACCAATGAGCGAGCAGCGCAAGCCTGTTCTGACCGGTGGCTGCCAGTGCGGGGCGGTGCGCTATGCATTCTATGCGCCGGCCGAGCGCGTTGGGGTGTGTCATTGCCGCATGTGCCAAAAGGCAGTGGGGGGACCGTTCTTCGCCTGGGCGCATGTCGGCCTCGACAACTTCGCCTGGACGCGCGGTACACCTGCCATGTTCCGCAGCTCGTCTGCAGCCGAGCGCGGGTTCTGCCCGCGCTGCGGTACTCCCCTGACCTTCGCCTATGTCAAGCGGCCGGGAGAGATCAGCGTGACGATCGGCAGTCTGGACACGCCAGGCGCAGTGACACTGACCCAGGTCGATGGCATTGAAAGCCGGCTGACCAACTTCGACAGCGCGGCGATCGCGGCAGTGACCGGGCGACGGACCAGCGAAGGATCTGCGCCGGAAGACCTGACGCGCGCCACCAATTATCAGCACCCGGATCACGACACGCCGTCTGACTGGCACGCGCCGGCGCCATAAGGGGTCACACGCGTTTTTGCTTGATCGAACCTGAACGAGTTCGCGAGGCGCCGGTTAACAGCCCGCACACGACGCAGCGCGTCGTGGCGACGAAGCACACCCGAGCGAACGAGGCATGGCGATGGCCACGAAGACGATGAACGATCTGCTGATCACGTTCATGCAGGACGTGTACTACGCAGAGCGGCAGATCCTGAAGGCGCTGCCGAAGATGGCGAAGGCAACCCAGAGCGACGAACTGAAGCAGGCCCTGATGCACCATCGGGAAGAGACGCAGGGACAGGTCGACCGGCTGCAAAAGGCGTTCGAGGCACTCGGCAAGCGCGCCCGCGGCCAGACCTGCGAGGCGATCAATGGCCTGATCGAGGAAGGCGAGGAGGTTGTCGAGGAATTCGAGCAGGGCCCGATCCGCGACGCCGGTATCCTGGCCTGCGCCCAAGCGGTCGAACACTATGAGATGGCACGCTACGGCACGATCATCGCGTGGGCAAAGACCTGCGGCGCCGAGGACGTCGCCCGCCTGATGCACGAGACGCTGGAGGAAGAGAAGAAGGCGGATACCACGCTGAACCAGCTGGCGCAGAAATCGCTGAACCAGCAGGCGAGGCAGGCCGCGTAACGATGCAAATGGCGCCGCCGGTCCCCCCGGTGGCGTCAGCTTTCATGGAGGAAGCCATGGCAAAGCAGAGTTCGGCCCAGAAGGAGACCGTCGGCCGGGTGATGCATGAGTGGAAGCACGGCGAGCTCGAGAGCAGCCGTGGCGGCAAGGTTAAGAGCCGGCGCCAGGCGGTGGCGATCGCGCTGAGCGAGTCCGGTTCTTCGAACCAGCAGTCGCCGCGGCAGAACCGACGCCAGCTGTCACGCACCAAGTCGAAAGAGCGGCGCGGGGAGACTGCGCAGCAGGAGAAAGAGGGGCGTGGGGCGATGAAGCGCAACGGCCAGTCGCGCGGGCGCAGCACGCGTTCCGGCGGCAAGTCGCGCGCCGAGCTTTACCAGCAGGCGATGCGCCGCAAGATCCCAGGTCGTTCGAGGATGAACAAGGCCGAGTTGCAGCGCGCGCTTACGCGCTGAGCTACTGCGGTGGTGGCGGTGCCACCGCCCCGGGCTCGACCGAGCCGATCAGCCACTGGCGGAACAGCGTGATCTTCGGTGTGTCCGCGGTGGCTTCTGGTGCGACGATGTAGAACCCGGCATCGGCCGGTAGCACGACGTTGAACGGCACGACCAGCCGCCCCGCCGCGATATCCGCCTCGACGAAGCGGGTGCGGCCCAGTGCCACCCCGAGCCCATCCACCGCCGCCTGGATCGCCATGAAACTCTGGTCGAAGCTGAGGCCGCGCCGCGTGGCCAGCGCCACCGACAGCCCGACGGCGGTGAGCCACAGCTGCCAGTCCTCACGCGACGCAGTGGCATGCAGCAGCGTGTGATGCTCCAGATCCTCCGGCTTCAGCAGTGGCTTCTCGCCTCGCTGAAGTCCCGGGCTGCACACCGGGAACATGCCTTCGGCCATCAGCCAGTCCGTCCGCAGCCCCGGCCAGTTGCCCCGACCATAGCGCACCGCCACGTCGACCTCGTCGCGCTGAAAGTCCACCAGGTGCGACGATGTGGTGATGCGCACCTCGATGCCCGGATTGGCGTCCTGGAACGCAGCGACCCGCGTCACCAGCCATTTCGCCGCCAGCGACGCGGTGGTGCTGACGGTCAGCAGCCCCTCGCGCTCGGGGCGGCGTAACCTGTCGGTCGCACGGCGCAGGTCCTCGAAGGCGCCGCGCACGGCGGGCAGGTAGGATTCCGCCTCCCTGGTCAGCGCGAGCGCACGGTTGCGCCGGACGAAGAGCGGGATGCCGAGTTGCTCCTCGAGCCGACGGATCAGATGGCTGATCGCCGTCTGCGTCACCGACAGCTCCTCGGCGGCGCGGGTGAAGCTCAGGTGTCGCGCCGCGGCCTCGAAGGCGCGCAGGCCGTTGAGCGAAGGCAGGAAGGCCATGCGCCAGCCTAGCATGAGCTGCGCTCATCTGAAGACTGATAAACTGTCGTTTGTGAGCGGCTCCCGCAGGCGCCATTTACCGGCAACTGTAGCCTGAAGGAGCACGGCCATGGCCGTCATCGCCCACCCTTCCCTGACAAATTCTCAACCCCTTGGGGTTCGCCCATGGGCCAGTGTACGCCGCCACGGGCTGGCCCGCCTGGCAGAGACGCTGTCGCTCTGGCGCCGCCGCATCCGCGAACGCCGTGCGTTGGCCCAGATGGCGCCGCACGAACTGGCTGATTTTGGTGCCACCACAGCAGATGTATACCGGGAGCTGCACACCCCGTTCTGGCGCTCGCTGCCGCCCTGCTGAGAACCACCCGCCGAGGAGGAGCAACAATGAACACGGACCGGTTTGACCATCTGCCGCATGTCGAGGCGACGCTGAACTACCTGGCCCCGATGGCGGATCGCCCGCGTAACTACACGTTCGAACCACCGCCTGGCGTCGCGCGGTCGAACGTGCAGCGCGAGCAGCACAGCGTGGCGATCCACGATGTGCGCCCGGCTGCATCCGATGTTTCGCTCGACCGCGAGGGCTTCGCGGTCCTGCGCTCGCCGAGTGCGGTCAAGGACTTTTGGGACGAGGACGAGGTGCGGCGCGTGTACTACCCCGAGGTGCAGCACGTGCTGACCGAGGCCACCGGCGCCAGCAAGGTCTTCATCTTCGACCACACGCTGCGCAGGCGCGTAAGCGGCACGGAAGATCGAGCGCCCGGCGCGCCGCGCCAACCGGCAACCGGGGTGCATGTCGATCACACCGCGACGTCGGGGCCGCAGCGGGTGCGCGACTTCTTCGGCGACGAGGCCGAGAAGCTGCTGCGCGGACGCGTGCAGGTGATCAACCTGTGGCGGCCGATCCGCGGCCCGCTGCGCGACGCGCCGCTCGCTGTATGCGACGCCGGCTCAGTGGCACCCGAGGATCTGGTGCCGTCGGACCTCGTGTACCGGAACCGGGTCGGCGAGACCTACGGCGTGCACTACAACCCGGCGCACCGCTGGTTCTACGTGCCAGAGATGCAGCCTGATGAGGCGCTGCTGCTGAAGTGCTACGATTCAGCGACCGACGGTCGCGCGCGCTTCGCACCACATACCGCCTTCGAAGATCCGACCGCGCCGGCCGACGCGCTGCCGCGCGAGAGCATCGAGATCCGCACCCTGGTATTCCACGAAGCCTGATCGCTTCGCGCGGGCGGCGGGCTCAGTGTTCGCCGCCCATTCCCTTGCCGTTGCCAATCATCGCCAGCACTTCCCGCCGCGTCGCCGGATTGTCGCGGAATGCGCCCAGCATGCGGCTGGTGACCATCGTCACGCCCGGCTTGTTGACGCCGCGCGTCGTCATGCACTGGTGCGCCGCCTCGATCACCACGGCGACGCCGCGCGGCTCCAGCACCTCCTGGATGGTGTTGGCTATCTGCGCGGTCAGCTTCTCCTGGATCTGGAGTCGCTTGGCATAGGCTTCGACCACCCGAGCCAGTTTGCTGATCCCGACCACCCGCCGATAGGGCAGATAGGCGACGTGGGCCCGGCCGATGATCGGCACCATGTGGTGCTCGCAGTGGCTCTCCAGGCGGATGTCGCGCAACAGCACGATCTCGTCGTAGCCGTCGGTCTCCTCGAAGGTGCGCTCGAGCAGCGCGACCGGATCGATGTCGTAACCGGCGAAGAACTCCTCATAGGCACGCGCCACCCGGGCGGGCGTGTCGATCAGCCCCTCGCGCGTCGGGTCGTCGCCGGCCCAGCGCAGCAACGTGCGGACCGCCGCCTCGGCCTCTTCACGCGACGGCCGGTCGGTCGATTCTGCCGACGGCGCGCGGTCGACAGGCGTGACGATGTTCACGGCGACTTCCCTCCAGCATTGGGATTGGGTCGAGGACCCGGTATGCGGTTAATGCACCCTACCGCCCTGGTGCGGGCTGTCCAGACTGAACGCCGGGATGGCGACGTCGAAATTCTCGCCCGATGACGGTACCACCATGTGGTAAGCGCCGACCATGAATCCAGAGGGCGTATCGAGCGGCGTGCCGGAGGTATATTCGAAGCTCTC